>JAEXNA010000197.1 GCA_023447635.1 Vulcanimicrobiota bacterium | reverse complement strand
CGGGTGGGGCGCGCGGGGCTCTGCTGCTGCTACTACTACTGCTGCTGCTGGGCGGCTTGCTGCTCGGCTTCGATGTTGTACGACTCTTCCGTGGGCAGGTCGGATTCGGCCATGCGGCGGAATTCGTCTTGCACGTTGGGCATGTCCGCCGGGTGCACCTGGACGGCCACGCTGAGCTCGCTGGCGGGCTGGCCACGGTACACTCCACGAGTGGGCGGGACGTCGCGGTAGTCTCGGCCCAGCGAGGTGCGGATGTGTCGCTCCTGCGCCAGGATGTTGTTGGTCGGGTCGAAGCCAACCCAGCCCAGTCCGGGTAGGAACGCCTCGGCCCAGGCGTGGGTGGCGTCCCGCGAGGAGCGATCGGACAGGTCCGAGCGGTGATGCAGGTAGCCGCTCACGTAGCGGGCGGGGATCTGCGCTAGTCGGGCCACTCCCACCATAATATGGGCGAAGTCCTGACAGACGCCCTCTTTCGAGTCCAGCACGATGTCGACCGGCGAGTCGACCTGGGTGCTCTGCGGCACATAGGCGAAGCGCGTAGCGATCTCGTTCTGCAGACGGCGGAGGAAGTTCAGCGGGTCTTCGTCCGGTTGAGGACCGACCTGCTCGTAGAACTCTCCCAGCAGACGCGAAGGGCGGATCAGCGGACTGGGCAGCAAGAAGTCCAGGAACTCGAAGCCCGAGGTCTCGGCCTTCAAAGTCTCCCAGCTTTCCATCCCCAGGGACCCCGGCAGGGTGGTGAACTCTTTCACTTCGACCAGCGCTTCGGCGGTCACCGAAAGCTGACGGTGCGGTTGAGGCACGTCGAAGTGGTTCACTGTGTTCCCCATCGAATCGTCGTAGGCAAACACGGTGGCGTTGGGCGACACCGTCAGGGTGAAGTTCAGGCAGCGCTGGTGACCGATGCTCAAGGGGCACTTGCGCACTTCCATCACGCTTTCGGACACGGCGGTCTCGTAGCGATGACGGGTCACGTGGCGGATCTGGTAGAGGGTACTCAAAATTCGACCTCCCAGGAGATATAAAGGCGGTAAAGCAGAGTGTGAACGCGCATCAGATCCTGACGGAAACGTTCGAAGTAGGCGGCCAGGTCGCCGTGCACGACTTCTTCGGCACGAGCGTACTCCAGATCGTGATGCATCTTACCGAGCACGCGATCCAGTTCGCGGGTCTTGCGGTTTTCCGTCTCCTCGGCCAGTTCTTGCAGCGACCGGCGAAGCTCGGTTACGGCAAAGCGCAGGGAGTGAGGGAAGGTCTCGCTCAGGATCAGGAACTCTCCCACACACACCGGGTCGAAGTCCGAGCCGATCTTCTTGCGGAACGCCTCGTAGGCGGTGCAAGACTTCAAAAGGCCCAGCCAGTCGAGGTAGCTGTTGGTTCCCTCTCCCCTCAGATGGGTGTCCAGCAGGCTGACCAGCAGGCCGGCCCTCTCCAACCAGCGTCCGACCTGGATGAACTGCCATCCCTGGTCGTGCGACATGGTCGAATCGGTCACCCCGTTGAACAGGTGCGATCCCACCAGCACGCCGTTGTACACCTCGTGCGGTTGGTCGACCAGGTCTTTGGAGCGCTCGGCCTGGTTCACGTGCAGGTGCATGCGGTTGACCTGTTCCCACATCTCGCTCGAGATGCGCTCGCGGATCTGGCGCGCGTTCTCGCGAGCCAGACGCACGCAGGAGCGCACCGAAGCGGGGTTCCCCGCGTCGAGCGTCAGGATCAGCGCCGCCTCTTCGAACGACCCCACGGCCAGATCGGGCTGGCGCAGCGCGTTCAAGACGTGGCGCATCCGTCGGGTCCGGTTGGTCGGAGATTCTTCCAGCGCCAGGTGGGTCTGCACGTTCAGGACGCGCGCGGTATGTTCGGTTCGTTCCACGTAGCGGCCCATCCAGTAGAGATGGTCGGCCACGCGGCTCAACATCGTGTCGCTCAAAGGACCTCCTCGTCGGCCAGCACCCAGGTGTCTTTACTGCCGCCGCCCTGGGACGAGTTCACCACCAGCGACCCTTCTTTCAGGGCCACCCGGGTCAAGCCGCCGGGAACGATGCGGATCTTACCGTCGCCGTAAAGCACGTAGGGCCGCAGGTCGACGCGTCGGGGCTGCAATTTTTCGTCCATGTAGCAGGGCGCCTGGGACAGGTCCAGGGTGGGCTGCGCGATCCAGTTGCGCGGCTCTTCCTGGATCGCTTTGGCCATTTCGTCCTGCTCGGCTTTGGTGCTGTGCGGACCGATCAGCATTCCGTAACCGCCGGACTCTCCGACCGCCTTGACCACCAGTTTGTCCAGGTTGGCCAGGGTGTGCTGACGCTGGGCGTCGTCGGTCATCAGGTAGGTTTCGACGTTGGGCAGAATCGAGTCCTGACCCAGGTAATACTTGATGATGGCCGGCACGTAGGCGTACAGCGCTTTGTCGTCGGCCACACCCGTTCCGATGGCGTTGGCCAACGCCACCTTGCCGTGGCGGTAGGCGTTGAACAGGCCGGGCACGCCCAGAGCGGAATCGGGCCGGAAGGCCAGCGGGTCCACGAAGTCGTCGTCGACGCGGCGGTAGATCACGTCGACCCGGCGCAATCCGCTGGTCGTGCGCATGTACACGATGTTGTCGTGCACCAGCAGGTCGCGCCCTTCCACCAACTCGACGCCCATCTCGCGAGCCAGCAGGGTGTGCTCGTAGTAGGCCGAGTTGTAGATGCCGGGGGTCAGCACGACCACGCTGGGGTTGTCGGCGTTGCTAAGCGATTTCAGCGTTTTCAGCAGCGCCTGAGGGTAGCTGTCGACCGAGCGCACGCCGTAGCGATGGAACAGCGCGGGGAAGGTCTGCTTCATCACCTTGCGGTTGGCCAGCATGTAGCTGACGCCGGAAGGCACGCGCAGGTTGTCTTCGAGCACGTAGAACTGTCCGTTTTCGGCCCGGATCAGGTCGGTGCCCACGATGGAGATGTAGATCCCTTTGGGGACGCGCACGCCTTGCATCTCGCGACGGTAGTGGCGGCAGCTGTAGAGCAGCCAGGGCGGCAGCACTTTGTCCTTGAGGATACGCGCTTCGTGGTAGATGTCTTCGAGGAACAGGTTCAGCGCGGTGATGCGCTGCTTCAGCCCTTCCTCGATCGGCTGCCACTCGCCGGGGGTCATGATGCGGGGAACGATGTCGTAAGGGAACACTTTCTCCGTCGCGTCCTCGTGGCCGTAGACGGTGAAAGTCACACCTTGATGGAGGAAAGAGAGGTCGGCGGCCTGGCGGCGAGCCTTCAGCTCTTCCTTGCCGAGGCTTTCGAAAACCTCGGCGAAGTCGGAGTAGTGGGGACGGACCGAGCCGTCGGGCCCGAACATCTCGTCGTAGGTCGTGCCCGGCGCATAGCTGTTCATATGCCGTGTAGAATACCCGAAGAACTTATACTAGCCAAGACGAAAGTTAGTCTAGCCAGTCAGGCTCTTAGGCCTAAACTCTCTCCATTCAGGATAATTTTGGTCGACGGTAGCTCTGGGGGAGACTCCGAGACCAGCCCTGGTTCTCCCTCTTCGGAAGCTTTCCTACGAGGCCGGGCCGGGAGGGGGCGGTTGGAGGG
>JAEXNA010000193.1 GCA_023447635.1 Vulcanimicrobiota bacterium | reverse complement strand
CCGTTTGGACACCACGGTGTCCAAATAGAGCACCAAGAGATTCCGGGAGGCGGGGCTGGAGGTCGTGGAGGACTTCGGTGCTCGCCCGCCAAACCCTGGACGCGCCGTCTCCCGTCGCCTAGGGAGGGTCGAGGAGAGGACGAACCCCGGACGATGCGATTGACCGTGCTGCGCCATCTCGACCTGGAGGCTCCGCTGCTCCCCGGGCTGCCCTCTCACATCTCGGCCGCGAGCGGGATGGCCAGGACGGGAGAGTGGCTGCATGTCGTGCCTGATGACGGCGTGGTGGTCAGCACCTTTCGCCTGGGCAGCAACGAGCCCGGGAGAGTTCATCCGCTCTTCACCGATACCGTGCTCAGCCCCGACGAAGTCGAGCGCAAGAAGGCTAAGCCCGACCTCGAGTCGATGACGGTTGTCCCCTGGAGCTCCGGTCAGGCGCTGCTGACGCTGGGCTCGGGCTCGACCCCCGGGCGCTGTCGCGGGGTCCTTCAGCCGCTTTACGACTGTGGCGAGGTCGATGGAGCCGCTCTGGTCTTTGACCTGACCCCGCTGTATGCGGGTTTGCCCTACCGAGAACGGAACATCGAAGGGGTGGCGGTGGTTGGAGGGCGACTCTTCCTGGGCCAGCGCGGCAATAGCGCCGAGGGGCGCAACGAACTTGTCGAACTCGACCTGGCGGCCGCCCTGGCGTGCCTGGCCGAAGGACGAGCCTGGGGCCCGAATCTCCTTAAAGAGTGCAAGCCGGTGGGACTGGGGACGGTGATGGGAGTTCGACTCACGCTCACCGACCTGACCGCTTACGGCCCGCACCACCTGTTAATCTCTGCCGCCGCCGAGGACACCGACAACCCGTACGACGACGGCGCCATCCTGGGCTCCGTGCTGGGACGCTACAGCCTGCTAGATGGAACGCTGAGCATGGTCAGCCTGGACGGCCCGTGGAAAGTCGAAGGCGTGGAGGCCCTCGACGACGGCCGCATCCTGATGGTCACCGACGGCGACGACCCCCTCCACCCCGCCGCCCTACTCCAGGCCACAGACGTCCATTTCTAGCCAATCGTCAATCCCTCGGCATGTCGTTTTTGTTCGATCACTTTTCGCCCCTGGGAACTGAGGTCCAGGGGAGTTGGCCAAGCTTGAAGAAGTTGGCGCGATGTTGCCCGTAGAGACAAGCGTCAGAAGAGGTAGGGTTGGGATGGTCTTGCTCAAGGTCTTGCTGGTTATGGCTCTGACCTTTTCGATACTCAGCCAGCGTCGCGGCTTTCTCTCCGAGGATTTAGAGGCCATCTTCCTTTTCGCCATAGCGCTCCTTGCGGCGTTGGTCAAACGGGCGCTGCTAGGCATTCCCGCGGGTCGTTACCTAATCGGTACTGGGTTGATTTTCGATACCGTGGGGCTTATTAGCCTCAGCACGGCCCCCCACGCAGAAATCCTCACCACCTGTCTCCTCTGGCAGATACCGCTGCTCCTAGTCTACTTGGATAACCTGGCTATCGAGACATGCGACGCTGCTCTCCAGACCAAGAACAAGCAAGTTTACTACGGTCTTGGCTGCCTTGTCGGCGTGCCGATTATCGCGTTGTTCGTCTTTCTCTTTCTCAGGATCTATGCCCGCAGCGAGACTCTGGTCGTGGTAACTTCTGCCGTGCTAGGTCTGGCCGGGGTGGCCGCCCTTCTCTACACTCTCGGAAACTTCTGGCTTCTCCTCAGCCGCGCGACCGACGCGTATAGCCATTACCTCAAGAGCAATCAGGGGGACGACGTGCCTCTCTCCGTCGCCTAGAACTCTAGCGACGCTTCTCGCCAGCCGGGACGACGTCGACTCCGACCTTCACCACCTGGGCGCCTCCGCCCAGCACCACGCCTCGCATCGGAGAGACGTCGTGGAAGTCTCGCCCCCAGGCCAGGGTCACGTGCTGGTCCGAGACTACCAGATCGTTGGTCGGATCTAAGTCCACCCAGCCCAGCGGCGGCGCCCAGACCGAGACCCAGGCGTGGCTGGCATCCGCCCCCTGCAGCCGCTCCTGCCCCGGAGGCGGCATGGTCAGGATGTAGCCGCTCACGTAGCGCGCCGCCAACCCCATGCTGCGCATCGCCCCGATGAACAGGTGGGCAAAGTCCTGACAAACGCCCCGCTTGCTGTCCAGGACGTCCTGCACCGGGGTCGCGATCGTCGTCGCCTCGGCATCGAAAGTGAACTCCGAGTAGATGCGATGGCACAGGTCGCGCGCCCCGTCGAACACACTGCGCCCCGCCGGAAACGAGCGCGCCGCGAAACGACGCAGCGGTTCGGACACCTCGACCCAGGCCGACGGGAAACGGAACTGGCTGGCCTCCAACCCCTCCCCATCCCGTGGCCGAGTCAACAGCCCGGCCACCTCTTCCCAGCCCAAACTCAAGGGCCCGTAGGTCCGCGGCGACACCACAGCCTCGAACAGCACCGTCACGGAAAGATCCTCGTGCGGCTCCTGAACCGTAAAAAACGTCACCGGGTTGCCGAAGAAGTCGGTCTGCCGCGCCAGATAAGCCGGCTCGGGATCGATAGCTAGCCCCGCCTGGGCAAAAGTCTGCCAGGGGCACGGCCGGGGCTGACAGTGCACCCGGTTGTAGCTGATCGCCACCTGGTCGGTATAAAGATAGCGCGTCTGATGACGCACCGAATAGCGAGACGGCGCGCTCACGGAAGCGCCTCCCGACCAAAGCCCGCGCTCTGCGATTTCACCGCCAGATGACTCAAGTATTTGCGCACCAAAAGGTCCGACAGCAGCGGCAGTTCCTTGCTCAGGTCCTTGAGCAGACGCTTGAGAGCCGGCCTGCGCCGTCCCTCTCCCACCCGGACCAGGTCGTAGATGTCGGCCAACTTCACTTTGGAAACGCTCTGCAGGATCAAACGCTCTTCCGGGTTCGGCAGCGACATGTGCGACCGACCGGGCAGTTGATGCAGATGGGTGTCCAGCAAGTTCAGCTGAAAGGCCACCGAGCGCGGGTTCGATTCGTCGGCCAGCAGCAGGTCCAGCACCGGCGCCAACTGCAGCCCGGCCGGATAGCGCCGACGGTAAGTTCGGGTGGCGTCAGCCACCTCTAACAGCGCCTCTAGCACCGCGTCCTCGAACTCGAGATGGTGCCCCAGGGTGCGCAGCAGCAGGTCGACCATGGTGACCGCTCGCTCTAACCGGCGACCCATCTCTAGAAAGCGCCAACCGTGGCTACGGGTCATGTTCTCGGTGACCAGCCCCGAAAAGGAAGAGAACCCGGTAATCAGCTCTTCGAGCATGCTCTGCGACTCGCGCAGCGTCTTGCACTCGCGCCGGCTTAGCTCGAACTGATGGGCCAGCAAACGCCAGCCTTCGTGCGAGATGCGGTCGCGCACCGTGCCGGACAGCCGCTGCAGATGCTCGCAGATGGCGCGGATCCCGTCGCCGTCCTTGCCCTCGGACACCATTTCCAGAATGCGCGAACGGCAAGCCGCCCGGTCCACCGCCCCCCGTGGTGCCCCCGGCCCGCTCAACGAAGCCGCCTTCAGCAGATCCAGCAGCAGAGGCGTCTCTAAAGGGCTTCCCGGCCTCCCCTGCTCGTCGAGTCGCACGATGCAGCAGCGCAATAGGCGCGCCAGCCCCTCGGCCCGCTCCAGGTAGCGCCCCAACCAGAACAGGTTGTCGGCCGAACGGGACGGGATGTCGCCGCCGCCTCGGCTTAGCTCGATGTGGGGTCGATCCGACGACACCACCGAAGGCGTCGGCCCATCCTCCTGGGCCCCCAGGATCCAGGTGTCTTTCGAGCCCGCTCCGCCTTCCAGCGTGGCCACCGGGGAACCGTCCCTCCCCGTCACCAGAGTGAGCGCCCCCGGCATCACCACGAAGTCGTTCCCCTCCCGGGTCAAGAAGGTGCGCATCACGATGCGGCGCGGCTCTAACACGTTCCCGTTCAAAGCCGGCGCGGTCGACAAGCGCAGCTGCTCCTGGGCCACGTAAGCGGCCGGGTTGCGAGACAGCGTCTCGCGCCAGGCCTTGCGAGCCTTGACCGACAGGTTGCCCATAAAGACCGCGCTGCCCGGCGCCGAAGGGAAGGTCGGCTTGATCACCAGATTGTCCAGGTTGGCCAGGACCTGATCCAGCGAGTCAGGGTCGCCGCACCACCAGGTTCGAACGCCCGGCAGGGCCAGCTCTTCGTCCAAAAACTTACGACATAGCAGGGGCAAGAAAGCGTGCAGCGCGGGGCTCTCCAGCCAGCCGCTGCCCAAACAGTTAGCCACCACCACGTTCCCGGCGCGCACCGCCTGCACCAGCCCGGGGATACCGATCACCGAATCGGTGCGCAGCTCTAAAGGGTCGCACAGATTGTCGCGCAGACGCCGCAGGATCACGTCGACCGGCTGCAGCCCCTCTAACAGCTTCAGATAGACCCGGTTGTCGCGCACCGTCAGGTCGTCGCCCTGCACCAGCGAGTAGCCCAGATATTGCGCCAGATAGGCGTGCTCGAAAAAGGTCTGGTTCAGCGGACCCGGGGTCAGAAAGACCACGCGCGGCGTGGCGAAAACACGCTCGGCCATCTCTCCTAAGGTGCCCCGCATCGAGCGGAAGAAGCCGGCCAGCTTTTCGACCCCGGTCGAACGGATCAGCTCGGGCAGCATCCGCGCCACGGCGAGTCGGTTTTCTAGCGCGTAGCCCGACCCGGACGGCGCCTCGGAGCGATCGCGCAGAACGCGCAGCTCTCCATCCGCCGTGCGGGCCAGGTCGACCGCGTGCAGCAAAAGTCGGCACTCCGGAGGGATCGGAAGCCCGTGGCATGCCCGCAGATAGCCGGGATGCCCGTAAATGAGATCGGGCGGCAGCCACCCTTCCGTCAGCGAGACCTGGCTACCGTAGACGTCCTCCATCAGCAGTTCCAGCAGGCGCGCGCGCTGCTGCAGACCCGCCGAAATGCGCGACCACTCGCTGGCGTGCACGATCATGGGGAACGGGTCCAGCTGCCAGGGACGGTCCATCCCGTCCTCGGCCCCGTAGACGTTGAAGGTCACGCCGTTCTCGCGGATCAGCTGGCGCACTTGCTCCCAGCGCCGGTCCAGCTGGTCTCCACCCAGCCGCTCCATGGCCTGTAGGAAAGTTTCCCACCCCGGCCTCAGCTGGCCCTGGGGGTCGACCATCTCGTCGTAGGTCCCCTCCAGAGCGCGATAGGAGAGCCCCGGGGCGATCCCTTGCCTGTTCCGCATGCTACTGCCGTCTCAGGTCCAGCGTGGCCGGGAAGTGAGGGTTGGGAGAGGCCGGAACCGCCGCGATCTCTCCCCCCTTCAGATGCAGCTCGGTAAAGCGAGCGGTGCGTCGAGCTTCTGCCTCGTTGGCGTTGACCGGGAAGGTCTCGTAGTTGCGTCCGCCGGGGTGCGAGACGCGATAGATGCAGCCGCCCAGGCTGCGGCCGGACCAGCCGTCGACCAGGTCGAACTCGAGCGGGCTGTGGGGAGGGATGTTGGGATGAAGACAGGTGGAGGGTTGCCAGGCGCGGTAACGCACGCCGGCCACCGCCTCGCCGTGTGTCCCGGTGGGTCGCAGAGGCACCGGGCGTCCGTTACAGAGCACCTGGTGACGCCCCTCCACATAACCGTTCACCTTGACCTGCAGCCGCTCTAACGAGGAATCGACGTAGCGCACGGCCCCGCCTAAGCCGGGCTCCTCGCCCAGCACGTGCCAGGGCTCGATGGCGGTGCGCAGTTCGATGGTCACGCCGCTCTGGGTGAACGAGCCGATGCGGGGGAAACGGAACTCGAAGTGCGGGCGGAACCAGTCGACCTCGAAGGGGAAGCCGGCGTCGCGCAGGTCGCTGATCACGTCGCTGAGATCCTGCCAGATGAAGTGGCCCAGCATGAACTCATCGTGCAGGCGGGTGCCCCAGCGGGTCAGCGGCGCCTGGAACGGCTGGCGCCAGAATCGGGCCACCAGCGCGCGCACCAGCAGCGACTGCAGCAGGCTCATCTGGGCGTGCGGCGGCATCTCGAAGGAGCGCAGTTCGACCAGACCGAGGCGACCGGTAGGGCTGTCCGGAGAGTACAGCTTGTCGATGCAGAACTCGGCCCGGTGAGTATTACCGGTAATATCGGTGAGCAGATGTCGGAAGGCGCGGTCGACCAGCCAGTGCGGGAACTGGTGCTCGGGACCGGGCAGCCCCTGCAAGGCGATCTCGAGTTCGTACAGGCTGTCGTGGCGCGCTTCGTCGATACGCGGCGCCTGCGAGGTGGGGCCGATGAAGAGGCCGGAGAACAGGTAGGAGAGGCTGGGGTGGTTCAGCCAGTAGGTCAGCATGCTGCCCAGCAGGTCGGGGCGTCGCAGGAACGGGCTGTCCGCCGGGGTGGGGCCTCCCAACACCACGTGGTTGCCTCCACCTGTCCCGGAATGGCGGCCGTCGAGCATGAACTTCTCGGTGCCCAGGCGGCACTGACGCGCCTCTTCATACAGGGTAAGAGTGCGCTCGCGCAGCTCCCTCCAGCTGGCGCTGGGGTGGATGTTCACCTCGATCACACCGGGGTCGGGAGTCACCGAAAGAGTTTGCAGGCGAGGGTCGTGAGGCGGGCCGTAGCCCTCTAAGACCACCGCCCACTCTAGCTCTTCGGCGGCTTCTTCGATCGCTTCGACCAGGTCCAGGAAGTCTTCGCCTTTTTCGGTCGGAGGTAGGAAAATGTACAGGTGGCCGTCCCGCACTTCGGCGCAGACGGCGGTTCGCACGACCTCTTCGACGGTCTCGCCCTGGCGGCGCGAGGGGCTGGCCTTCACACCAGAGCGGAAGTAGGGCGAGACGGGCAGGTGTCGCTGCAGGGGCGGCAGCGCCTGCAGCGGGTCGCGCTGGCTGGTGCTGGGCGGAGCCTCCGGGTCCGGGGTGGGAAGGCTGTTCAGGGGCAGGCGGTAGCCCATCGGAGCGTCGCCCGGCAGCAGTTGCAGATACTGCTGCCGCAGCAGCCAGGGGCCGGAGACCCAGACCTGTTCGTGGCGGGCCAGGGGCAGCAGGTGGCCGGTGGCCTGGTCGAGACCCTGGTCGAAGACCTTGGTCAGCCGTTCGCGGTCGCTGGCCGAGGAGAGCGACTTGGGGTCCATGACATCGGCGTCGATCGGCAGCTTGGTCTCGCGGGCCAGGAAGTAATACACGTCTTCATACCCGGGGCGGACCCACTGGGGATCGATGGAGAGCTTCTGCGCTAGTTTCGTGAGGAACGCTTCGTCGTCGCCTTTTTGTCGCTGCCCTTCGTCGCTGGGGTTGGCCAGGAGGTTGGCGTTGCGCCAGGCGGGGTGGCCGTCGTGGCGCCAGATGCAGCGCAGCGCCCAGCGGGGCAGCGGCTCGCCGGGGTACTGTTTGCCCTGGCCGTGGTGCAGGATCGGCTTCTTGGCGTACTGGCCGGCCAGGCGCTCGAGCAGCTCTCCGGCCAGCTTGCGCTTGGTCTCGCCCATGGCGGCGACGTTCCACTCGGGGCCGTCCATGTCGTCGATGGAGATGAAGGTCGGTTCGCCGCCCATAGTCAGACGCACGTCGTCGGCGTTCAGCTGATCGTCGACCTGCTGGCCCAACTGGTCGATGTTGCGCCACTGATCTTCGGTGTAGGGCAGCGAGACGCGCGGGTCTTCGTGGTAGCGCGTGACCGACATGTGAAAGTCGAACCCTTCGGCCAGCTCGTCTCCGGGCTGCGCCGGGGTCCAGCTGAACGAGCCCGTGATGGCGGCGGCGCTCAGCGGTTCGGCGCTGGCGGCCAGCGGGATGTGCCCTTCGCCCGCCAGCAGCCCCGAGGTGGGGTCGATGCCGACCCAGCCGGCTCCGGGGATAAACGCTTCGGCCCAGGCGTGCAGGTCGGTGAAATCTTTATCGGTTCCGCTGGGACCATCGAGGGAAGTGACGTCAGCCTTCAGCTGGATCAGATAGCCCGAGACGAAGCGGGCGGCGATGCCCAGGTGTCTTAGCAGCTGCACGGCCAGCCAGGCCGAGTCGCGGCAGGAGCCGCTGCCTTTGCTCAGCGTTTCTTCCGGGCTCTGCACGCCGGGCTCCATACGGATCAGATAGGCGACGCGGTCGCGCAGGGCGCTGTTGATTTCGACCAGGTAGTCGACGGTGCCGATGTCGACTCTTTTCAGCCTGGTGATCAGCTCGGCCAGCTTGGGCTCGGGCTTGATGGCGTCCAGATAGGGCGCCAGCTCTTTACGCTGCGTTGGGCTGTAGGCGAAGGGAAACGTTTTGACGTCGTCGTCGAGGAAGAAATCGAACGGGTTGATCACCGTCATATCGGCCAGCAGGTCGACCCGGACTTTGAGCTCCTGGCACGGGTTGGGGAAGACGAAGCGGGCGATGTGGTTGCCGTACGGGTCCTGCTGCCAGTTCAGGAAGTGGTCCTCGGGGCTAACCTTCAGGCTGTAGGCCAGGATCGGAGTGCGGCAGTGCGAGGCCGGGCGCAGCCGCACCAGGTGCGGGGCCAGGTTCACCGGCTGGTCGTAACGGTAGATGGTTTCGTGGTGCAGCGCTACGTGGATACTCAAAGCGGTTCTCCCTTCGTAGGGAGGGTGAGCCCAACCTGCGCTCCCTCTTTAGGGCATTATGAAGGGTTCCTTACCGGGCGAGTTGGTCGTGCACGAACCTTAGCTTACGGGCCACGGGGTCCGAGATGGTGAACGGGTACAGGTCCTGCAGCCCCATCGAGCGGTTGATCTCGTTGAACGCCACCGACAGCCTCTGCCATTCGTTGAGGGCGGTGTCGAAGTCCAGGGCAGAAGACAGGTTGGAGGGGGCGAGGCCGAACTCGGCGGCGGTCTCGAGCACATCGCGCATGTGCAGGTAGTGGGCGAAAGTTTCGGCCCAGTCCTCCCATGGGTGGGTGGAGGCGTAGACGGAGATGTGCTCCAGGCTGGCCTGGCTGCCGTAGAAGTAGTGCTGATCCAGGCAGGCCTGATAGTCGGCTCGTTCATCGCCGAACAGGTCGCGGAAGGTGGCCAGAGCCTGGAAGTCGGGCTCGATGTACTGAGTCCAGTAGAAGTGGCCAAACTCGTGACGGAAGTGGCCAACGACGGTTCTTAGCTTTTCGTTCAGATTTTGCTTGGCGACTTCGCGAGTGACGGGGTCGGCTTCGCCGATGTTGACGGTGATCACGCCGTTGAGATGACCAGTGGTGGCGGGTTCGTCCGCGGTGCGGGCGACGAAGCGGAAGGCCAGGTTGTGCAGCGACACCTTCAGGCGCAGGCAGGTGAAGAGCAAGCGGCGCTTGCCTTCTTCGAGATTCATCCACTTGTCGCGGTTGCCGGGGATGGAGAGGTCGGGGACGACCTGGTTCAACGCGCAGGAGGGGCAGAAGGTCGAGTCGCCTTCGGCTGCCCAGTTGCAGACGCCGTGCTCGTGGCGGTTGGCGCAGGCGACGGCCTCGGCGGTGGGGCGGAAGTTGAAGGTGGAGGGGCTGAACGCGACCTCGGTCCCGCAGCCCACGCAGAAGAAGTTAGAGAAGAACAGACCGTTTCCACAGCACGGGCAGGCGAACTTGAGCATGGTTTAGGATACCCCGAGCGGTCAAGATGGCTCAGCGGCGGATAAGCCCACTCCGAGTCGGCTCGCGCGAAAAGCCAGCCCGGGGTCGGCGAAAAAGCCCACTCCGAGTCGGCTCGCGGGGAAAGCTGGCCCAGCCGAAGTTCAGAAATGTCGCGTCCCTGAACGTTGGCTGAAGCTGGCTAAACGAACGATAAGCCCTGTGTTTAGGCGGGAACAGCGCGGTGAGGGGCGTGTTGAAATTGCTGAACATCTCTCCTCGGAGGCCCTCGTGAAAAAGCTCATCTTCCTCTTGATTCTGACCTTCTTGACTCCCGCATTCGCGATTGACGTCGAGGTCGACGGGCAGCGACTGCCAGCCCAGCCGGCTCCCATCATGGACGGAGGGCGCGTGCTGGTCCCGATGCGCGCGGTGTTCGGCGCGCTGGGCGCCACCGTCGACTTCCGCGACGGGCAGATCACCGCGAGACGAGGGTCGGACACCGTGAAACTGCGCCCCGGGCAGACCTCGGCGACCGTCAACGGACGCGCGGTCGCTCTGGACTCGCCGGCGCGCCTGGCCAACGGCACCACCTACGTCCCGCTGCGCTTCGTCGGTGAGGCGCTGGGAGAAAAGGTGGCCTGGAACGCAACGAGCCGTTTGGTCGCGGTCGGCGACACGCTGTCGACCGGCGGCAGCGTGGGTCAGCCGCTCGGTCAGTTCGCTACCGCTACCGCGCTCAAGCGTCTGGTGGTCGGGAACCAGGGTGGAGTACTGAAGGTGTGGGACGCCAGCGGGCAGCAGGTCGCCTACTACCGCGGCCTCGACGACCGCTCGGTGGCCCAACTGTCGAGTGTTGACCAGCAGCAGATCCTGTCTCAACTTGGCCTGAACGGCTCGGTCGACGCCGCAGCCGAGCAGGTGATGGCGGGCTACGCTAGCTTGCCGCAGAAAAAAGAGGCGCTGGCGCTGCTCGGAGTGTTCAACTCACTCGACGGAAGCGGCCGTATCGCCCCGTCGACGGCGGCTAAGGTGCGCTCGTTCCTGGTCGCTCGGATGAAGATGGACAAAGCCGTCGAGGCGCGCCGCCAGGCCGTGCTCGCCCTGGCTGTAGGGAACGGGTTAGAGTCCTCGACCACGCAGGCCGTGCTGGACTTCTACTCCGGCTCGCAGAACCTGTGGGAGACGTTTCCGGTCCAGCAGTTCTTCGAGTACCAGGCCAACCGCCTGCGCGCCACCGCCGACTTCGCCACCGTCAAAGCCCGCGCGCTCTCGGTCGACTCGCTGTACAAGCAGAACATCCAGAACTACCTGGGAGGCTAGAGTCGCCTCGGTGCCGTGGAAAGTGGCGACCGGATTGTCTGCAGCTTCAGCAGAGGTTGCGCTGCAATAGTCCATCCCGCAACTTGCATCGCGGCGCTTAATGCTCATAGAACGCTCACCCGAGACGGGCTCTGGCGAGGAGGAGCAGCTTCACATTGTGACAACACCTCGATATGTCTGATCAGGAACACGATAACTTTTTCGATGAACTTATTGCTCGCTCGCCTCGTGGAGCGGGCGCCGCTTTTGCTGGCATCGGGCTGGCTCTACTAGTCTTCGTGGTTGTCGAACTCTCGTCGGGCGACGCCCCCAACGAGTTCGCCGTGATCATAGGGCCCGCTTGTCTGGTCATCGGGTTGTGGCTCTTGATCCGAGGACGCTGCCCCCAGAGAGAGCAGACGATCGCCTCCGTCCTTGGACTCGCCATCGGCTGCCTCGCCCTCTACGACCTCAAAAAGCCAGCTTCTTTCCTCCAGCAACTCTTCTAGGGCCTGTGGACATTCAGCTCTTCGAGCTACGCGAAGTAGATTTTTGTCCTCAGGAAGTGAGATTTTTCGCCTAATACCGGGTGTATTTCAGATAAAATGTCGCTTTCTGAGGGCGAAAATGGACGAGCGTGGCGACGGAGAGTTGATTGTCCACAGGCCCTAGCCCGAGTCCCTAGTGGGGACGGTACGCCGGGCCGGGCAAGGGGTACGCCTTCGAGCGTTCTCGCCTGCTGTCCGTTCGTCCACATCTTCGCAAACACTCGAACCCTCAATCATGACAGAGTAGAGTCATGACCACTTCGCTTTCTTTCAGCCCCTCGGTAGCGAGACCGGCCCCGCGTAGCGCCGCGTCCTCTCTCGAGCAAGCTCTCGCGCACGCCGAAACTGGCTCGATTCAGCTCGAGTCGGCCCATCAAGACACTCGCGATAGCTACAGCAAGCTCGACGGATTCCAGCCCGCGACCCACGACATCGCGCGCGACACTCCGTATCGCGATGTCTCGGCCAGCGCTCGCTCGCTGCAGGCCCGCGCGGACGCCACCAGCACGCCCGCCCAGAACGCCAGCGGAAAGCAGTACGACGCCATCGCCAGCTTCGACTACGCCACCGCCGCGCTCGATCACGCCATTCCCGGTCTGTCGCCCGCCGATCAGCAGAAAGCTTTCGAAGCTCGCGAAAAGCTGCAGCAGCGCGACCCGCTCTGGCACGCCGACGTCGCGCTGGGCTCGGCCCTAGCCTCGATCAACGGTGGAGCGCGCCCCTACATGGATGCCGCTGCGACCGACGCCCCTGGTCAGGACGTCAGTTGGACCGCCGGAGAGATTCACGGAAGCCTGAACGAAGCGCTGGGCAACCTCGGCTATGCAGGCGACATCAACTCTGCCAGCCTGGCCGCCGTGAACAACGCCGTCGCTATCCTACGCGACATTCTGCAGCGCCAAGCGCAGTAGTCTTCCTCGGAGAGGCCCCTTCGGTTTCACGTGAAACCGAAGGAGACTCCTCTGGCG
>JAEXNA010000120.1 GCA_023447635.1 Vulcanimicrobiota bacterium | reverse complement strand
CGTTGGAACGGGTCAAGCTTGGCGGCTTCGAAACCGACAACCGGGGTCGCGCTTACGAACAGGACAAGCTTGGCGGCTTCGAAGCGGACAACCGGGGGCTGCGCGTTGGAACGGGTCAAGCTTGGCGGCTTCGAAACCGACAACCGGGGTCGCGCTTACGAACAGGACAAGCTTGGAGGCTTCGAAACCGACAACCGGGGTCGCGCTTACGAACGGGTCAAGCTTGGCGGCTTCGAAGCGGACAAGCGCGCCTTGCCGCGCCCGCGCCCCGCCGTCAGAGTTCGTCGCGCACTCTCTGGAGCGTGCTCTGGGCGCGTTCGCTCTCCAGGGCGATCCGGTCCCACTCGGTGGGGCCGGCGAAGCGTTGCAGCAACAGATGGTCGACGCCCGACCAGCGCGGTAGCAGGCCGCTCAGCACGAAGCCTGCCGCTTGCGCCTTGTCCACGGCCCATCCCACCAGGGGCGAATCCAGCGGCAGGCTTAGCTGCAGGATGGTCGCCGTTTCGGTCAGCCACGACTCTAACTCTGTCCCCACCTCGACCACAGTGAGCCGCAGCAGGTCGGCGGCCTCGTTGTGCCAGCGCCGGCATTCTCCCCTCCCCTCCAGAACCTCCCCCGGGGCTTCCTCTAACACCGTCCGGGAGACCCCCAGGGCCTCGTAGAGCGAGCGTAGTTCATCAGCGTAAGCTGCGGGTAAGTAGACTTCGGCTCCCTGGTCTTCGATCGCCAGAAACGAGAGCAGCGTGGAAACTCGGCCCACGGCGCTGGCTTCTTGAGTGTAGGCGGCGGCCGGCATCAGGTCGACTTCGAGAGCGGTGTCGATGAACCGCTCGCGGTGCACCGTGCGCTGGGTGGTGGTGTGGTTGCAGACCGCTTCGGCGAACAGCCAGTCGGCCAGCCCCTGGTCCCCTGCCCGAGCGACCAGAGCGCGCACCAACCCGGCGATGGTACCCATTCCGCGAGTGTCCGCGTGCACCAGTCCGGCCCCCATCTCTAGCAGGCGCGGGTTCGGAGCCGAACGGTAGAAGGCGCAATGCCCCACCACGCGCCCCGTTTCGTCCCAGGCGATCTCGCTGAGCGTGCTGCCGTCCTGATTGGCCGCCAGCAGGCGCTCGGCGTCGTAATACAGGTCGACCGGATAGCCCCGGCCGTAGACCTGAAGAAACAGCGAAGCCACTCCCTGGGCCTGTTCCAGACGGACCAAAGGCCCGATAGAGATCTTCATGCGACCACCTTTCCTGCCAGCAGGAGCTGTTCCATCGCGCCGACCAGGCCTTGCATCACCGGAAGGCGGGCCAGCGAGACGCGAATGTAGTTGGGGTAACGGAATGTCGTCATCGGCCGCACCATATAGCCGGCCGCCATCAGTCTTTTGTACACCAGAGTGTCGCTCATCGGCATCTTTACCATCAGGTAGTTGGCTACCCCGGCCTGGTAGCCCAGGCCCAGGCGCTCGAGTTCCGCGCAGAAGTAGTCGCGACTCTCTCGCACCACCTCTAAGGTGCGCGGGATGTGATGCTCGTCTTCCAACGCCGCCTGGGCCGCCACCTGGGCCAGCCCGTTGACCGAATAGACCACGCAGGTGCGGCGGATCAGTTCGACCATCGCCTCGGAAGCGGCCAGATAGCCTACCCGCAGCCCGGCCAGTCCGTACATCTTACTGAAGGTGCGGAAGACCACCAGATTGGGATAGTCTTCCAGCATCGACAGCCCGTCGGGAAAGTCGCGCGCTTCGACGTACTCGGCGTAAGCTTCGTCCAGCACCACCACGACTTCGCGCCCCACCAGATCCATGAAGTTGCGGAACTGGGTTTTGTCCCAGTAGGTGCCGGTCGGGTTGTTGGGGTTGCAGACAAACACGATCTTGGTCCGCTCGTCCACCGCCAGGGCCATCGCCTCGGGGTCGAAGCTGAACCCTTTCAGCGGCACCAGACGGGCTTCGAAGCCCGAAAATTCGGCCACCCATTCGTAGACGGCAAAGGTCTTGTCGGCCGTCACGATGTTGTCGCCGGGGCCGCAGAACGCCTTGATCACGAAGGCGATCACCTCGTTGGC
The DNA here is from genome assembly GCA_023447635.1 of Vulcanimicrobiota bacterium. Lineage (GTDB taxonomy): Bacteria > Vulcanimicrobiota > Xenobia > Xenobiales > JADMJV01 > JAEXNA01. Next base: position 16,371 of record JAEXNA010000120.1, on the reverse strand, counting down.
GCCGTTCCCCACCAGAAACTGCGACGGCTCCAGACCGTGCCGCTGGGACAGCGCCTGACGCAGATGAAAGCTGTCGCCCGAGGGGTAGATCGCGGCCTGCCGAGGCGGGTAGTTGCTCAGCGCCTCGAGCGCCGCCCGGGGCGGCCCGATGGGGTTCTCGTTGTTGTTCATCCGGTGCAGCGACGGCACTCCGAAACGGCGACAGAGTACGTCGTCGGGCGGGCTCGGGGTGTACGGCTCGAAGCGCTGGATGTAGTCGGGGACCAGAGAGGCCAGATCGAAGCTCACGAGGCGTTCCCTAGCAGCAGCAGGTCGCCCCTTCCCGCGCCCGGCAGCAGGACACGGGGCTGGAAGCCCAGGTCGCGCAGCGGTTCGGCGAAGGCCAGATGGAACGGCTGCCCCAGGTCCAGTTCGAAAGTGACGTTGAGATAGCCCTCTTCGCGGGCCAGGCGCAGGTGAGCCACGATGTTCTCCGCGATATCCTGCCCTGCCAGAACCGGCTGCAGGCGGCATTCCGAGCGGTGCCGACGAAAGGTGCAAGAGAGCACCGAGGCGGCCTGCGATTCCCCCGGGAGCGGCCGCCAGATCTGCAGGTCGCGAGGCAGGCAGAGTCGCCGGAACTCGCCTCTCAAGAAATCCTCTAACCAGGGCGTAGCCCAGATCATCCCCCCGTGGTCTTCTCGCAGGCCGCGATAGTAAGCGCGGGTCGCCAGTACGCTGCCGCTTTCAAGGTGAAACTTGCGTCCGCCCAGGAACTCCATCTCGCCTTCGGTCACTTCGGCCAGCGTCTCGCTCACCACGCCCACCAGCGAAGTGCGGGCCAACCGCTCGAGCGCGGCGTGGAAGAGTCGGTGGCTGACCGAGTCGGGCTGGTCGATCAGATGGGGTCCGTCGATCAGCGCCAGGTTGGGCCGGGTGCGGTCGAGAACGAGCCCGGCCACCGGGTCGCCTCGGTCGGAATAGCCCAGCAGCACCTCGAACTCGCCGCTTTCGACCAGACCGGCCAGGCGCGCCGGGGGGTCCATCAGCCAGCGGTTCAGCAGCGGCGTGCCGCTCTGTAGCACACGCTGGGCAAACAGCACCAGATCGTGCCCGCTTCCGAGGCGCACGTCGACGACCATCGCCCCGGGGGCGGGCATCGACGCTTCGCCTTCGAAGTCGGGGTAAGTGCGATGTTTGCGCAGGTGAAAACGGGTCGAACGCTTCCCCTGATGTTCGATGGTGAAGCCGTCGACCATGCGGCCGGCCAGCATCCAGCCAATGTTATCCAGGTCTTCTTCGCTGTCGATCGCTGCCGTCAGATTCATCTTGCCCAGGGCCAGTTCGGTGTACGGAATGGTGATGGTAAGATCGGTGTAATACACGCCGTCATGGGCGTCGAGTTTCAGTTCCAGGTCCGGGTCGTCAAGACCGCATAGCCCCGCCACCACCTCTTCGGTGGCCAGCGCCAGCGCTCCGGCCGACTCACGGTCAAGGCCGAACCCGCGGGCGGTGTGTTCCGCGAAGGCGATGGCGATAGGCAAAAAACTGGTGCGGGCCGGGATTTCAAGCCGGGATGTGGCGGGCATGGTGGGTTTCCTTTTCGTTCACGATACGGCTCACGACGTCGCTGAACGCCTGAGCCAGTTGGGCTAGATAAGCTGGGTCGCAGAATCCGGCGCGCCCCAATCCCAGCAAGGCCGGGGTCTCGGCGTGGTCGACCACCTGAAAGACCAGACCCAGAGGCCAGTAGGTCAGCGGCGGCGGCCCCGACGGACGCAACACGGTTTCGGGACCAAGTCGGGGCGGGCCCTCGGTGGCGCGCGGCACGTAGTGGAAGAAGGTGCCCGAGGCGCCCAGTCCGTCCTCGCCAAATTCCCGCCAGGCCGGCCACAGGTGGTGCCGGTCGTTGAGCCCCAGCCCCTCGCGCACCCGGGGCAGCAGGGCGGCAAATCCGTCCGAGTCGCCAACCCCTAGCCCCAGGAACATGCGGTTGGTCAGGCTTCCTATGACCGTCTGAGCGGCTGCTGTGTCGCGCAGCGCCGAAACGTAGCCGCAGACCAGTCGGTCGCTCGGCGCCAACCGTCGCAAAGCGATCAGATAGGCCGTCATACAGCCTTCGAAGAAGGTCGCCGAATGGCGCTGGCAGACCTCTTCGAAAGCGGTCCGCAGCGCCAGCGGGAACGGCGCCGCGTACAGCACCGCTCGATACGGGTCGGCCGGGTCGCCGACGGCGGGCGGGCTGGGAAACGTCCGCGACCCGGCGGCGGCGACCTCTCTCCAGTAATCGCGCGCCTGGTCGCAGGCGCCGCTGTCGAGCAGGTCGTGATACCAGTGGGTGAAGGAGCGCAGGGTGGTGGGAGGAACGGCTTCGGCTCCTTCGCTATCCCCGGAGGTCAGGCGGCGATAGCTGTCGGCCAGAGTCGAGATCATCAGCCGCGAGGCCCAGGCGTCGATCAGCTGATGGGTGCCCTTCATGACCAGTTGGTGGCGCTGGTCGCTTAGCCGCCAGAGGCGGAACTGGCAGGCCGGTCCCGCCGCCCCGTCAAGGGCGCTCCAGGCTCGCGCCTGCTCGGCGGCCCGCTCGGCCGGAACCTCCTCCCAGTCGGGCTGCAGACCTTCGCTCACCGGCACCAGAGTCGCCCCCTGGCCCTCGCGCACGATACGCACCCGCAGGGCGTCGTTGTCCGCGATGAAGCGATGGACGGCGCGTCGGAAGGCGTCTTCCTGCAGAGGCCCCTCGATCTCCCAGGTGGTCAGCATCGGCGCGTGATGGAAACCTGCGGCTTCCATCGAAGCCTCCTGATGCTCCATCATCAGGGCGTTGAGGGAGAGCGGGAAGGGGCCTTCTTCGGTGACCTCGAGGAGGGGAGGCAGGGTTGCAGGGGAGGCTCCATCCGAGGGGAGCGCGCGCAGCGCGGCAGTCAGCGCTTCGACGGTGGGCGCCTGGCGAAGCAGCGCCACGGTCACTCCCAGCCCCTGGGCCTCGCAGGCCGCGGCCAGCTTCATCATACTGAGACTGTCGCCACCCAGGGCGAAGAAGTCGTCGCGCACTCCGACCCGCTCGACGCCTAACAGGTCGCTCCAAAGGGCACAGAGCCGCCCTTCCAGGTCGTCCCGCGGAGCCAGGTAGTCGGCCGCCGCTTCGCTCGCCGCCGCAGGAGCCGGTAGCGCCTTTCGGTCGATCTTCCCGTTCGGGGTCCGGGGAAAGGCGTCGAGAAAGACGAAGGCCGACGGCACCATGTAGTCGGGCAGGCGCTGCCCGAGACCGGATCGCAGTTCGGCAACACTGAGTTCGAGCCCATCGGCGGGCACCACGTAGGCGACCAGTCGGTGGGTCGACCCCTGAGGCAGCGGGAGAACCAGGGCGCCCCCTACGCCGGGCAGCCCGCCCAGCGCGGTCGAGACCTCGCCGCACTCGATGCGGTGACCGCGGATCTTGACCTGAAAGTCGACTCGCCCGATGAACTCTAGTCGCCCCTGCTGGGTCCAGCGCACCAGGTCGCCGGTTTTGTACATGCGTGGGTTCCTGGCCTGGGCCGAGGCCCAGGGGTTGGAGAGGAACCGTTCGGCGGTCAGTTCAGGACGGCCAAGATAGCCGGTCGAGACCGAGGGACCGGCCAGATACAGCTCGCCCGGGACGCCCACCGGCACCATCTGCAGCCCTCCGTCGAGCACGTAGGCGTGGGTATTCGGAGTGGGAGGCCCGATGTCCGAGGTGCTGGTGTCTGGCCCAAACGGCGCGATAGAAGCCGCTACCGTGCACTCGGTAGGGCCGTAAGCGTTGTACATCGTTCGGTGGCGCGACCAGTTGGCCACCACCGCCGGGTCGCTGGCCTCGCCGGCGACCCCTAGATGCTGCAGGTCGGGCAAAGGGGTAGTCGGCATGATGGCCAGCAGGGCGGGCGGGATGGTAGCCCAGCTGACCCGCTCGCTTTCCAGCAGGCGTAGCAGCGCCGCTCCGTCCGACCGATGCTGCTCCTGGGCCATCACTACGGTGGCGCCGCAGAGCAGCGGGAGGAACAGTTCGACCACCGAGGCGTCGAAGTTCATGGAGGCGAACAGCAGAGCCCGGCTCTGCTCGCTGATACCGAAGCGAGAAGCCAGCCCTTTCCACAGATTCAGCACCTGATGATGCATAATCGGTACGCCCTTCGGCTTGCCCGTGGTGCCTGAGGTGAAGATGGCGTAGGCGACCGTATCCGGGCTCACCGTTCCTCGTGATGGGATGTCGGGGGGAGGGGCAAGGCGGGGCCCGCTAGAGGGGTCCAGCACGGTCACGTTGGGCAGCAGGTCGGCGAAGCGCGCTTCAGCCAACACCTGGCTGATGCCCGCGTCGTCGATCATGAAGCTCAGCCGGTCGGGCGGATATTCCGGATCGAGCGGGATGTAGCCGGCGCCCGACTTCAGCACGCCCAGCAGGGAGGCGACCATGGCGGCGCCACGGCTCAGGCAGACGCCAACCAGGGGCGGCCGGTCTCGTTCGGCGGTCGAAGCGCCGTGAGCCGGGCCGTCCTGCCCTTTTCCGGCCGCCAGCAAGGCCGCCGCGATAGCGTCCGACCAGCCGTCGAGTTCAGCGTAGCTCAGCCGCTGGTCCCCCACTACCAGAGCCTCTTTCTGGGCCGACTCGGCCACCCTCTGGTCCCACTGCTCGACGATGGTGGAACGGTCCGGGTAGGGCTGGTAGACGCCGTTGAAATCGAGCAGACGCTGCTCTTCGGCGGGGTCGACCAGGGGCAGTCGCGCGACCGGCGTGGCGGGGCTCTGCAGCCCTGCCCGCAGCACGTTGACCACCTGCCGGACCAGGGTCTGCGCTTCGGCCTGACTCACCGTGCGTCCGTCGCCGGCCACCCCCAGAACGAGTTTGCCGCGCTTCGACTGGCCGCCCAGATTGACGTGCACAGCCAGGCCGTGACCCACCCCGCCGGTCGCTTCGGCCACGATCTCCTCGGAAAAGTCCGGATGTCCGACCAGGTTCAGCGTGGTCACGTGCGAAACGTCCTGACCTTCGGCCCTCAGGGTCGAGACCAGGACGTCGAACGGATAGCGCGCGTGCTCTTTGAGCAGAGCGTCGAGTTCGTCAGCCGACTGGCGGGCCAGTTCGGCAAAGGTCTGCTCGGGGGCGTAGCGGCGCAGCAGCGGAAGGGTGCTCACGAACATGCCGCCCATAGAGAAGAACTGGCGCTGGCTGCGGTTGTGACTGGCGATCCCCAGCCCGAACTGTTCCACCCGCGAGCTTCGTCCGATGACCACGGTCAGGGCGGTCAGTACCTGCTTGAACAGCGTCAACGAAAGCTCGCGCGTGGCGGCGAGCGAGAGCTTTGCCAGATCGTCGTCGAGCGGTATCGAGAGCTGGAACGGCGCCTCTCCCCGCGCCCCGGCTGGCCCTAGTTCAACGGGCTCGGGCCCGTCCAGCAGATGCTCGCGCCAGAAGCGCTGGTCCAGCCCGGCCTGCTCGGAAACGAGATATTCGCGTTCGGCTTCGACAAAGCTGCGATAGCTGCCCACGCTGGGCAGTTTGCCGCCCTCCAGAAGGCGGGCCAGATGGTCGCCCAGCATGGTCAGGCTCCAACCGTCGGAAATGATGTGGTGCATCACCAGCAGCGCCTCCGGCGCCTCCTCCCCGACCTGCAGCGCCACCAGGCGCCAGAGCGCCCCGCCGGCCAGGTCGAAAGGGCGCTCGATCAGCTCTTGGACGGTGGCGCGCGACGACTCGCGGTCGGGGAAGCTGTAGCTGGCGACCGGCTCTGGAGTGAACTCGAGGACGCGCTGGGAAACGGGGAAGTCGTCCCCTTCGGCCGGCTCGGTCCGTAGCCGCAGGCGCAGGCTGTCGTGCCGTTCTAGCAGGCGGTTCCAGGCCGCTTCGATCTCGACGAAGGATGCCCCGGCTGGCAGTCGGCGGCGCATCGCCAGGTTGTTCAGCGCCGTTCCGGGCTGCTCGGCCTCGCTATACCAGATGCGACGTTGGGGGGTGCTCAGCGGGAAGTAAAGATGGCTCACGGGACTCTCCTTCGGGAGCCGCCGCTTTCGCTCGGGACGCCTTGTACGCCTTCGCCAGGGCGCAGATCGCAAGGCCGCACAGCAGCACCGCCAGCAGCGACTCGCGGAACCCTTCCAGGTTGCGGGCGGCGCTGGCGTCGCTGCCGTAGATCAGGGAGAAGACGGAAAGGCCCAGCGCTCCCCCGATGGGCGAGACCACCGAGTTGAGGGCCGAGAACACGCCCTCCTGCCCCGGCTTCGCTCCCTCCAGGATAGCCACGCTGCTGGCCACCATAGCGATGGCGAACGAGCCGCCCAGGGAGGCCAGCGATAGCGCCAGCGCCCAGAACGGAGGCTGCCCGCCGAGGCCCAGAGAGGCGGCTGCCGCCAGGGTCACTGCCCCACCTCCCACCAGCATGACCGCGAAGGGCCCGCGCCGGTCGACCTGTCGCCCTGCCATGGGGGTTAGGATCGCCATCGCGACGGCCGAAAACAGCATCAGCCAGCCGGCCTGGCCTACCCCCAGCCCCGGCAGAGAGGCGATGAAGAAAGGGAACACCAGACTCACTCCGTTGAGCGCGCCGAACAGCAGCACCTTGAGGGCGAACAGCGCCACCAGGGAGCGGTCGCGGAACAGAGAGAGTTCGACCAGCGGCTCGGCGGCGCGCTTTTCCACGCCCAGAAAGAAAACCGAAGCGACCAGCCCCAGAGCCAGCAAGGCGCCCGCCGAGCCGCGCTGGTCGGGCGGCAGGGAGAGGTTGTGCAGGCCGGCCGGAAGGGCCAGCAAAACGACCGCGCTGAGCAGCGAGCCGGGCAGGTCCAGTCGCCCCCGCCAGGGCAACCTCGCCGAACCGTCCAGCGCGGGCAGTATCGCCCAGGCCGCGACCAGGCAGCCCGGCAAGTTGATCAAGAAGGCCCAGTGCCAGGACGCGTGGGCGGCCAGCATCCCTCCCACCGGCGGCCCCACCAGGGCGCCCAGGCTGATGAACAGCATGGCGGTTCCGATCACGCTGCCGCGCTGCTCTTTAGCGAAGTTTTGCAGGATCACCGCTCCGAACGAGGCCGACAGCATGGCTCCCCCCAGCCCCTGCAGCGCCCTTGCCGCCAGCATCAGGAGAAGGGACGGGGCCAGCGCGCAGCCCAGCGACCCCAATCCGAACAGAAGGATGCCGACCAGGTACAGGCGGGCCGCGCCAAACAGGTCGGCCAAACGTCCGAAGAACAGCTGGAAGGCGGCCAGGGTGGCGATGTAGACCGTGGCCAGCAGCGTGCTCTGAGCCATGCTGACCCCGAACACCACCTGCAGTCGGGGCAGGATCACGTTGACCAGGCCGCCGTCGAGCCCCACCATGAACAGACACAGGATCAGGGAAAGCTGCAGCCGTTTCGCCGAGACGGAAGAGGTCATGAAGTCAGCTGGACTCTCCGAGGAAGCGGACCAGTTCCGTCAGGTCGCGCTCTAGCGAACGGCGCAGCTTGTCGCGCTGGCTCAGCACCTTCTCGCCGTAGGGGGTGGGCTTGCGGGCGTAGGTGCCGATCAGCGCGGCCAGGGTGGTGGGCACGCCGAGCACGGGGTTGAACAGGGTCAGCGTGAGGCCGGTCCCGGAACCTTTGAGCAGCACCTTGATACGATCGCGGACCGCTTGCTGGTCGTCGTGCTCGTCGTCGGTTCGGGACAGAGCGTCTTTGTCGTTGCGAAAGTAGTCGGCCTCCATCAACTTCGGCTCTTTGATCTTCTTGCCCACCGCCCGCTTGAGTTCGAGGCGGCGGTCGACGAACGCCTGGTTATGCAGCGGGGTCAGTCCGGTCAGGTCGGTATCGAGCCCCTGCGCGTTGGCGTAGATGGTCAGGGAGACCGATTCGGGCTTTAAGTTGAACTGCTCTTCGAGCACGACGACGCCGTCGGCCACCCAGAGCATCCGCGAGAAGCGTCGCTCGCCCAGCATCTCTTTGAAGCCCTGTTCGACCAGCAGCATCAAGCTAAAGAGCCCCTGAAAGTCTCTGGCGCCGCCGTAGCTGCGGGCCACGCGGCGCTGGTGGGTGAGCAAGGAGAGGACTTTCTCCTCGAAGTCCTCGGGGGCCGGAAACACGTCGGGGCTATGTTCGAGTCGCTGCACCCCCTGGAAGGCTAGCGGTCGATAGGCCTGGCTGGGGCGTGAGCCCGAGCTAGAGACGATACCGTCGATACGACGGCCGTCCAGCACGATCGGCACCCGACTGGTGTGGGCGTAGGTGTCCAGCTCTTCGATAATCGGGACGAAGCCACGAAAACGGGCCATCACGTCGGTTATCGCTTCTCCGGTGGCGGGGGGACGATGGTAGACGGTCAGGGAGAGGCCTGGTTTGGGGTGGAAACGGGGGTTCAGACGCGCCTGCTCGCTGAGTTCGCCGTAATACTGCCCGGCATAGACGGGGCGCGGCTTCAGGTCGCCGTCGTCGACCACCAGGATGAACGAGAGCTTGGCCTGTTCGACCAGCGAGCGCAAGGCCAGCGACAGGGCGTCCAGCGGTTCGGTTCCGCCCACCTTGCCGGACAAAAGCGCCGAAACGATGGCGTCTTCGGTGGGCAGGTCGCCCAGTTTGGGGAAGGTGAAGTGGAACAGCGTTTCCGCGTTGCTCTGACGTATCTGGATAGCCGAGCAGTTCCATCGGTTGGCCGCCTGCACCAGTTTACTGGCCCAGGCGGTCGAGCGCGGCAGGGCGAACTTCGCCAGCTTTCGAGCGGCCTGGGAGTGCGAGACGGTGAACTGGCCGTGACTGTCGAGATCGCCTTCGGCGGTCTGCTCGTTGAGGAAGGCGCCCAGGTCCAGATGCCCGCTCATCGGCGCACCTGCGGATTGGTGGAATGGGCTACGGCTGGAACAGCGTTCATCGGACTCCCCTTGCTGGCGTTTGCAGCGAAGGTTCTACCGTGGCTCGCCCCCTCCTTGTCTTAGAACGCCTTGACCTGGTTAGCGTAGTCGCCGCCCAGCGACTCGTAGAATCCGCCGACGCCGCTCTTCCAGTGAGCGTTCAGACCGTTCGGGTCGTTGTTGGCACCGATCGGAGCGTAGGTGTTGGCGATGGTCGCGATGGTGTCTTTGCCGGTGTAGTAGCCACCGTCGCGGGTCAGGGAGTTGGCCTGAGAGTTGATAGAGGCGGCGATGCTGTCGAAGGAGCGCAGTCCGTTGCTGCCCATGATGCCCATCGCGTTGTTCTTGTTCTGGAAGGCCGAAGAGGTGCCGTTGCCCGACTCGTGCATCGCCACGGCCGCCAGGAAGCGAGGGTCGACGCCGTACTTCTCGCCAGCGTCGAGGAAAGCCTGAGCGTGCGGCTGCAGAGCGCGGGGCAGCTTCTCGGTCCAGCTCGTGTCGTCGAGTCCGGGCACGCCCGAGGTTCCGACGGCCTGCTGAGCCTCAGCCTTCAACTCGTCAGCGACTTTCGCATTGGGTCCGGCTCCACCCGCGAAACTGCTGCGGGTGTCGTTCCCCACGATCCCGTCGGCGTCGATCCCCTGGGCCTGCTGGAACTCCTTGACCGCTGCGAGGGTGTCGTTCCCGAACACGCCGTCGACTTCGAGATTTCCACCGGTGCGCTCGTTGAGCATCCGCTGCAGCGCTTCGACTTCGGGCCCCTTCGAGCCGTTCTGCAAGAGCCTGTTGCCCAGAGCCGAGACGTCGGTTCCAGCCGTTTCGGCCTTGGAGGCCGCCTTTTTCTCGGCGGACTTGGCGTCGGAAGCCTCGCTGGCCCGGTCGATCTTGCCCTCGCGGGAGTCGCTGCGAGCGTCGCGGGTGCTTTCTTCGGCAGCGAAGTTCCCGTTGAAGTTCGACTCGAAGGCCGAGGAGAGGAACGAGGCGCGGTCGTTGTCCGTTCCGTTGGCGCGCTCGGCGCGCGATTCGGTCGACTCCCGGTAGCTGTCCCTGGAAGAGGTGCTGCGGCTGGACTCGGTCGAGCGCAGGCTGCTGGAGCCCGAAGACGAGTTGCTGGAAGAGGTCGAAGAAGCGCTGCTGTTCCCGCTGGAGGCGCGGCTGCTGCTGGAGCTCGAGGAGGAGCTGGAGCTGCGGCTAGAGCTCGAAGAGCTGGAGGAGGAACTGCTGGAACTGGTGCTGCTTACGGACATCGGACTCTCCTGCGGGTTGGCTGCCCTGGCGTTTCCCCCCGGGCTCACCCACAGAATGCCAGCCACCGTTTCGCGGCCCGCTTAAATCGCGGGGGGCTGATATGAACAGTTTGTAAACATCCCACCCTCAGCCCCGGTGGTACTCCAGGGCGATCAGCAGCGTCCGCTCGTGGATGGCCACGATCTCCTCCACCACCGGGGCGTAACCGCCGGCCATACATAGCGCCACGGGAACGCCCCGGGTGTGGCAGGACGACAGCACCAGACGGTCCCGACGGGCCAGCCCCTGGGGCGTCAACGAAAGGCGACCCAGACGGTCCTCGCTATACGGGTCGGCCCCGGCCAGGTAGATCACCAGGTCGGGGTCGATGGCGCGAAGTTCGCCGCGCAAAAACCCGTCGAGTTGCTCCAGATACTCCTCGTCGCCCGTACCGTCGGGCAAGGCGATGTCGTAGTCGCTGATCTCTTTGCGGAACGGGAAGTTCTTCTCCCCGTGCATACTCATCGTCACGATACTCGGGTCATCGACGGTCAGCGCCGCCGTGCCGTTCCCCTGGTGAACGTCGCAGTCGATCACCAGCACCTTCCGCACCGTCCCCTCACCCTGCAGCACCCTCGAGGCGATCACCGCATCGTTGAACACGCAGTAGCCCTCGGGCTCGTCGTAGAAGGCGTGGTGGGTGCCGCCCGCCAGGTTTGCGCTCACCGCCTCCACCAGAGCAGTCCGGCAGGCCATCAGGGTAGCTCCCACCGACCTCCGAGACCTCTCCAACACCGGCGGACTGTAGGGAAACCCCAGCCTCAGCACCTGCCTTCGCTCTAACCGGTTCTCCTTGAGGGTCTGCAAGTAAGCGGGGCTGTGGGTGGTCAGGATCTCGGCATCGCCGGCCGCCGGCGCCTCGACAACGGTGACGCCCGTGTGGGCCTCCATCCGTTCCCGAAGCAGCCGGTATTTGGCCATCGGAAAGCGATGGGTTTCGGGCAGCGGCAGCACGAACTGGTCGCTAGAATAGACTTTCACGAAGCCCACTCTACCATGGTCCTAGGCCAGCCCAACCTTATCGAGTCCCAGGAACTTGTCCATCGAGCCGGGCACCGCGTTGAACGGCGCGGCGAAGCGGTTCCACAAGTTGATCAAAGCGATCGCCATGTTCAGTTCGGTCAGCTCTTTGTCGCTGAAATGCTGGCGGGTGGCGGTGAACAGCTCTTCGCTCACCGGGCCGTGGCTCAGCTGGGTGACCGCTTTGGCCCAGGCCAGCGCCGCCTTCTCCTTCTCGCTAAACAGAGGCGACTCGTGCCAGACCGGGATGTGATAGAGGCGCAGTTCGCGCTCGCCGTCGAGCTTCGCCTCCTTGCTGTGCATATCGACACAGAAGGCGCAGCCGTTCAGTTGGGAGACGTAGATCTTGATCAGGTGACGCAACGCGGTGTCGAGAGAGCTGTCTTTGACCAGCGCCTCCACCTCGGTGAGCTTGTCGAAAGCGGGGGTGAACTTGGTGAAATAGTTGAGTCTCTGCATGATGATGGAACCTTTCTTATTCGTTTTTGGGCACGGCGAGGCCGGCCCTGAAGGGGGAAGGGATGGTTGGAGGGGACGGCGGTTGGAGGTGGGAGACGCGCCGGGACGTCTACTTACGGCTGGAGAACCACTCGAAGGAGGCCTGCAGCAGCGGCTGAGGCACCTCTGCGGCCAGCGTCTGGCCCAGGTCGGCCAGAGTCACGCCGCGCAAGGAATCGCGCCAGGCTTTGTCGGCCTTCCACATCGCTCGAGCGATCGGGCAGGTGCGACGCTCGCAATAGTCGTCGGGGCGACACGGGTTGTTTTCACGAATGTTCGTGCAGACAAAGGTCAGTCCCGGCCCCTCGACCGCCTCGACGATGTCGAGGAACGTGACCTCCTCGGGCGGTCGGGAGAGTCGGTAGCCGCCGGTCGGTCCCAGGGTGCTTTCCACCAGGCCGGCGGTCGAAACGCTCTGAAGCGCCTTGGAGAGATACTCCTTAGGGATCCCGTGGAACTCGGCCAGCGCTTTGGTAGAGATGTAGCGCCCGGGCGGCAGGGCGCTAAGCACGCCGCAGCAGTGGATGGCCCACTCGACCTGACTCTTGAGTTGCATGACATCCCCTTTATGCCTCGGGATCTGGGAATCCTATCGCGAGGCGCCGACCAGCGCTTCGGCCTGCGAGCGCTGCCACGTGTGGAACGGGATACGACCCAGGCGGGCCGGTCCGATCGGCACCAGGCTGGTGGCGTCGACCGCAATGCCCAGGTAGCCCAGAGCCGGGTCGGCCAGCACCTGACGGCTGTCGCCGCGCTCGGCCAGGAACAGAGCCACGAACTCCGACATCGGACGACGTTCCGGACCGGCGATCTCGAGCACGCCCTGGCCGGGGGCTCCTAAAGTGAGGCGAAGAACCTCGGCCACCACGTCAGCGACCGCCACGGGTTGGAACGCCGTGGTCGGCATGTGGACGATGCCCCCCTGAGTGCTGTAGCCAGCGATGACCTCTACGAACTCGTGGAACTGGGTAGCGCGCAGGATGCTGTAAGGGATGCCCGACTCCTGGAAGGCGCGCTCCTGGGCAGCCTTCCCCACAAAGTAGCCGCTGCCGCTGATCCGCTCGGTGCCCACGATGGAGAGCGCAATCAGATGCTTGACCCCGGCCTTGACCGCGCTGCCCGCGATGTTCTGAGCCGAGCGGGTGAAGAACTCGGCGGCCGCCTGATCTTCGAGCGAGGGCGAGTTGCTCACGTCGACCACGACATCGGCGCCGACCAGGCTGCGCTCCAACCCCTCCCCCGTCACCGTGTTCACACCGCGACTGGGCGAAGCGATCACCACCTCATGGCCCAGAGCTTCCAGTTGGCTGGCAACGGGGCGCCCGATCTGTCCGGTTCCGCCTACGATAACAATCTTCATCTTCTGTACCTCGAATCCTTATTCAGGACAATCGTTGTCCTTAAGGATATTATATATCCTTATTTCTTTCGGAGGTCAAGGGGTAAGGGGGAAAAAAGATCGGAGCGAGGTCTGTGGTGGAGAGCCCGGCGATTTCGCAAGGCGCGGAATCTTGCGGGGATCGGGGAATCGGAAGTCCGGGGGGAGGCGCTCCAAGGTCCCGGCGCGAAGGCGGCGGCTCGTCTCGTCCCCTGGATAGGGAGCGAAGTAGCAACAATTCGAGGTTCTCAAAGAAGATGTCCGTCCCGTTTCAAGAGCTGATCCTACGTCTGCAGCAGTTCTGGGCCACTAAAGGTGGCTGTATCCTGTGGCAGCCCTACTCCGAGAAGGTGGGAGCGGGCACCATGAACCCGGCCACCGTGCTTCAGGTGGTCGGCCCCGAGCCGTGGAACGTGGCTTACGTCGAGCCGTCCTACCGTCCCGATGACGGGCGCTTCGGGGAAAACCCCAACCGCATGCAGATGCACACTCAGTTCCAGGTGATCCTCAAACCGGATCCGGGGAACCCTCAAGAGCTGTACCTGGAGTCGCTGCGCGCCTGCGGCATCGACACCGACGCCCACGACATCCGCTTCGTGGAAGACAACTGGGAATCGCCCGCGCTGGGCGCCTGGGGCCTGGGCTGGGAGGTCTGGCTGGACGGATTGGAGATCACCCAGTTTACCTACTTCCAGCAGTCGGCCGGACAGGTGCTGGAGACGCCCGCCATCGAGATCACCTACGGTCTCGAGCGCCTGGCCATGTTTATCCAGGGCGTGCGCAAAGTGTGGGACCTGGACTGGAACGGCACCTACACCTACGGCGAGGTGCTGCTGCAGCCGGAGATCGACCACTGTAAGTACGACTTCGACGTGGCCGACGTGGACCGTCTGAAAGAGCTCTATAAGCTGTATGAAGCCGAAGCCAAGAACGCCCTGGCCGCCGGCCTGGTGGTGCCCGCGCACGACTACGTGCTGCGCTGCAGCCACACGTTCAACGTGCTCGACGCCCAGGGCGCCGTGGGCGTGACCGAGCGTGCCGGCTACTTCGCCAAGATGCGCGATATGGCGCGCGCCACCGCCGACAACTACCTGGCTCAGCGCGAAAAGCTGGGCTACCCGCTGCTTCAAAAGTCCCTTGGCCGAACCGCCGTGGCTCAGCCCAAGGACACCGACCTGGGGAACGCGCCGACTTCGGCCGCGCCGTTTGTCTTCGAGGTCGGCACCGAAGAGCTTCCTTCCCACGAGGTCGTGACCGCCGTGGAGCAGTTGAAGAGCAACCTGGTCGACCTGCTGGCCAAGAACCGCCTCGAGCACGGCGAGGTCGAAGTCTACTCGACCCCTCGCCGCCTGACCGTGCTGGTGCACGACCTGGCCGCCGCCCAGCCCGACCGCGAGGTCGAGATCAAGGGGCCGCCCGCCAACGTGGCGATGGGCGAAGACGGCAAGCCGACGCCGGCGGGGCTGGGCTTCTGTAAGGCGCAGGGGATCGACCCGGCCACCTTGCGCGTCGAATCCGACGGCAAGCGTACCTTCGTGGCCGCCACCAAAAAAGAGGTGGGTCGCTCGTCTGTCGAGGTGCTGCAGAGCGAACTGGGCGCCATCATCACGGGCCTGCGCTTTGGTCGCACGATGCGCTGGAACGACAGCAAAGTTCACTTCTCTCGCCCGGTTCGCTGGGTGGTGGCGCTGCACGGTAGCGCTATCGTGCCGTTCGACTACGCCGGCTTTTCCAGCGGGCGCACCTCCAGGGGCCTTCGCCCGCTGGGTTCGCCGCCCATCGCTATCGCTTCGGCCGGGGACTACCTGCAGGCGATGGCCGACAATAAGATTGTGGTCGACCGGGCAGCTCGCCAGGCTTCCATCGTGGCCCAGTTAGAGAAGATCGCGGCAGCCGCCGGTGGGCGCGTGCCCGAAGGTCAGGAAGCGCTGCTCGAAGAGGTGACCGACCTGGTCGAGTCGCCCTTCGCCGCTCTGGGCGGGTTCGAGGAGAAGCATCTGGATCTGCCGTCGTCCGTGCTGGTCACGGTGATGAAGAAGCACCAGCGCTACTTCCCGGTCGAAAAAGCCGACGGCACCGCATTGCTACCTCACTTTATCGTGGTCTGCAACGGGGAGCGCGGCGATATGAAGCTGGTCGTCCAGGGCTACGAAGACGTGCTGCGCGCTCGCTACGCCGACGCGGCTTACTTCGTGCTGGCTGACCGCAAGAAGAAACTGGCCGACTACCGCGACGCACTGGGCAGCCTGACCTTCCAGACCGAACTGGGCAGCATGCTCGACAAGCAGGTGCGACTCGAGAAGTTGGTCGCCGACCTGGCCGACGAACTGGCTGTCGAGGGCGCCGACCGCGAGGTGGCGCTGCAGGCGACCGGGCTGGCCAAAAACGATCTGGTCACCTCGATGGTGGTCGAGATGACCTCGCTGCAGGGTGTGCTGGGTGAGGTTTACGCTTTGGACAGCGGAGAGAAACCCGCGGTCGCCCAGGCGATTCGCGAGCAGTATCTGCCCAAGGCGGCCGGCGGCACCCAGCCGCAGACCCTACCGGGCGCGCTGCTGGGCGTGGCCGACCGTCTGGATTCGCTGGTGGGCCTGTTCGCGGTAGGTAAGAAGCCGACCGGTTCGGCCGACCCGTTTGGCCTGCGCCGCCACGCGCTGACCCTGGTCGACCTGCTGGTCTCGCGCAAGCTGTCGGTCTCGCTGGATAAGCTGTTCGCCCTGGCCGCAGCCCATCTGCCGGTCGAGGTCAAGGCTTCGGCGCTCGACGACTTGCTGGCGTTCTCGCGTGACCGTATGGTGATCTGGTTCAAGGAGCAGGGTCATCGTCACGACCTGGTCGAGGCGGCGGTGTTCGGCGGAAGCGCCGACCCCTATCGCATCAGTGAGGTGATCGAGTCGCTGTCGGCCGAGGTCCAGAACGAGACCTGGGACAGTTTGCTCAACGCTTATGCTCGCTGCTGCCGCATCGTCAAGGGCTACTCGGGCAACGGCGCCATCGCGGCAGACCGCTTGTCGGACGAGCCGTCGGCGGCGCTGCTGGCCCGCTACACCGAAGTCAGCGCCGAACCGCTGGCCGACGTGTCGGCGCTGATCGAGGCGCTCTCGGTGCTGCAGCCGTCGATCGACGAGTTTTTCGACAAGGTGCTGGTGATGGCCGACGACGAGGCGTTGAAGAACGCCCGCTTGGCTCTGCTGAACAGCATCGCTCGGCTGCCTGAGGGACTGGTCGACCTTAGTCGGGTCGAGGGGTTCTAGCGGGGGCCGCTCTGTCGGCAGCGAGGGAAGAGCGGGCGTCTGGGATGCTCGCTCTTTTTTTGTGGCTGGAGGGGCGTGGATTTGGCGTATGGAGCGGTGGGTGGGAGGGCGGTTTGAAGCCGCG
>JAEXNA010000096.1 GCA_023447635.1 Vulcanimicrobiota bacterium | reverse complement strand
TGAGGCGCGATTCTGAGGAAGTTGTTTTGAAGGCGCATACCGAGTTGTACGTAACTGAAAAACAACAATGTCAGAATCGATGGATCGCCGTCAGGATCCCGTGATTTAGGTTTGACGGAGCACTAGTCGCGCAGCAAAGAACTCCGCGTAATCTTTCCGTAGGGGCTGACCAGTCTGGGATCGATCAGCCGCACCGAGAGGGGAGAGCGCACCATCTGGATGACGGTGCCGTCCAGGATCTGGTAATCCTTCTGCCCATCGGCGATCACGTAAGGCCGGGTCACCTTGGTACGATTGAGCACGGAGATCTTGCAGTCGATCGGAAGGACGGTAGGCGCCAACAGGTTGGAACTGATCGAGTTCGAGCCGACCAGGATCAGCGACTCTAAAAGCACCACCGGACCGCCGGCCGACATGGCGTAGGCCGTGGACCCGGTTCTGGTCGCCACGATGACGCCATCGCCGACAATCTCTCCGATCGGAACGTCGTTGACGGCCACTTCCAGAGTCAGAGTCCGGTTACTTCCGCCGATCAGCACCTCGTTGAGCGCATCGACCCGCCACACTTCTTCCCGGCGGTTGAACACGCTGGCCCGGATCATAGCGCGCTCTTCGACCACGTAGCGACCTTCGAAAAGGCAGTGCAACGCCTTCTCGATATCCTGCTCCGTGACCGTACAGAGATAGCCCACACGCCCAAAGTTGATCCCCATGACAGGAACTTGATCGGCCGCCATCACGCGAGCCGCGTGCAGCAGAGTTCCATCACCGCCCAGGGCTAGAACGCAGTCGACGTTCTCTCCATCAAGGACCTCTTCCAGGCTGTAAGCCTGGCCTCCCATCGCCCGGACCATCTCGCTGGCCTGGCGGGCGGCGGCAGCAGCGCCTTCGTGGTTCTCTCGGACGGTAATCCCTACGCGGGTGGGAAGAGGCTGAGGTTGGGCGTTCACCGCGCTAACTTTGGGATAGGGGCGGGGATCCCTCTCCTATGTCACTGCTGGGAGCTCGCTAAAAGCAAAGAAGCTTCCCCCGGAGGAGAAGCCTCTTTTGCAACTTCGAGCGTGGGGGTCTAGTAGCCGAACTCGTCCTCGCCGCTCGGGGTCGAACTCCCCATCGGGTTCATCATCATGGGGTTCATCGCCATCGGATTCATCATAGGGTTCATCATCGGATTCATCCCGGGATTAGCCGAAGCCATCGGCATCTGAGGAACCGCAGGAGGAACTTCTCCGCCCGTCCTATCCGCCATGAAGACGAAGTTGCCGTCGGGATGCGAAGGCGCCGTGTTCATGTTGTGCTTGGAAGTCGTCTTGAGCGTTCCGTCGGCCGGGTCGGCGTAGGTTACGCTGTCGCCTTCCGTCTTCACGATGGTCACGATATGACCGCGACCCGAGGGAGAGAACTCGGGACCGTTGAGCGCCACGATCACAGGCAGCTTTTCCTGGTTGACCTTCTGGTCGATCATAGCCCAGCTTTGCGGCCCCAGGTTTCCGTTGTCGCGCCAGTCGTAGCCGGCCGAAGCGCTTTCCGACTTCAGCGCATTGAGCAAACCGAAGCCGTACTTGGAGTCCACGTCCATGTCAGTCATGTTCTGACCGGTCAAGGAGTTGATACACATCGCCACGCTGGTCTGACCGCAAGAGACGCCGTTCGACTGAGCGAGCGGAGAGACTTCACGGGCGCCAGAGGGGCGAATGTTGGGATTGAAATGCATCCCGTTCATGCTCATGTAGTTGAGTTTGTTCATCGCTCCGCCCGGGACGGGAGCAGCGGCCGCAGGCGCGGCGGGAGCCGGCTTGGTTTCGTTGGCCATCATCTGCTGGAAGACGTCAGACTCGATGGCGGGCCCTCGGTCGATCTTTTGCTCGATTTGGCGAATGCGGTTCTCGATGTTATCGATGCTATTCAATGTGGTGAACTCTCCTTGCTTCAACACTATACCGGATCGCCAGGGTCTATTTGCTTTCCGTACCGTTACAAAGTTGTTACAAAGATGGGAACAACTCCGTCCTTGAGGACTTTCGGCTACCTGGGGATTCGCCAAAGGGCTTGAAAACTCTTTCAGCTTTTCTCCGCCTTGCCTCACCGGATCCCCAGGATGGGGGGAGGGAGATACCTCTGCCCGCGAAAAGGCCCGCCGTGAGGAACCGGGATCGCGCTTTTCTAATACTGGGTGACCTGGCTTTGATCTGGCTGGGGCTCGTTCTCGCCATCCTTTTGCGTACGGATTTCAACTTTGTCCGCACCCTGGAATACCTCGACGAGCAGACCTGGTTCTTCCTGGGCCTGTCCCTCACCGCCGTTCTGGCCCTGCACCTGCGAGGGCTGTACCATCGCTCCTGGCGCTACGTGGGAGTGGGCGACGCCCTGGACCTGCTGGTCACGCTCGCGGTAGCACTCATTCCGTTTCAGCTGATCGCGCTGTCGGCCAACGGGATCGCCTTCCCGAGATCCGGTGTCCCGCTAGCTTTTTTTCCCATCTTTTTCCTACTCTGCGGTTTCCGTCTCACGGTTCGCCTGGCCAGCGAATGGAGAAATCGGGACAGCGACGGCACCCGCTATCTGATCGTGGGATGGAACGATGCCGCCGAAGTGGCGGTCCGAGAGCTCCAACGCAGCGGGGGACGAGCGGTGGGCCTGATCGGTGTCGACTCTGGTCAGGACCAGCGGCTGGGGATACGAGGCTGTCCTTATCTTGGCGATCTGGCCCGACTCGAGGACATCGCACGCGCTCAGGCGGTGGATGGACTGGTGCTGGCCGGCTTGAGCCCGGCCGAAAACGGGCGAGTCATGAAGAGTGTGGGAGGACTTGGCCTGCAGCTCCGCACGGTGCCGCCCGTCTCCCAACTGCTCAAGGGGCAGCTTCAGGTCGCGACTCTGCGACCTCTTCAACTCGAGGACTTGTTAGAGCGCGAGCCGGTTCGGTTCGACGCGGACAAGGTCACGGCGTATCTCAAGGGCGAGCGCATTCTGGTCACCGGGGCGGGCGGCTCGATCGGCAGCGAAATCGTCCGCCAGTGTCTGCGAGCGGCTCCGGAGAAGGTCGTCCTCTTTGGGAGGGGCGAGAACTCGATCCACGAGATCGCCATGGAGGTGCGAAATCAGGTGGGGGAGGGCGGTCCCGAAGTCGTGCCGTTCGTGGGCAATGTGGGCGACCCGCTCGCGCTGCAAGCCGTCTTTTCCGCCCACGCCCCCACGGTGGTCTTTCA
The DNA here is from genome assembly GCA_023447635.1 of Vulcanimicrobiota bacterium. GTDB lineage: Bacteria > Vulcanimicrobiota > Xenobia > Xenobiales > JADMJV01 > JAEXNA01. The sequence continues at coordinate 101,633 of JAEXNA010000096.1, read as the reverse complement.
CGCCGCCGCCCATAAGCACGTCCCCCTGATGGAGGCCAGGCCCGTCGAGGCGTGTGCGAACAATATCTTTGGCACCCTGAATCTTATGGAGTTCTGCCAGCGCCACGGGGTCAAGAAATTGGTGGCGCTGTCGACCGACAAAGCGGTAGCTCCCAGCTCGGTCATGGGCGCCACCAAACGGATCACCGAGCTGCTCTTGCATACCAGCGGCACTCCCGGCTTCTCTGCCGTTCGCTTTGGCAACGTCTTAGGCTCGCGGGGTAGCGTGATACCGACGCTGCAGGCCCAGATCGCTCGCGGTGGACCTGTTACGGTGACCTCCCGAGACATGGAGCGTTACTTCATGACTATCCCCGAGGCCGTCTCTCTGGTCCTCGGGGCGGGCGCCATGGCCAGTGGGGGAGAGATCTACGTGCTCGAGATGGGCCGCCCGGTCCGTATCCTGGATCTGGCCGAAAATCTCATCCGACTCTCCGGGATGATCCCTCATCAAGATGTCGAGATCGTCTTCAGCGGAATCCGTCCCGGCGAGAAGCTGACCGAGGCTCTGGTCGATGAGGGAGAAAGCCAGCGTCCCTCGGGATGGGAGGGGATCGTGCGGGTCGACCCCACTCAGCTTTCGCCGGCCTGGCCGGGGGATGGGTTGGAGAGGCTGCGCGGGGCCGTGGAGGCCGGGGACGACGCAGCGGCCCGACATGCGCTGTTTGCGCTACTCAAGACCAACGGAGCGGGTTGAAGCCTCCATCCCAACGATGGACCCCAACGATGCGCTGCCTCCGCCGGGTCGATTTCCAAGGACCTTCCCAGGCCTGCCGAGAAACGGTGGGTCTTTCGAGCTCAACTGCAAATTTCGGAGGTACATTCTCTTGAAGCTACTTAAATCTCGACGCAATCGCCTGGCTCTGGCCTCGCTGTCGTTGGCCACCGTGCTGACGATGATGGGCTTGAGCCTGAGCGGTCCGAAAGGCGGCCTGGAGGCCCCTCGGCCCTCCACGGCGGCTAGCGTCACCAGCGACCCTGACGGAGCCGGGTTCCGCCCGGCTGGTCCCAACCGCGTGGAAGGCGAGTTGGTGGTCGACCTCAAGGACGAACTCAGCGGCGCCGAACTCAAAGCGTTCGCGGCCGAACACGGCCTCTCGCTTCGTTTCTCCAGCGAACCCGGTGAGGCTCACAACTCGACCATCGCCACCGTCTCTGAAGCCGACATGCCGGCCGTCCTGACGGCTCTCGAGGCCGACCCTCGAGTCGAGTCGGTCGACCCCAACTATCTCTTTCAACTGACCGCCATGCCGATGGAAGCCGGCGACGGGGACTTCCCCAACGACCCGCGCTTCAACGAGCAGTGGCACATGAAGATGATCAACGTCGAGCAGGCCTGGCCGCTATCCAACGGACGCGACGTGGTGACCGCCGTGATCGATACCGGCGTGGCCTACAAAAACTTCGACGATTTCCACCAGGTGGAAGACCTGGACCAGACCGGTTTCAAGGTCGGTTACGACTTCGTCAACAAGCGCACCGAGGCGCTCGACGACCAGTGCCACGGCACCCACGTCGCGGGCACCATCGCCCAGTCCACCAACAACGGCAAAGGCGTGGCCGGCGTGGCCTTCAACAGCCGCATCATGCCGGTCAAAGTGCTCTCACGCACTGGCTCCGGCACCCTGGCCGACGTGGCTGACGGCGTTCGCTTCTCGGCCGACAACGGCGCCACCGTTATCAACATGAGTCTGGGCGGCCCGTTCCCCAGCGCTTCGCTGGCTGACGCCGTCGCCTACGCCCACCGCAAGGGCACCATCGTGGTCTGCGCGGCCGGCAACTCGGCCACCGAGCGTAAGGAGTATCCCGCCGGGTTCGACGAAGCCGTTTCGGTTTCGTCGGTCAACCAGGAAGAGGGGATCTCCTTCTACTCTAACCGGGGCGACCACGTGAGCTTCGCCGCTCCCGGTGGCGACACTCGCAACTTCGGCGCCGCCGGCGGCGTGCTGCAGAACACCATCCACCCCGGCAACCATCGCGAGTCCAACTACTTCTTCTTCCAGGGCACCTCGATGGCCGCTCCTCACGCTGCGGGCGTGGCCGCTATGGTCGCCGCCACCGGCGTGACCAACCCGGACACCATCGAGTGGGTTCTGCAGAAGACGGCCCGGGCCAAAGACGCGCCCGCCAACGCCGGATACGGCGCGGGGATCCTGGACGCCGAGGCGGCCGTGACCCTGAGCGGTGTAAAGTTCAAAACCTATCAGCTCGCCCTGGCGTTGGTCTTCGTGGCTATCGCTGGCGTTCCGATGATCCGTCGCAAAGCGTTCGGCCTGCTGGCCCTGACGCTACCGACCGCCGTGCTCGGCTCGTCCGGTCTCTACTTCCTGGCCGTGCTGTTCCCGTGCAGCACGGGCTGGAGCAACTTCCTGACGCTGGGCATCCCTTCGTGGAGCATCCCGCTGATGGGTGCGGCCCATCACGGCAATCCGCTGCTGCTCAGCTGCTTGCTGCCGATGCTGCTCTCTATCGTGGTGGTAGAAAAGCCCGCTCTGCGTTCGTTGGTCTCCGGACTCTCGGCCGGCTTCGCGGCCCATCTGCTGTTCGCGGCAGCGCTGTCGACCGTGAGCCTGCTCTACGTTCCGGCCGTGCTTGCTCGCCTGTGGCTGATCGCCAACGGCCTGCTCTGCGTGTTCCTGGCGGTGGTTCTGGCTGAAGAGCATCCCTAAACCGCTCGCTTCGTCAAAAGGAGCCCGGCTTCACGGCCGGGCTCTTTTTTTTCAGCCCTGGCGGCTGGTCGGGAAGAAACAGCTCCCCCTCTGCGACCCTTCGAGCACCTTCTCTTCTGGTCCGGGCAAAGGGGCCCGGGCCGAGAGGGGCAAATCTCTCCTCCACCATTCCGCCTTGAAAGGACCCTCCTTGAGATACCTCACCCCCTTACTTCTCCTCTTCCTTTCCCTTCCGCTGGCCGCCGAGCCTTACTACATGAGCATCGCCCGTGACCTGGAAAAGACAGGCGACATCGCCTCTCACAAAGACGATATGGACATGCGCATGACCTGGGTCTACAACCACCCCGAATGGCTGGTCGAGGAAGGCTTCCGCAACTTCTTTGAAGACGGCGAGTACGGCCTGGAAAAGCTGGTTCGGAACAAAAACGACGTTTACATGGAGAGCCGCTGGCTGGTCCAGCACGCTCGTCAGGTCCCATTCACGCTGCGCGACGCCGAACAGATCCGTACCATGCTGACCGCCCGCATCAAATCGGTGGGGGAGAACAAGACCGAAGTCGTGCTCACCGTGGCGCTGCAGGTTCAGGACACCAACCGCATCGCCAGCGGCTGGGTCGATCGCTCCGAGCGACTGGCTCGCGAATACATCTGGATCGCCGCCTCTTCGGCCGGCATCGTCACCCGCTACCCCAACAGCACCGAAACCATCTTTGTCCAACTGGCCACCGACTACCGTAAGAACGGCAAGCGGCACGGCGAAAAAGGCTATGAACTGCCGCCCGCCGAGGTGGCCGTCAAACCAGCCAACACTCCCGGCGACACCGCTCCGGCCGCCCCCACCGGTTCGGGCTCCGGGTCGCTTGCCGACGAACTGAAGAAGCTCAAAGATCTGCTCGACGCAGGCGCCATCACCCCGGAAGAGTATCAGGCCGCCAAAGCCAAGCTTCTCAACGGCTAGATTCCTATCCGCAGAAAGGTTTTGGTTAACCTTTCGTTCAAGATTTCAACCTTGTCGTCGGTTAACCTGAACACTATGCATACCATTGCCACAACCAGCGCTTTTCCGATCCGTAGCTTCCGGGGCGCCGCCCCGGCCGCTCAGCCTCCGGCCAACGCCGAAGAGCAGAAAGAGCTGGACGGCTGGGTCAAGCGTTATCAGCCCGAACTGGGACTGCTCCAGTCGCCTCCCACCGGCCCTTCCGGGGCCAAGGCGAAGGACGCCCAGAGCTACGTCAACGCTCTGGTCGAGCAGTTGGCGGGCGAGCGTTTGCGCAAAGACGGGATCGATCTCAAGGTCGAGATCTTCTCGGGGTCGGTCGCTCAAGCAGGCCTTGATGACACCACCAAACAGGAGAAAGCCTGGGAGAAGGCTCATCCTGACAAGCCGTGGCCTGTGCGCACCTGGTATGAGGCGCCCAAGGACGGCAACAAGCCGCTCTACCGTCTGGCCGTGAGCCAGGGGCTTCTCGAGTCGTTGAAGACCCGAGAAGAGTTGGGGTTCGTGGTCTCTCATCAGCTTCAGGCGCTGCTGAGCCACAACGCCGAGGACCCGGAGAACAAAGAGAAGCTCGAGGTCGGCAAACAGTCGTTTCTCGACACCCGCGAAAGCCAGCTTCAGAACGACTCCGCGGCGCTCAAGATGATGACCGACGCGGGCCTGAACCCCACCGGCGCGCTGGGAGCTCTGGGCAAACTGTACGCAAAGTTTGCTCCGCAGTACAGCAAAACCGATGACCAGAAAGCGGCCCTCGAGGCCGCTGCGCAGGTCCAGGAGCACGAGGGGATCCGGACCTCGGCCATGCAGCTGCAGGTCGAGAACATGCGTCGCACCGGTCATCCCGCTGCGACCAAACCGCTCTCGGATATTCCTGAAAGCGTGGTCGCTCCGGCCACAGGCGACTACGTCGGACGGCTGGAGAACTTCGCCGCATTCCAGGGAGCGATGAACAACGCCGCTACCCAGTTGGCGACCGAGGCCACACCGGACTGGATGTTCGGCGAGCGCTCGCAGGCGCCCGCTCTGCAGCTGCTCAAGGCGCTTCGACCCAACGCCGAGGAGTACGAGAAGGCTCTGCTGGGCGTCTGCGAACATCTCTCGGCTGCCTCGGAAAGCCCACAGCACAGGGTCAACGGCTTCCTGCGCCTGGCTCTGGCCCTGGACGGCGAGTGCCTGGCCAAGGGTTTCTCGCCCGAAGGCCAGGCCAAAATCCGCCAGTTCCTCGACGCTAACAGCGGTTGGAAGCCGGAGTCGTTCCTGGCCAGCCTGGAAAAAGGCGGCAAGAGCCTGCACCGGGAGCTTGCCAAGAACGTCCAGCTCAACGGCACCCTTCAGGAGATCGTGGCACCGCTGGTCACGACAGGCTCCTACAGCCAGCTTGCCGACTCGGCGCCGGTGAATTACGGCCACAACCCCGAGACCAACGCCTTTGAAATCGAGTCGCTAGCCGTCTTCCTGAAGACCAACAACAACGATGAGCACGAAGTGTCCGCGCTGTCGGGTCGGTACAACGAAGCGTCTCTCGGTCTGCTGCGCGCTCAAGATCCCCAGCAGCTGGCGAGCCAGCACGACGAGTTGGGGCTACCGCGTGGACTGGGTCTTGGCAACGACATGCGTCAGATCGAAAGTCTGGATCCGGCCTTCGAGATCCGTCTGCGCGAGACGATGGAGCCGATCGTGGAAGCCTCGAACGGGGTCCGTGAGGACAACGCTCGTCTCCGCCTGCGACCGCCGCTTGGCGAGCCCGAAAAGCTGGGCGCCTACCTCAACGAATTCTTCGCTTCCGAGGCGGGTGGCGACTTTACGCCCGGCTTCGAGGCCGCCCTGCCGTCGCTGCTGCTCGATATGGTGCGCACCTGCAACCACCAGCCCGACCTGCTTTTCGACAGCGGGCGTCCGCGCTCGCCTGAAGAAGGTCTGGAGCGGCGCCTTTCCGAGATGCTGGGGAAGGGTGGAGCCGAAGAGAAGAGCGAAATCTCTCGCTTCCTTCACCGCACCTGGGCTCACGAGCTTCGCGTTCCCACCAAAAGCGACCGTCGCGCCTGGACCAAAGAGCTCTCCAACCATCTGGCCGGCCTCGAGCGGGGCGAACTGGTCCGTCAGCTGTCGACCGAAGACACCGCCCAGCACGCGGCTTTCTTCCGCAAGACTCTGCTCGACGGATACAGCCTGGCCGAGACGGCGCTGCCCGACACCAGCACCGCCAGCCTGACCGCGCTGGAGAAACGTGTCTCCGACGGCGAGTTCAAGCCCAAAAAGGAAAACTACACCGACCCCGCCGACTTCAAGAAGGCCAGAGAGGCGTACAAAGCTCGCCAGGACGAGATGCAGACGATCAGCGCCTTCCTGGCGCCTGCCGAGGGTCGTTTGATCCTGTCCAAGCTCTCGGTGCTGGGCCACGACCCGAAAACCTCTCTCGAGGTAGCCGGCCGACTGACCGGGCCCGAGTTCGTCAGCGTGCTCTCCGCAGCCGAGGCAGCGGTCGAGCGCTCGAAGGTGATGAAAAAAGTCACCGGCGCTAACGGCTTCGAAGTCGTGGGCACCGATGCAGGCTCGTTCTTGCTCGACGGCTTTCTGGCCACCGAGTCCTCCTTCGATACCATCGAGACGTATTACGATCATGCTAAGCGGGCCGCCGAACTGAGCCCTGGAGCCCTGGAATCACGGCCCGACACACGCGGTCGCATGGCCGATTCGCTCAACGCCCGTCTGGAGAAGTTAGAGCCCAAAGAGCTGCGCGAGTGGCTCGGCAAAGAACGGGTGCTGGACACCCTGAAGCCGGCCCAGACCTCGAACCTGCTGCAAAAGCTGCTCGGCGACCTGGCCAAGCCCGGATCCGACGTCACGGCCCTGGGTGCCGCCGTCAAAGACCTCGACACCACCTTCAAGCTCAAGGAGAAGCACGGTCTGTCGTTCGTTCTTCTGCGTGACGAGGTCACCCTCAAAACGAAGCTTCAGCCGCACAACCTGGACCAGGTGTTCCCCCCCGAAGAGAGCGGCGCCGTCGACTATCTGGCGCAGTTCCGCGCTCAGTTGGCCGGACTTTCGGGCCTGATCGCGATGACCCGCAATCACTCTCCCAAAGAGCAGATCGCCACCGTCGAATATCTGATGGGGCGCACCGAAGAGATGCCGGCTTTCCTGGAGAACGCCGCCGAAAGCCAGAGCCTCGGTCCGGTCGCCCAGACTATCCGCAACGCCAGAGCCACGCTCTCCGAGTCGGAAACGCCCGTGCGCGTGATGGTAGCCAACAGTTTCCTGGCCGGCCCGAACGGATTGCTGCGTCATCCTGATGGCAAAAAAGCGATCTTCGACCACTTCCTCAAAAACGTCACTCCCAAATCGCTCCCGCTGGCGCGACCGCTGACCGAAGCGATCCTGACCTCCCAGGGCGACACCGACACTCTGGCCGTGTCGGCCGTTCTGGGCCAGCGGATCAAAGAGCGCGACGGCACCGGCAAAGGTCTGACCGAAGCCGACATCCTGAGCCGGGTCTTCGACTCGTACGGCGTCCCCGGCGTGAAGATGAAGCAGTATCTGGCTTTCACCAGCCAGTTCGCCGGCTATCGCGAGGCGTTCGAAGACGCTCAAGACGCCTCGAACCCGCTGAACTACTACGAGATGCTGCGCCTGATCCAGAACCGCTTCGGCGACGAGTGGCCACAGGACCTCGCTATAGACAAACTGCTGGGAAGCGGTTCGGTCAACGTGGCGATCCGCTACACCAACACCACCACGGGCAAACGCGAGGTGGTGTCGCTGGGTCGCGAAGACATCGTCGAGCAGACCGGCTACGATTTCGCTCGCTTCAACAAGTTCGTGGAAGCGTTGACCGCTTCCGACGAAGGTAAGGCGTCGTTCGGCTTCATCAAAGGGCTGACCGGCATCATCGAGGACTCGGTCGCGCTAGAGTTCGACAAAGAGTCGGCGATGGCGGTGCAAAAGCAGGCGTACGAAACCTACAAGCACACCTTCAAGGACGGCTGGACGCTGCGCAGCATCGATGCCTATCAGGTCAAGCATCTCGGCCTTTTCATGGAAGAGGCGAAGGGCACCACCGCTCGCAAAATCCTCACCTCGAAGCCGGAACTGTACCAGCAAGCGATGCGTCACGTGGCCGAGGCAGAGTTCAATCTGCTCAAAGGGCGGGACGCCAGCGGCAACCTGGTTCCGCGTCCCAACTTCGCCAACCCGGATATCCACGATGGTCAGGTGCTGATCGACGAGTCGACCAAGACGGCCACCGTCCTGGACTTCGGTCAGGCCGTGCCGATCACCAACAAAGAGCGCCAGTTAGGGCTGGACATCCTGACGGTGATCGGTGGGGCGACGACCTCGGGCGGAGCGGCCCGTCGTCTGAACAAGCGGTTCTTCCCTAACGCCAAAAAGGGTGAAGGGATCAGCAAACAAGACATCAAGTCGCTGCGCAAAAACGCTACCCTGATGATGGACAAGTTCATCCGCCTGCTCTCGCTGGTCTCCGAGAAAGGCGGCGAGGTGCCGCTATCTACCGTCCACTGGGTGCTGGCGCTCAACCGGCAGATGGTGCTGGGCGAGAAACTCGACCAGGGGATTAAAGGCGAGGTGATCGGCATGGTGCTCAACCACCGGGTCGGTCTGCCGCTCAGCGTCTACAACACCGCTCAGGCCACCCTGGAAACGGCCGGGCGCGTGGCAGGCAGCGTGATCTCCGGAATCGCCGGATTCGTCACGGGTTGGTTCACCGACGAGGCTGCGAAGGCGGCGCCGGCAGGCGAGGTCGAGTCGGTGGGCGCCGGAGTGAAATCGTTCGCTCCCGCTTCCCTCGGATCGGCCTCTACCTCTTCTCCCGAGCTCGCTAAGAAGCCCGAGAAGGCCTGGCGCGACAAGAACTCCTGGGGCTTCTACATGGACAACTTTGGGCCGCCGGAAGGGTAGGGGAGCCTACCCGAGGTCGCTCGACATCATCTCGCCATCATCTCGACAAAGGAGACCGGGCCACTCAGCGGCCCGGTTTTTCCTTTTTAGGCCGAAATCTCGCCGGGCATCTTGCGTCGTTCGGTGTCGTACTCTCGACCGGCCAGATAGGCGGCTCGTAGCCAGACGGCGATGGCCAACAAGAGCACGGTGTAGATCATCCACTGGCCGACCTCTTCACTCCAGCCCATGACCCCGGCCAGGTGTAGCATCGTCAGGGTGACGCTGGCGCCCAGCACATCGCCGAAGCGCATGCCCGGCCCCTCGATCAACGGCTTGTGCTTGAACTTCGTGTCTTCATCCGAGGCGGTGTAGAGAAGCTCTTTGGCCGCGTTGTTCAAACTGTAGTTCGCCGACCCCACAACCACCATGATGCCCTGAACCGCTAACAGACCGAGCGGGAAGACAAAGGCGGCCACCGCGACGGCCGCCACGATCGGAAGGATGACGGTGGCGAACCGGACGCCGCAGTAGCGGAAAACGAGCCGAGCGACCACCAGCAGAAGCACGATACCCAGCAGGCCCTGGTAGCTATAGATGTCCGAGAACACTTCCCGAGTGAGCGACTCGGTTCCGCCTTGATACTTCTTGTAATCCGTAGAAAGCTGCTCTTCCGAGTATCCCGAGGACATAGCCAACTCTTTGAGCTTCTCGGTCCGTTGTGAGGCGGACTCGCGTTTGAGCGTGTAGACGGTGGCGTAGTCAGCTTCTCCCAGGTAGGGAAAGTGTAGCGCAAACTGCTGGCGAGTCACCTCGCGGTCGATCGCCCGGTTCGAGATATAGTCCAGACTGTTGTTGAAGATGGCCAGGCAAAGCACCATCAGACCGATGCGACGGACGTAGGGGCGCTGGACGATTTCTCCCAGGTCGGACCAGAACCGAGGCGGCTGGGAGGTCTTACGGTTGTTGTTGGCGGCCTCTTCGCTCTGCCTTTCCTTTCGGCGCTTTCTCGAAGCTAGCATCAGCAGGCCAAGAGCGACAGCCATGCTCAGGGCCGAGCACTCGGGGACGTGGTCCTTGAGCGAAGAATGAGCTAGCTCGCCCGAAATCCAGGAGCCGACGATCCCGCCGGTCGAGCTTCCGACGGCTATAAACCCGTAGCAACGCTCTCCCTGGTCGGGGGTAAAGATGTCGTTGTTACAGGCCCACATAGTCGCAATCGCCAGCAAGAAATAGGTCGAGCCAAAAAAGTAAAAGGCGACCACGGCCGCTTTACTTCCCGTCAGTAGAAGCTGACCAAAGACCAATTTCAGGATCATCACCACCACGTAGGCGCCGGCGACCAGACGGTATTTCTCGACGCGGTCAGCCAGAAAGCTGAAGATCTTGGTGAAGATGAACGAGACGATGACCACACCGAAGGTCACCATCGGTAGCGTTTCGGGAGCGAACTCTTTGAGGAACTGCGAATTCCGCAGCGGCTTGACCAGGTAGTAGGAGATGAGCAGGAAGTGCAGGGCGAAAAACGCCAGGATCACCCGTCCGGCCTCATCCTTATGGGCGCCGGTCACCCCGGCCAGCAGGCGGGAGAAAGCGTCGTTAGGTTTCGAAGTCACAAAGGGAGGTGAGCAGCTCTAGAGGCCCCACTGATCCATCAGTTGGTCCACCATCTGCTGCGCCATCCAGGGCGGCAACTTGGGGTTACGGACGATGATGTAGATCAGCAGCGCCAGGGCCAACAGGCCGACCAACACGCGGGTGACGGTTTTACCAAAAGTTTCCTTCTGGTTGCGCTCGCCGACCTGCTGCTCCTGACGGGCCTGCTCTTCAAAGTGCTTCTCGCGGGCCTTCTCGGTCTCGCTGCGAGTCTTCTTCTGCTTCCAGCCGTCGAAGCGCGCTTTAGCCTGATCAACCCCGCCCGTCAGGAACGGGATGGCGTCGCGCAGGGAACCAGGGCGAGGAGCCAGGCTCTGGGTGGATTCCCCCGAGCCGACGGGCGCGTCGAGGTCGGTTCCGCAGCTTTCGCAGTATTTGGCTTCCGGCAGGTTTTCCGCGCTGCAGCGGGGGCATTGGCGAGTCATAGGGCGGCCGTTTCGCGCTTGGGGGTAAGAAGCCTTTTCAATCTCGCTTTTCCGTCTTCAGGCTGGTCGTTCAGAACAGTAGCTGCTGCTCACGCAGTTCGCGAGCTTCGGACAGCACGCGCTGCACGAAGTTCTTGCGGTGAAGCGGGCAGGCGCCGTGCTGCACCAGCGCCTGAAGATGTTCGGCCGTGCCGTAGCCGACGTTGCGGGAAAACCCGTAGCGGGGGTACTTCTGACAGGCGTCCGTCATGATCTTGTCGCGATAGACCTTGGCCAGAACCGAGGCGGCGGCGATCCGAAACGAGGTGTCGTCACCTTTGATCACGGCCTTCTGAGGCCCCTTCCAGGTGGGCAGGGGGAACTTTCCATCGACCAGCAAGGCGCAGCCTTTGGGGAGACCGGCAGCTTTCAGCGCTCGCTGCATCGCCTTGAAGGTTAGATAGTGCAGATTGGTGGCGCCGCCGAACTCTTTCGCTTGGACGACACCGTAGCCCAGGTGGGAGGCGGCGGCGGTCAGGCGGGGCACCAGCGCTTCGCGTTCTGCGGCGTTCATCTTCTTGGAGTCGCGCAGGAAGGGGAGGGACGGGGGAGAGGGGAGGACGATGCAGACCGCTACCAGCGGTCCCGCCAGGGGACCGCGTCCCACTTCGTCCATCCCGATGACCACCGGGCTGTCGGGGAAAGCCTGCTGGTCGAAGGCCAGACTGCTGCGCAAGTGCTCGAGCGCCGCTAACATCGCTTTGCCCAGACCAAGCGTCGGCTGCTCGAGATCGCCGAGAGTGGCGCCATCGTCGAGGAGCTGGTAGGTCTGCTGGAAAACTTTGCGCATGGGTCTAGGCGTTCGGCTGAGGGGTCTCGGCGCCCGGTTCTTGAGGGGCGGTCTGCCAGGTGACCCGGAACGGCTTTTCCGGGAACAGGTTGAGAAAACGGTCGAAGGCTCGCCGGGTCTCCGTGTCGCCGATAAAGCCCCAGCTTTGGGCCAAGCAGTCCAGCGGTGCCTCTACCCACTGCTGCGGAGAGATCTCGTCGAAGCGAGGCAGCAGCTCGAGCAGGCGTCCCCGCTTTTCCAGCTCCTGGAGCAGGCGGCGCGCCACGGTGGCCATTGGCAGGACGTCGCGCCGGACCGAGCCGATGGCGGAAAGGATGGCCAGCGCCTGTTCGCCCTCAATACGGGGGTAGAGGATGCCCGGCGTGTCGAGCAGCTGGTAGCGGCCGGCCACCGCCACCCACTGGGCGCCTCGGGTCAATCCCGGCTTTTTGCCGGCTTTGAAGCGACCTTTGCCGACCAGACGGTTGAGCAGCGTGGATTTTCCTGAGTTGGGTAGGCCTGCCACCATCAATCGCGGACTGCGCGGGAGCAGCCCTTTGTTGGCGCGCTTGGCGTTGATCTCGTTCTCGAGCTGGCTCAGCATCGGAGTCAGCGGGCCGGTCCCCTGGCCCTTCAGAGCGCTCATCTCGACGACTTTGTAGCCCTGGCCCTTGAGGTGCGCTCTCCAGCGCTCCGTCTCAGCGTCCTGAGCAAGATCGGCTTTGTTCAGGACCAGCACGAACGGGGTGTTCTTCTGACGCAGCAGCTCTTCGAGCTCCGGGTGGCGGGTGACCAGGGGGGCGCGCGCGTCGAGCATCAGGAGCACCGCGTCTGTCAGCTTGAGGTTGGCCTCGAGCTCCCGCTTGGCTTTGACCATGTGGCCCGGGTACCAGCTGAAGGCGCGGTCGGGCTGCTGCTGGATGGCGTCTTCCGAGACATCGGCGTCATCGGCGGTTTCTCGAGGCGCCAGCCTGGGCTTTTTGGTCTTGCTCGGCTTGGGTTTACCCGCTGCGGCCTTCTTGGGCCCGAACTTGTTGGCCGAGGCGGGCGCACCCGAGCGTCCCTTGGTGGAGGGGTGCGAGACTTTCTTTCCGGAGTTCTTTTTCATAGCTGGTGGAGGGTCGGACGGTCGAGACGACGCGCGCGATTCGCGTGCGAAACGACGGAGAGGAGGTCAGAGTTCCTGGGAGCCGTAAGCCGATCCGGCGGATTCCTTATCGGCCGGCGGGCCAACGGAAAGACGGTGGGGGAATCGCCTCAATAAAAAAGGCCCCTGAGGGCCTTTTGCTGCTTGCTTGAAAAAGGCGTGTTAGGCCTTGAAATCGCGCTTCTCTTTGATACGAGCCTTCTTACCGACTCGGTCGCGGAGATAGTACAGGCGAGCCTGGCGAACGGCACCACGACGGACCACTTCGATCTCGGCCACTTTCGGGCTGTGCAGCGGAACGGTGCGCTCGACGCCGATACCACCGGAGATTTTGCGAATGGTCGCGTTTTCGGCCAGTCCCTGGCCGGTGCGCATCAGACAGACGCCTTCGAAGGCCTGGATACGCTCTTTCTCACCTTCGACAACGCGAAGGCTCAGACGAACAGTGTCACCAGGGCCGAAGTCAGGAATCGACGCCTTTTTGTAAGCTTTCTGGATCTCATTGATCACACTCATGGGAGTCAACCTCTTTCTCTAACAAGAACGCGCCCGAGTATATAACACGTCTTCTAAGCTTGCAAGGCTTTGCAGCGGAAACTCACTTGAAAACTTTGCAAGACCCTGCCGGGACGGGCGAAATTTTTCTCAATCTAGCACCTGGCGTGCGCGATGGCAAGTCGAAACGGCGCCACATCAACAGATCAGGCCGCGCGGGCACGCCGAGAGCCCGCACTCGGGCACACCGAGAGCCCGCGTTCGAGAATCTGGCCACGCGGGCACTCCAGGAGCCCGCACTCGGGCACACCGAGAGCCCGCGTTCGAGAATCTGGACGCGCGGGCACACGCCCTAGAGCACCACTACAGGAGAGACTCAGGATTTTAAGTCCTGTATGCCCGTCATCTTGACCAGTACGTTTTCTCACAGATGCCGCTGGGAGACGCGACCGCTCGGCTTCTGCTAATGTGGTTCGTCAAAGAAATGTTTGGCGAACCAAAATCATACATAAGCGAACCAGGGAGAGCTTCTAGCATCTTTCTACGTTTCTGGTACGCGGCGACCTCGTTGCGCTGAGCCCAGCGACAATCTTGCACGTCGCGCCAGAGCAACTTCGAGTCGCGCTGGTGCACGCCGCGAACCAGCGACTTCCGTCGCGCCGACGGCCTGAAGGACAAAACGCGCCCCGATTTCGGAGCGCGTTTTGCGGGTCAGCGGAGAGCCTGGACCTAGATGCCGGGCGGCGTGAAGCCAAATCCGGCGTTCGGGTCGAAGCCGCCCGTCGACGGCGCGGCGGGAGCCGGCGCGGGCGCAGCCTCCGCAGCGGGTGCCGAACCGGGCAGACCTTCACCGACGGTCCTGACGGTCAGCGGATAACGCAGCACTTCTTGCTCTTCGAGATAGACCACCACGTACCAGAGGCCTTCAGCGTCGAACGGGATCGACGGAAAATAGTTGACCGCCAGAAAAGGCGTATTAACGTCGACGAACTCCAGCGGCTGCTTGCCGGTTTCCAGATGAACCGTGCCGTCCGGGCGTAGGATCTTCATCATCTGATGACCCTTAGCCGAGCCACCGATCCAGCCGTTGACAATGTGGAAAGAGAGCTTTTGCGGCAAGCTCGGAAACGGCAGATCGAAGAAGATGTACTTCAGCGAGGGGGCTCGCTGCTCTTCGTACTCGACCTCGAAACAAGGTACCGAGAACTGCAGCTTGGCGCCGCCCGGCGTATAACCACCGCCAGAAGCCGGCTGACCTTGAGGTGCGACCTGCTGGGCAATATTCTTGAGAAAATCGTTGGCGTCCATGGGTGTCCTTACTCCGTCGCTGTCAGTCCCAGCCGTTCTCTGGCCTGCTCGAGGCTGATCCCCTCGATCTCGACGATCTTGACCCGGGCTTTCTCACCAGTCACCAGAAGTACCTGCGTCTTCTTGACCCCCAAGACCCTGGACAAGAGCCCCACCATGGCGGCGTTCGCTTTACCGTCGACGGCCGGGGCCAGCAAGCGCAGATGGAGGCGCCCGTCGTGGACGCCGGCCACCTCGTCCTTCTTGCTCTTGGGAAATAGCTTCAGCGCCAGGCGCAGCCGGCCCCCGCCGGTCAGGCTCAGCGGCACGTGCCCGTCAACCTTCCTGGCGACCAGCCGAGCCCGAACGAGGGAGCTTGTCCAGGTACGGCTGGTACCACTCGTCTCCCCTGCCCCGCAGCAGCTTGATGGCCGCCTGAGCCGCCACCTGACTGGCCTCGCGTTTTGAAGGACCGGCGCCGCGCCCGAGCACTTCGCCGCCGAACGTCACCTCGACTTCAAAGTGGGGCTGATGAGACGGGCCGTCGGCCGTCACCACAATATACTCGGGAACAGCGTTGAACATCACCTGGACACGCTCTTGAAGGCGAGACTTGGCGTCCTTCAGCGAGCCGATCCCGCGGTCCATGTCATCGCCCAGAAACTTCACGATAGCGCGGCGCGCCTGATTGAACCCGCCGTCGAGGAAAATGGCTCCCAGCACCGCCTCCAACGAGTTGGCCAGCAGGCTCTCGCGGCGTTTCCCGCCAGAGTTCTCTTCGCCCTTACCCAGGCGCAAAAACTCTCCCAGCCCCAGCCGACCCGCGCACACCGCCAGGTGCTTCTTACTGACCAGATAGCTTTTCATCTGGGCCAGTTGGCCTTCCGGATAGTCGGGATAGTTGCGGAACAGATACTCGGCCACCACCAGTCCGACCACCGAGTCGCCAAGGAACTCGAGTCGCTCGTTCGACTGCGGCGCCAGGCCCTCGTTGACCAGCGATTCGTGGATGAAGGCCTGCTCTAGCAGTTCGTCGCGACTGAACTGATAGCCGAGCCGGCTCTTCAGCGTCTCCCAGGAAGGGCTGGACAAGCGGTCTACGCGTTCCAGCGTCCCAGGCCCAGCACCACGTTATGGCCGCCAAACCCGAAAGTGTTGTTGAGACAGAAGTCGACCTTCTGAGCCCGAGCGACGTTGGGAACCACATCCACCGCACACTCGGGGTCAAGCTCTTCGAGATTGATGGTGGGAGTGATGATCTGGTTCTGCAGGATCAGCGCGCAGACGATGGTCTCGATAGCTCCAGCGGCCCCCAGCGTGTGGCCCGTCATGGACTTGGACGAGCTTACCGCGACGCGCGAGACGTCGTCGCCAAAGACCGTTCGCATAGCCCTGATCTCGCAAGGGTCCCCGACCGGGGTACTGGTGCCGTGAGCGTTGATGTAGTCTACATCCACCGGCGACTTCCCGCAGTTGGCCAGAGCAATCTTCATGGCCCGGGCCGCACCTTTGCCTTCCGGGTCCGGATTGGTCATATGGTGAGCATCCGAGCTACAAGCGTATCCAAGCAGCTCGCAAAGGATGTTAGCGCCGCGATTCTGGGCGTGCTCGAGGCTCTCGACCACCAGAACCCCAGCGCCCTCCCCCATCACGAACCCGTCACGACCCGTGTCGAAAGGCCGCGAGGCTTTCGTGGGGTCATCGTTGCGGGTCGACATCGCGCGCATGGCGCAGAAGCCGCCGATACCCAGCGGAGTCACCGCCGCCTCGGTCCCGCCCGCCAGCATCACATCGGCCTGGCCCAGGCGAATCGCGTCGTAGGCGCTGCCGATGCAGTTACCGCCCGTGGCGCACGCCGAGACGACCGAGAACGAAGGTCCCCGCAGGTCCAGCATGATGCTGACCTGACCGGCCGGCATGTTGGGGATCATCATCGGAATAAAGAACGGCGAGACGCGGCGAGGCCCCTTTTCGATCAGCAGAGAGTGCTGCTCTTCCCAGGTCGCCATACCGCCGATACCGGTACCGACCATCACGCCGACCCGATCCCGATCACAGTCGTCCAGATTGAGACCAGCGTGCTCGACCGCCATCTTGGCAGCGCCGACGGCCAGCTGGATCACTCGGTCGGTGCGCTTGGCCTCTTTGCGGTCCATGAACTTCTCGATTTCGAAGTCGCGCGCTTCGCCGGCAATCTGGGTGGTGAAGGCCGAGGCGTCGAAAGCGGAAATCTTATCGATACCGCTCCGCCCGGATCGAAGACTCTCCCAAAAAGTTTCCGGCGTGCAGCCGATGGGGCTGACAACACCGTAACCGGTGACGACGACGCGGGGAAATGCTGTGCTCATGCGAACCTCGAAGCTCCTGATAGTGTGATGACCTAAGATTGCCGAGCCGGTTCTCCCGCTCTTCGGAGTGGTCCTTCTCGAAGAGGTCCGAAGGTGCCCCACGGGCTCGAGCGAACCATGCACAGGTGAGAGTCTCTGTCGTCCACCTGTTGATCATGCTGACCTGCTTTCTGACCGCCGAAGCGCTGGCGCAGGAGAGCACTTCCCTGGCCTTGAGCCCCCCGCCTCAGAGCAAAGTCCGGGCCGACGAGATGATGATCTCGGTATCCCTCAACGGCCCCCTGGTCGAAGCGCTCGACCTGGCTCAAGCCCGCCTGTTCGTGGATGGCAAAGACGTCACCTATAGCTGCCTGCGCACGGACCGCTTTCTCAGCTTCCGACCCCTCTCCCCTCCCCCTGCCGGTCCGGTGAACGCACGACTGGTCTTCTCCAGCGGGGTAGAGCGGGAGTGGGCCTTCGAGGTCGAGATCCCCACACTGATCCAGTCGGTCAGCCACGATGGCGAAGGCTCGCTGGGCGAGTTCGAGGTCCTGACCGTCACCATGCAAGCCGAAGGCGGGCACAAGGCCGGCTTCCTTCTTGGGGACAACGAAAAGGAGTTCGAACTCAGCGAAACTTCGCCTGGCGTCTACACTGGCAGCTACGAGATTCAGCCCCGCGATGACTACCTGGGAGAGCCGGTCACGGGGGTCGTCCACATCGGCGCCCGCACGGAAAAGCAACAAGCCAAAAAGCCGGTTACGCTCTTCGGACATCTGTTCCGGGTCGTCATCTACAGTCCGGCTTCCGGTAGCAAAATTTCCAACAACTTCGACATCAAAGGGCGAACTCGACCCAACTGCAAGGTGACCTTCGTCCCAGATCTCTCCTTCCAGCGCAACACCCGGGCTCCCAACACTCAGGGCCGGGGGACGGACGGAAGTTTTGAGGCGTGGGCCGACGACGAAGGCTATTTTACCGCCAACTATGGGGTACCCATTAGTCTACCCAACCTATCCGTGGTGATGTCCGTCTTTGCTACCACCCCGAAGGGCGAGAGATCAGTCCCCATGGTGCTTCGCTACCATTTTTGACCGCTCGTCAAGCTCCCACGAAGCAAGGGTAGGTATACCCGGTTAGGTACCCCATCCCCATCCAAGGAGATGGAGGGACTCGAAGGCTTTTTTGAAAGCCTTGATGCATGAGACATTTTGGAATCCAATTGCGACGAATTCTCGTCCTGGGGCTTCTGAGTCTGGTCCTGGCCCCCGCCGCCTCCGCGCAGGGGATCTCGGTCCAACTCGACGGCCGTAATTTGAACTTTGACCAGCCGCCCGCTATGATCGACGGGCGGCTCCTGGTTCCGCTGCGCGGAATCTTCGAGGCTCTGTCCGCCGACGTGCTGTACGACGCGCCGACTCGCTCCATCAAGGCAACCAAGGGCGACACCGTGGTACAGCTCCAGTTAGGCAGCCGCACCGCCCTGATCGATGGACGCACCGTCTATCTCGACGTCCCCGCCGACACCGTCGGTGGTCGTACCATGGTTCCGCTGCGCTTCGTCTCGGAGTCGCTGGGCGCTGACGTCAAGTGGAACGGCGCCACCAAAACGGTAGTCATCGCCTCGACCGGCGGCGGCCAGACCACGCCTCCGCCTTCCGGCGACAACGGCAACAGTCAGACCGGTGGACCGAAAATCGACCGCATCGTGCACAACGGCACCGCAGCGCTGGACTCGGGCGACGCTCTCGAAGTGATCGTCTACGGTGAGCCGGGCGCCCGCGCCACCTTCGAGATCCTGGGCCACACCCAGGAGATCGCTCTCCCCGAAATCTCTTCGGGCCGTTACCAGACCCGCTACACCATCCCCAACGGGCTGCAGGTACAGCGCGGCGTCGTGCTGGTCCACCTGACCAAGAACGGCCGAGAGACCGCTCAGGAAGCCGACCGTCAGATCACCGTCCGCGCCGGCTCTGGCAATAACAACAATAACGGAAATACCGGCGGCTGGCAGACCTACCCCAACGCCAATGACACCGTCAACACGTTGCGCCCTCAGCTCTCCGTCAGCTTCCCCGAATCGGTGCAGAACGGCACCTTCCGCCTTTACGTCGACGGTATCGACTTTACCCAGCAGGCTCGCCTGTCGGGCAACCAGGTGCTGTGGACCCCTCAGTACGACCTCTCTCCTGGACGCCACCAGGCCCAGATTCGCGGCTCGGCCAACTCGGGCCGTCAGCTGGACTATCAGTGGGCGTTCACCATCGATAACAACGCTGGAAATTCCGGCAACTTCAGCATCCAGCAGCTGCAGCCGAACAACGGCGAATACACTGGAAACCGTCCGACCATCGGTGCGACCTTCAGCAGCAACGTCAACTCGGTCACCCTGACCGTCGACAACGTCAACGTCACCAACCAGAACGGCGTCCAGCGCCTCTCGAACGGCATCAGCTGGGTGCCCAACTACAACCTGCAGCCGGGAACCCACCGCGCCTCGGTTCAGGCCGTCGACACTTACAACCGCCAAGTCTCTCAGACCTGGACCTTCACCGTCAACAATAATAACAACAACAACGGTAACAACGGCGGCGGTCAGACGCTGTCGGTGAGCAACATCTATAACGGCTCGAACGTCGACGCCGTGTTCAACGTGCAGGGGAACGCCCAGCCCGGCCGTCAGGTCAACGTGCTGGTCGAATACTCCCCCGACAACATCCTGGAAGTGATCACCGGTCAGACCCGTCAGATCAGCCAGTCCACGCTGGTCAACAACAACGGTCGCTTCGACGTACAGATCAATGCCTCGGCCGTGCGTAGCGGTCAGCAGCTGCGCATCACCGTCAATGACGGTGGTCTGAGCCCTTCCCAGGTGTTCACCGTCCGTCGCCAATAGGCTTTAGAGCCAAAAAAGGGGCCTCCCGCCAAGGGAGGCCCTTTTTTTATCCCGAGACGAGCCTCAGGGCTCGAACCCTAAGCGTCGAAGCAGGGCCTCCCAGGCCTCCACCTCCAGGCTGCCCCCGGAGGCATGGTCGTGCCCCTGGCCAAAGCCGGACTGACCGGTGTACTCGGGCAAGCCGCGCAGCATCTGAAGAACTTGGAGTTCCCCGGACGAACGAGCCGAGAAGTTCACCCGACCCGGTAGGTAGCCACGGTTGGCCACGATCACGTAGTACTTGGGCAGGCGCCCCCGCCAGATCTGGGCGATCACGGGGTGGACCTGACAGGGAGAGTCGATCTCGACCAGCGCCACCTGCCCGGAAAAACGAGGCGCGGCAGCTTTGGCTCGGGTCATCTCGACCTTCACCTCTTCGCGGGCCTCCCGGAGCGCCTGGACGCAGGGGGCGGCCGACTCGACCAGCGAACGAGGGCTGTCGTGTTCCAGCAGGGCCTGGGCCGCCAGTTCCGGACGGGGGGTGGAGGAGCGGCGGATGGCGTTGACCAGGGCCACCGTCTCGGAGAGATCTTTGCGCCGAAAGCGCCCCTTCATCGTTTCCATTAACGCGAAAGGCGCCTTCGGCCCCAGGTCTCCCTCGGTGCCGACCACGGCTATCCAGTCCAGGTCGCTCATATCCGCCACCTCGCTCGCCAGACGGTAGGTCATCCAGGCGGTCGGAGCCGGGGTGGCCCAGGAGTAGGAGGAGAGCAGAGTCGTCCCGGCCGCCGGAGGCTCCGGGGCGTGGTGGTCGATGACACAGGTGGGAACGTCGGGCAAAAGCTGGCGAGTCTGGCAGCCCAGGTCCAGCACATAGAGCGAGGACGGCTTTGCCAGGGAAAGTTCCCTGTCGTACTCCCCGAACCAGACGTTGCGGTCGCGAAGCGCTATCAGGCGCCGTACATCTTTACGCCCCAGACGCTCGAGGCATCGCTGCCAGAGAACTCCAGAGGCCAACCCATCGGCATCGAGATCGTGGACGCAGAGGGCGCTGCCGGTATGATTCTCGACAAAGTCGCGAAAAAGGAGCGCCAGGCGCGCCCCCTCCCTCTGAACCTCGTCGCTCTCAGCCAACGTCTTCGAGGTAGGACGGGAACGGCAGTCCCAGATGACGGAAAGCCCGTCGAGTGGCCATACGACCTCGTGGAGTCTTCAGGATGAAGCCCGAATTCAGCAAAAACGGCTCGTACATCTCTTCCAGATTGTCCGGGTCTTCGCCCACCGCCGCAGCCAGCGTGTTGAGACCGACGGCCCGCCCTTCGAACGCTTCGGTCAGGCTGCGCAGGATACGCTGGTCCAGGCGGTCCAGCCCGCCCCGGTCGATCCCCATCCGGTCCAGCGCCGTGCGGCTGACCTCGAGGTCGATGGTGCCAGCCCCTTCGACCTGGGCAAAGTCGCGAACACGACGCAGCAGGCGGTTGGCGATACGAGGGGTTCCCCGGCAACGACCGGCCAGTTCGTCGGCGCCTTCCGGGGTCAACTTCAGGTCCAGTCGGCCCGCAGACCCGAGCAAGATATGCTGCAACTCGTGCTGCTGATAAAAATCGAGGTGAAACAGAATGCCGAAACGCGACCGAAGCGGCGCTGACAGAGAGCCCGATTTGGTGGTCGCCCCGACCAGAGTGAACGGCTCGATCTTGTGCCTAACGGCCCTTTTGCGGACCCCTTTGGAGATGATCCGGTCGAAAGCCAGGTCCTCCATGGCCGGATACAGGATCTCCTCGACCGTACGGGACATCCGGTGAATCTCGTCGATGAAAAGCACGTCGCGCGGGCCCAGCGAGTTCAGCAGTACCAGCAGATCGATGGGGCGCTCGATGGCCGGACCCGAGGTGGCGACCAGGTTCGAGCCCATCTCCTTGGCCACCAGGTTAGCCAGAGTGGTCTTCCCCAGCCCCGGAGGGCCCGAGAGAAGCACGTGATCCACCGCCTCTTCGCGCTCTCTGGCGGCCTGCAGATAGACCCTGAGATTTTTGACCACGTCGTGCTGCCCGACGTATTCGTCGAGACATCGGGGGCGAAGACTGCGGTCGAAATCTTCGGTCTCTCGCTCCATGCGGCGCGGAGATAGGATCCGTTGGGGGGCTGACATCTTGAAAAGTTCTCTAACCCAACTAGCATCCCTTCCAATCTCTGGCGAGAAGGCGGGGAAGCCAGGACAAGCTCAGGGCCGTTACCGCCCGCCGAGCGCCTTCAGCGCGTGCATCACGAGCAGGTCGGCGGCGTCATCTTCATCCATCACCACCCGGTCAGCCACCGCCGAAAGTGCCGCCTCGGCCTCTTCCCGACTACAGCCCAGGGAGACCAGCACCTCGAGCGCCTCGGCCTGAGCCGCCGAGCCAAACAGTCCCAGGTCGGACCCCGCCGAGGCGTCGCCGCTTCCCGCAACCGTGGTCTTCAGCGCCTTGAGCTTCTCTTTGAGCTCGATGATGATGCGCTGAGCGCCCTTTTTACCGATCCCTTTGACCTTGACCAGCGCCGAGATATCCTCGCGCAAGATATAGTCCGCCAGCAGCGCCGGTGCCGCGTGCCCCAGGATGCCCAGAGCCGACTTGGGTCCGATGCCAGAGATGCCCGTCAGCAGTCCGAAAAACTCTCGTTCGGTCGCGTTGTTGAAGCCGTACAGCGACATCCCGTCCTGGCGAACGATGAGCGAGGTCGGGACCTCGACCGGCTCTCCTAGGGCGACTCCCAGATAGGCCCCGGCGGGCACCTCCAGGCGGAAGCCGACCCCTCCCGTGCGGACCACGATGGCCTCACCATCCTTGCGAATCAGGTCTCCCCGGATGTGATCGATCATAGGTCGCGACTCTCCATAGCATCGAATAGTAAGGTCAGGGCGCAAGCCAGACCGTCGGAAGCGTCATCCGGCTGGGGCGGCTTCTCCAACCCCAGCTGCTCCATAACCACTTCTCGAACCTGAATCTTGGTGGCCTGACCGTGGTCGGCCAGGGTCATCTTGATAGTGGCGGGAGCGTACTGGCGGGAGGGGATCCCCCGCTGAGCCAGGGCCAGCAGCAGCACCCCGCGAGCCTCGGCCACCTGGATCGCGGTGGTGGCGTTTCGGCCGGCGTACAGATGCTCGACCCCCGCCATGTCGGGCTTGGTGCGATCGAGCATCGTACAGGTCTGCCGGTAGAGGTCGAGCAGGCGCAGATCCCTATCCTCCCCCACCGTGGTCTCCATGCAGCCGTGTTCGACGTGCTGGACCTGGTCCTCCCAGGTATCGATCACGCCAAACCCGGTCCGCCCGATACCGGGGTCCAGTCCCAGCAAGCGCTTGCGAGACATCAGAGCCGCTCTTCGATCTGTTGAAGCAGAGCGTCCGTCAGGTCGATGTTCGAGGTCACCCGCTGCACATCGTCCTGGTCTTCCAGCGCCTCGATCAGCTTCAGGCACGCCAGGGCGTCCTCGAGCGAGGTTTCGACCCGGGTCCGAGGGATCAGCACGAACTGCACGTCCACCGCCTTGATACCAGCGCCTTCCAGGCCCATACGAACCTGGTGAAGCTCGGTCGGCTCGGTCAGGACGGCAAAAAGAGTCTCGTCCTCATCGTCGGGGACCACGTCGAGCGCGCCCGCCTCGGTAGCGGCCAGAAAAAGGTCTTCTTCCGAGGCGTCCGCCCGAGTGACGGAAAGCTTCCCACGCCGGTCGAACAGCCAGGCCACGCAGCCGATTTCGCCGATGCTGCCCTGGTTCTTATTAAAGGCCAGTCGGACCTCGGCCGCCGTGCGGTTCCGGTTGTCGGTGGCGGCTTCGACCATAATGGCAACGCCCCCCGTGCCGTAGCCTTCGTAAGTCGTCTCTTCGACCTCGTCGGCCCCCTCGCCGGCCAACTTCTTGAGCAAACGCTCGATGTTGACGGCGGGGAGGTTCTCCTTCTTCGCCTTGGCGATGGCGATTTTCAGCCGAAAGTTGCTCTCGGGGTCCGGGCCGTCTTTGCCAGCTACCAGAATGTCTCTAGCTAGCTTGGTAAACGCCTGGCCCTTCTTCGCATCCATCCGGCCTTTCTTGATGCGGATGTTATTCCACTTGGAATGCCCTGCCATCGATGACGACTCTCCTTAAGGGTACATGCGGGTGAGCATACGCGGGAACGGGATGGTCTCGCGGACGTGGCCCAGGTTGCAGATCCAGCTGACCGTGCGCTCGAGTCCGATGCCGAACCCGCTGTGAGGCACGCTGCCGTAACGCCGCAGGTCCAGGTACCACTGGTACGAGTCGACCGGCAGGTCGTGCTCTTTCACCCGCTGCTCCAGCAGCGCCAGGTCCGAGATGCGCTCGCCGCCGCCGATGATCTCGCCGTAGCCTTCGGGCGCCAGCAGGTCCGAACCCAGAACTCTTTCCGGGTTGGAGGGGTCAGGCTTCATGTAGAACGCCTTGATAGCGGTGGGATAATGGGTCACGAACACCGGGCGATCGAAATCTTCGCTCAGCAGCGTTTCGTCGGTGCCGCCAAAGTCGTCGCCACGAGTGAACTCGGCGCCCTTGGCCAGCAGACGGTCGGCCGCCTCATCGTAGGTGATGCGAGGGAACGGCGCCTTGACCAGTTTCAGCTTCTCGATATCGCGCTCGATCACGTCGAGTTCGAAAGAACGCTTCTCCAGCACGGTCTGCACCACATACGACAGGAACTGCTCCTGAATCTCCATGTTCTGAGCGTAGTCGCAGAACGCCATCTCGGGCTCGCACATCCAGAACTCCATCAGATGACGGCGCGTCTTGGACTTCTCTGCCCGGAAGGTGGGCCCGAAGGTGTAGACCTTACCGAACGCTGCAGCGGTCGCTTCGTTGTAGAGCTGTCCGCTCTGGGTCAGGAACGCCTTTTCGTCAAAGTAGGGCGTTTCAAACAAGGTGGTCGTGCCTTCGCAAGCCGCCGGGGTCAGGATCGGCGTGTCGACCCGCAGGAAGCCGTGGTCGTCGAGCCAGTCGCACATCGCCTTCATGATAGTGGCGCGGATGCGCAAGATGGCGTGCTGACGACGTGAGCGCAGCCAGAGGTGGCGATGCTCCATCAGGAAATCCGTACCATGCTCTTTAGGAGTGATCGGATAGCCTTCCGCTTCGCTCACCACTTCGACATCGTGCGCCTGAAGTTCGTAGCCCAGCTTCGACCGCTCATCGCGGGTCACCGTACCGCGCACGATGATGGCGCTCTCCTGGCCCAGCTTTTTGAGGCGAGCAAAGAGCTCTTCGGAAACTTCGGCTTTGGTGACGATCGCCTGCACCATGCCGCTCCCGTCGCGAACCTGCAAGAAGTGCAGCTTACCCGACGAGCGGATGCGGGCCAGCCACCCGCGGAGTTCGACTTTCTGTCCCTCGTGGCCGCCGATCTCCTCGACGCGTACCCAGCGTTCCATCACTTACCTCCGACAGCCCCTTCATAAGGGCTTAATTTTTTTCACGGTTTGCGCCGCGATCCGGTCGGGATCCTGCCCTTGCGGCCGGCGAACCTGGCGCAAAAAGTCCCGTAAAGATAGGGCGGAATTGAGCCGTTCATGGTGTTGACAGCTCAGTCAACAGTGACTATGCTCTGTGCAATTGAATGAGCGTTCAATCAGGAGATAGCGGCCAGGACAAGCTGGCCTGCGAGCGGCGAACCCAGATTCTGGAAGTCGCCTTAAAACTGTTCGCGGAAAAGGGAGTGGAGGGGACGACGATCAAGCAGATCGCCGAGCGTGCCGACATTTCCGCGGGTCTACTCTATCACTACTTCAAAGGCAAGTCGGACTTGCTCAAAGAGGTAATCGATCACAGGGGCCTGCAGCTACCGCAGCTCGAGGAGATGCACGACCGTTCCGTCGAGGACGTTCTGCCGCTTTTCGTTCAGGGGATCTGCGACGACTTGCGCGAGAACATCGAGGTCATCTGGATCTTCTTTCGCGAGCACCGGACATCCACGGATGTCGCTCAAGAGATCGATTACAAGCGGCAGAGATGCTCTCTTTCGCTGAGCGAGTACCTGCACGCCCGGCAAAGGGCCGGCGAGCTGGGCGACTTCGTCCCCGAAGCGGCGGCGCGTTACCTGATGGGCGCGCTTTTCTCCCTCCATCTGACGGAAACGCCTAGCGACGATTTCGTCAACGCGATGGTGGACATCTTTATCAAAGGTATCAAGACGTGACTCTCTTTACCCGTCGCGCCATGGCCGCGGCCATGATGAGCCTCTGGCTGGTCGGACCCTCCGCCGCCGAGCCCACGACCGCGAAGACCATCATTCCCCAGGACGGACGGCAGATCGCCGACCCCGACAACCTGGCCCCTCCCCGACAGACCCCTCCGGCCTCCAGCCTGGTCGCCCCTCCGGACGCCCCTGTCACGGCCCTCGATATCAATCGCGCCATCACCACGGTGCTCGAAAAGAGCCCCACTATGGAACGAGTGACGTCGGCGATCCGACAGGCCGAATACCGGGTTGACGAAGCCTACACTCTGGTCAACCCGAACATCGGATTCTCGGCTCAGTACAACCGCGTCGAACCCGCTGTCTCCGTCCCGGGGATCGGTATCATCAGCCCGGCCGACAACTACCAGTTCGGATTGACTATCCGCCAGGCGATCTACACCTTCGGGCGCCTGAAGTGGACGTCGCTGGCCGCTAAGCTACAGCAGAGAGTGACCGAGGAAGACTACCGTACGGAAGTCAACCGCCTGGTCCAGCTCACCGCGCAGCGCTACATCGAGGCGCTGCTGGCGCAGGACGCGGTCTCTATCGCCCAGGACAACCTGGAGGCTCGCCAGGCCAACCTGCGCACTTCGCAACTCTTGTTCGAGCAGGGTGTGGCTGCCCGCTTCGACGTTCTCTCGAACTCGGCCGCGGTGGCTACGGCCGAACAGCGCCTGATCGAATCGCGCACCGCCGAGAGCAACTCGAAGGCCAGGATGCTGAGCCTGCTCGACCTGCCGCTCAACAGCCAGCTAAGACTTCAAGAGCTCGATCTGTTCGCCCCCGAATCGATCGACCTCAACGACGCCAAGCAGCGCGCCCTGGAGTCGCGCCCCGACCTGCGCAGCGCCCGCTGGGCGGTCGAGCAGGCCAAAGCGCAAGTCGAGGTAGCAGAAACCAGCAACAACCCGTCGCTGGAGCTGCAGAACACGACCATCAATCGTAACGGAGCCGGATTTAACCCCGGAACCCAGAACACCACGGCTATCGTTTTGAGCATCCCGCTTTATGACGGGGGGATCTCGCACGTCCAGGCCGAGCAGGCCAAAGAAGCCGCAATCCAACTGAGCAAGGGGCTCGAGCAGAGCGAGCGCGACGTCACCCTGCAGGTGGAAGAGGCTTACAACCAGCTGCAGGATCGCTGGGTCGCTATCTCGGTGGCCCAGGAGAACGTACGTCAGGCCGACGAAGCGCTCCGCGTCGCCGTTCTGCGCTATCAGAACGGGATCTCCATCAACACCGAGCTGCTGGATGCTCAGGCCACCCGCGCTCAGTCGCGTTTCGACCTGGCCACCACCCGGGCCAACTACCTGAATTCCCGCTGGGTCTGGTGGCAGGTGACCTCGTCGGAATACCCGACCGAAGTCCCCTTCCCCGCCTACATCCGCGAACGGCTCAACGCCGAAGGCGTCCCGATGAAGCCGGCCAAGCTCGAGTTCTCGACCCAGCCGAGCGGACAGTCGCTCGGTCCGTTCCTGCCCTCCAGCGAGACCCCTCGTCCCTTCATCCGGGGACTGCAGACCTCGCCGGTGGACGGACCCGAAGTCCCTCAGACCTCGCCCGAAACCACTCGCGGCGCAGGCTCTCCGGGAGCGCCTTCGGGCAACGCCGAGCCTGGTGTCCAGCAGCTGCAGCCGGGGAACTCGACGGTGACCACTCCGGGGAGCAACACGCCCGTCAGCCAACCCTCCACGCCCAACCCGGGCTCGGCTACCCCTCAGACCTTTCCTGGCGATGTCAGGAACTCTCCCCCGCCGTCGGCTCCGCCCGGTGGCGGAGGACCTTCTGTCCCGACCCCCTGAATCTAGGGGAGCAACCGGAAAGGCCGCCTCTTACGAGGCGGCCTTTCTTGTTAGTTCGGGATATAGCGAGAGCGAAAGCCCTCAGGCCAGGCTGGCCGATTCGGGCCGGCGAGCGTGGTGCGCGGTGGCCCTCTGGTAGTCCCGGCCCAGGGTCAGCAACTCGAGTTCCGAGAACGCCTTGCCTTGAAGCTGGATACCGAGCGGCAGACCGTCTTTGGAGAAACCCGAAGGCAAGGAGAGCGCGGGTAGCCCGGTCAGGTTGGCCGACACGGTGAAGATATCGCTGAGATACATCGCCACGGGGTCGTCCGTCTTCTCTCCCACTCCGAAGGCCGGTCCCGGCGTGGTCGGCGTCAACACCGCGCTGAAGCCCTGAGCCAGAATTCCGTCGTAGGCGTTGCGCAGAGCAGTCCGCACCTTCTGTGCCCGATTGTAGTAAGCGTCGTAGTAGCCGGCGGAAAGGGTGTAAGTCCCCAGCATGATACGACGCTTGACTTCCGCCCCGAACAGGGCGCTGCGGGTCCGCGTCGTCAGGTCCGAGATGTTCTCGAAATCGATACCCTGGGGACGGTCGCCGTAGCGCACGCCGTCGTAGCGCGCCAGGTTCGAAGACGCCTCGGCCGGAGCGATCACGTAGTAAGCGGAAAGCGCCTCTTCCAGGAACGGAAGTTCGACCTCTTCAATGGTCACGCCCATCCCGCGCAGTTCGTCGAGGCTAGCCTCGAAGCTCTCTCGCGCTTCGGCTGGAAGCAAGCGGTTGACCACGGAAGGCACGGCCAGCCGAACGCCACTCGGCGAGGCCACCGACTCTAGGTCGGCAAGACCCGCCGGCAGCGCATCCTCGGCGGACGTTGCGTCGCGTCGGTCGTAGCCGCCGATCACCGAGAGGACCAGAGCCGCGTCGGTGGCCGAGCGGGTGATCGGTCCGATCTGGTCGAGCGAGGAGGCGAAGGCCACCAGGCCGTAGCGCGACACTCGCCCGTAGGTCGGCTTCAGTCCGGTCACACCGCAGAACGCTGCCGGCTGACGAATCGATCCGCCGGTGTCCGAACCGAGAGTGGCCAGGACGTAACCTGCTGCCACGGCCGCCGCCGAGCCGCCGGACGAGCCTCCGGGCACTTTCGAGGGGTCCCAAGGGTTCCTGGTTACGCCAAAGGCGGAGTTCTCCGTCGAACTGCCCATGGCAAACTCGTCCATGTTGGCCTTACCTACCATCACGGCCCCGGCCTCTCGCAGCCGCTCCCAGACCGTGGCATCGTACGGCGGGACAAAGTTCGACAGCATCCGGGAGGCACAGGTCGTGCGCTGCCCTTTGACACAGATATTGTCTTTGACGATGACCGGCAGACCGGCCAGGGGAAGCTCTTCTCCCCCACGCAGGCGAGCGCCGACTTCGGCGACCTGGGCCTGAACAAAGTCGCGATCGCTGGCCAGCAAACAGGCGAAGCGAGGCTCCCCCGAATCGATGGCGGCTAACGCCGGCCCGACCAGAGTCTCGGGCTGGCCGCTCTCCCTAACCTGGGAGACGGCGGCGGAGATGCTTGACATGACTTACTCCTCGGAAGTTTTCGACAGAATGCGGACGATTTCGAAGCAGCCGTCCCGTTGAGCCGGCGCATTCGACAAGGTGTCCTCGAGCGGCATGGTGGGAGCCACCACGTCATCCCGAAAGCGGTTGGCGTAAGCCCCCACGCCCAGCGTCGCCTCCAAACCGTCGACCGGGACCCGCTGAAGCAGGGAAACTGTCTCTAAAATCGCTTCCATCTCGGCGTTCAGGCCTAGAAGCTCGCTCTCTTCGAAATGCAGCTTAGACAGCGCCGCCACGTGGCGGGTCTGGTCCAGGCTGATGCGGGATTCACTCATAGCTCTCCGTTTCTTCCCATTCGTCGATCCAGCTCTCGTTGCTAAGGTCGACTTCCGCGAGCGGCACCACGTCGCGGTCAAATCTGAACTGCTGTTCGACTTCCATCTCGTAGTCGTGAAAGTCGGAAAAGTGCCCGACCTTGTCCCGGCGCTTGGCAACGAAATTCGCCAGCGACTGCGTCACCATCACGGTCGACTCGCTCCCTTCCCGGACACGCCGGAGCAGGGTCACCACAAAGCGAAAAAAGTTGTGATGAGAGACATACCCGACCTTGTCGAGAAAGCTCTTGTAGTTGACGTTGCCCGCTTCGAAGCGGAACGGCTGGTCCTGCCTCTCGGTAAACACGTCGAGAAGATAGACCTCGCGAACCTGCTTGGCCCGGTCCTTGGCCGACGAGGTGTCCTCTCCGCCCGTGACCTTCTGCATCATCTTGCGCAGCGGCCCTTGCTTCGGCTCGCTGTCCTTGACCATCTGATCGATGACGGCGAGAGCCACGCTGCGCACGGAGGTCCAGGGGATCTGCTCCCCCCCGGCTTCCAGAAACTCGTCCCCGAAGGAGCCGTCTCGGACCCGAGTGGGGAGCGGGGTGGACCGCTCGAATCTGGGTGCGGGACGCGGCATCGTCCGTAGGGGCGTCTCGGCGGCCGCAGGGTCGACCACGCGCGCTTCGTGGATGACGACCTCGGGGCCCTCGTCCTCCCCCTCGTCCGTCATCAGCCTTGACCGCCGCCGGGACCGCCCATCGGCATGACCACGGATTTGAGTTTGAGTCGAAGGTCGTTGGCGTTGTCCGAGTTGCGCAGCGCTTCCTCGGCAGTGATTCGACCTGCCCGGTAGAGGGAGATGAGGGAGAAGTCGAAGCTCTGCATGCCTTCGGGATGGAACATGTCGAGTTCGCGCTTCATCTGGGTCAGCGAGCCGGCGCGAATCAGTTCGGCCATACGAGCGTTACCGATCAGCACCTCACAAGCGACCACACGTTTCCCGTCGACGCCCGGAATCAAGCGCTGGGCGATGATGCCTCGCAGGTTCAGCGAAATCTGGGCCAGGACCGCAGCCTGCATGTCTTCGGGGAAGAACTGCATACAGCGCTCGATGGTCTGATAAGCGTTATTGGCGTGCAGGGTCGACAGCACGAGGTGACCGGTCTCTGCGAAGTAGACGGCGGACTGCACCGACTCGGGGTCGCGCATCTCACCGACCAGCAGCACGTCGGGCGCCTGACGAACCGCGCTCTCCAGGCCTTCTTTGAAGGTCATCACGTCCTGGCCGATCTCGCGCTGGCTGACGATACAGGTCTCCTGATCGTCGTGCAGATACTCGATGGGGTCTTCCAGAGTGACGATGTGCCCGGTGGAGCGGTCCTTGCGGTACTTGATCATCGAGGCTAGCGAGGTCGATTTTCCCGATCCGGTCGGTCCGGTACAGAGCACCAGACCGCGTTTCTGCATCGCCAGCTGAGCCAGGATGTCCGGCAGACCCAGGGTTTCGAACTCCAGAATCTCGTCCTCGACGCGTCGCATTACCATCGCTACCGAGCCTTTTTGGCGATAAGCGTTGACACGGAAACGGCTGACGTTCTCGATGTCGTAGATGAAGTTCGCGTCGTTGAACTTTTCGAATTTCTCGCGCTGGTGCATCGGCATGATGGTCATAGCCAGATGCTCGATCATCTCCGGCGTCAAGGCGGCGCACTCGATCGGGATCAAGGTGCCCTCGATGCGCAGCATCGGAGTCTTGCCCGCCTTGATATAGACGTCGCTGGCCTTCTCGCGTACCGAGACGGTCAACACCTGGTCGAGCAGACCGCGTATACTTTCGATTTCGATCATGGAGTCTCCTAAAGCCTTATCTAGCGGTTTCTTTCGTCATACTGAAGCTCTCGTCCCTGTCGCAGCCTCTCCAAGTTCTCGCGGTGGCGGAAGATGGCTAAGCCCGCTGCAGCGACGCAGAAAAGGATCGAGGCAAGGTCGCCTTTTTCCAGCGCCATGAAGATCGGCATCGAGAGGGTCGCCAGCAGCGACCCGACCGAGGGGTACTTGGTCAGCGCGACGCTGGTGACCCAGAGCAGGCCCGCCAGCAGCGCGACTTTGGGCGACATGGCCAGAACCACACCGAAGGTCGTCGCGATCCCTTTGCCGCCTTTGAAGCCGCGGAAGATACTGAAGTTGTGACCGAGCACGGCCAGCAGCCCGAAGATCGCCTTGCCGGCCGGCACGGCGAACCCGGGAAGCAGCGCTACGTAGCCCAGCCCACAAGCCAGCGTTCCCTTCAGCAGGTCGGCCAGGAGCACCAGCGCCCCGCCCTTCCAGCCCAGGGTTCGGTAGGCGTTAGCGGCGCCCGTATTCCCGCTGCCCGAGCGGCTCAGGTCTTTGCCCGCAGCCTTCGCCACAAGCTGACCGAACGGCACCGCGCCCAACAGATAGGCGGCGACCAGAAGAACCAGTGTCCAAGCACCAAACATCGTTATGACCTCGCGAACTTGAGATGGATGGGAGTTCCCACAAAACCGAAGGCAGCTCGAAGTTGGTTCTCGAGATACCGCTCGTAGCTGAAATGGATCAGGTCGGTCGAATTGACCTTGAGCAAGAAGGTAGGAGGTTGAGCCCGTCGCTGCGAGCAGTACTGAATCTTCAAGATGCGACCCTTGTACGAGGGCGGCGGTCTCAGCGCGACCGCTTCATGGATCACCTCGTTGAGCACGGGGGTGGCCACTCGCTTGCTCCACTGTTCGAACACGGCCGCGACCGTGGGTAGGATCTCCTCCGTCCCCTCCCCCGTCACCGCTGACAGGAAGAGCACCGGAGCGTAGGACATGAAGTCCAGATCCTTGGAGAGCTCCTGGATGAACTTCTCCCGCCGGACCGAGGTGTCGGCCGCCGTGCCGATCAGGTCCCACTTGTTGACTATCACCAGCACGGCCAGACCGGCATCGCCGATCATACCGGCCACGCGCTTGTCCTGCTGGGTTACACCGTCGATGGCGTCGAGCACCAGCACGCCGACCTGCGCCCTCTCCAGGGACGACGCCGCGCGCAGGGAGGAGTAGTACTCGACCTCATCATCAACCTTGGCCTTGCGACGCATCCCGGCCGTATCGAGAATACGGAACGCCTGGCCGTCTTCGTGGACCTGGCTATCGATGGTGTCGCGGGTGGTCCCCGCCATATCGTGGACCACGCTGCGAGCCGTTCCGGTCAGACGG
Organism: Vulcanimicrobiota bacterium; assembly: GCA_023447635.1. GTDB lineage: Bacteria > Vulcanimicrobiota > Xenobia > Xenobiales > JADMJV01 > JAEXNA01. The sequence goes on along the minus strand of JAEXNA010000096.1, from coordinate 68,912 downwards.
TTGAGAAGCGACGATTTCCCGACGTTGGGTCGTCCGACCAGCGCCATCGCGATCTCTTCTTCCGCCTCACCTTCGTCTTCGACCGGAGGCATCGCCGCCAACACCAGGTCCAGGAAGTCGCCCGTATTCGTCCCGTGCATGGCCGAGATCGGAATCGGGTCGCCCAGACCAAGAGCGTAGAAGATGTAATGCTCGGCCTCGACGTGGATGCTCTCGGCTTTGTTCACGACCAGTAGCACGGGCTTCGAGGTCTTGCGCAAACGCGACGCCACCTCTTCATCGAGAGGATGGATCCCCTCCTGACCGTCGACCACGAAACAGATCACCGAAGCGTCTTCCATCGCGGCTTCGGCCTGCCGGAAGACGTCCTGGCGAAGGACGTCCTCATCGAACGGGTCCATACCGCCGGTGTCGATCAGCAGGAAGTTGCGACCGCTCCATTCCGCTTCGGCTACGATGCGGTCGCGGGTGACTCCAGGACGGTCCGCCACGATGGCCTGGCGCCGCTGAAGGATACGGTTGAAAAGGGCGGACTTGCCCACGTTGGGGCGGCCGACAATAGCGACGACGGGCAGATTAGCGCTCATTACTCATCCCCCTCGTCGTCGAACTCTTCGTCATCGAAATCGTCATCGTCATCGGCCTCCGCGAAGTCATCCTCCCCCTCGTCGTCACCGGGAAAGTAACCCCAACCGAGTTCGGTAAAGGTGTAGAGCAGGCGCAGGAAGCTCTCGTCTTGTGCGACCACATCCCAGGCAATCGTGCGCTGACCGGTGATCAGCTCCACGGTTTTCTTGGGCAGCTCTTCCGGCCACACTTTGCCATCGACAAACAGGTGAGTCCTGGCTCCGCTCCAACCGGCCACGCGGATCCCCTCGTGCCGACGCCACTCGCCCGAGGCGGCGAAGTCGGCCACGAAGTCCTCGTAGCTCCCTTCGAAAATGACTCGGTCGACCGGTCCGCGTTGGGGCTGGGTGATAAAGGCGCCGAACCACTCGGCCACAGCCTCGGTCTCGAGCGGGACTTCGCGAATCAATCGCAGCAAGCGGTTGATATCGCTTTCGTCGATCAGCCCCGGCTGGTCGTCTTCGAACAGGTCGCGGTCGGCATAACGGATCACGCCGTACTTAGACTCGTACCAGTCCGCGAAGTCGCGCACCACTTCGGCGCGGGAGGGCGCCAAAAAGCCAAAGCTGATGGTCAGGCACGGCTCGAGAGAAACCCCGTTGTGGGGAACCCCGGGCGGCAGGTAGAGCATGTCGCCAGGCTCGAGTTCGTACACCTCGGTCGGCTCGAAGTTCTCTAGCATTTTGATGTCGAGGCCTTCGCGCTCGCTCACGTCGCCGCCCGCCGGGGCGATCTCCCAGCGTCGACGTCCGCTTCCCTGAAGGAGAAAGACGTCGTAGGAGTCGATGTGCGGACCAACTCCCGCATCTTTCGAGGCAAAGCTGATCATGACATCGTCTTTGCGCCAGTGCGGGATGAAGTCGAAAAGATCGAACAGGTCGGCCACGGCGGGAACATGGCGGTCGACCTCCTGGACCAGAACGGTCCAGTGGCTGTCGCCCAGAGCGTCGAAGTCCCTCTCGGTGAAGGGGCCCTGACGGGCCTGCCAGGGGTACTCGCCCCCCTTCTCCAGGATCAGGCGGGAGAGAACGTCAGGTCGACAAGCCAGGCCAGCTAGCTCGTCAGGCTCCAGGGGGGAGACAAAATCCGGGAAAGCCTGCCGGATCAGCAGGGGCTTCTTTTGCCAGTATTCCGAGAGGAAAGCCTCGGCGGTGAGTTCACCTAAAGGTATGCGGCTCATTGGGGCGGCCGTTCGCCTCGGGCCGTCGGGGCTCCTATGAGGCGGCCGTGTTCGCTTGTAACTGGCCGATAATAAGATCGACGAGCTCTTCTGGAGTGTGCCCCGTCGAATCCAAGTGCAAGGCGTCGTCGGCGGCCACCATCGGGGCGCAGTCTCGGCTCGAGTCGATCTGGTCCCGGCGCGCCAGGTCCTGCACCGCCTCTTCCAGCTCTTCCGGGCCAAAGTTGACCCCCTGCTGCAGCAGCCGTCGGCGTGCTCGCTCTTGCAGGTCAGCCACCATAAAGACCTTCAGGTTGGCCTGCGGCAAGACCACGGTGCCGATGTCTCGACCCGCCATCACGATGGAAAAACGACGTCCGAGGTCCCGCTGCAGCTCGAGCAGCCAGGCGCGAACCACGGGAAGTCGAGCCGCCAGAGAGGTCGATTTTTCCACCTCGGGCGCCCCCAGCTGATCGGTGACATCGACTCCGGCCAGGAAGACCCGGCACTCGTCGCTGTCGGCCGGCCGCACCTCCAAGGTGGTGCGAGCCAGGATCTCCTGAGCCACCGCTTCGTTCCATTCGCTGGGCGCTACGCCAGATTCACGGAGAAAAGCCAGAGCGACAGCTCGGTAGAGCTTCCCGGTGTCGAGGTAGCTGATCGAGAGCTTTTCGGCCAACCGCTTGGCAACGGTCGATTTGCCGCTGGCTGCGGTGCCATCGAGTGCGATCTGAATGGTGGGCATGAAGAATCCGCCTTCTCTAGATGTCGACCCCGAGGTCCGGTGGTCGCAAGGACGATTCGCGTCGAGCTTGTGGTGCGCGGGGCTAGCCGTCGAAGTAGAAGCGACCGGCAGGGCGAGCGATGATGATGGTCGGCTCGACCAGATAGGTCTCGGCGACTCTTCTGAGCTCCTGGGCCGTCACCTTTTGCAGGTTCTTCTCGAAGTTCTCTTCATAGAGGTAGCCCAACCCGATGCTCTCCGAGCGAGCCAGCCGGAAAGCGGTGCCCTGGACGGTCTCACTCTCGAGCAAAAAGCCGCCGCGCACCTTCTCCTTAGCCGCCGCCAGCTCGTCCGGGGGCAGCAGCTCTTTGCGCAGAATCTCGACCTGCTTGATGATGTCTCGGCGCACCTTACCGACATCGGCCGGCTTGGTCACCACGTAGGTCAGAAAATGGCCCGGGCCTTTCAGGTCAGGGTGAATCGAAGCAATGGTGTACGAAAGACCCTTCTTCTCGCGAATCTCGTTGAAGAGGCGCGAGGAGAGCCCCTCGGAGAGGATGGCTCGGATCACCATCATCGGGATATGATCCTCCGACGACGAGGTCGGGGCGTGATAGCCGACCAGAACCCAGCCCAGGTCGGCACCGGTGTTCAGGTCGATCCGCTTCTCCTCGGCCTTGGGCTCCCAGGCTACCGTCAGGTCGTTGGTCACGTTCGCCTTCAGCGGACCAAAGGCGGCCTTGAGTTCGTCCTCGGTCTCGACCCTGGGGAAACGGCCCACGACGGCCATCACCAGACGGTTAGGGACCAGGTACTTTTTGTGGAAGTCGCTCAGGACGCTGGCGTTGACCCTCTCCAACGCAAGGGTGCCGCCGGTATGCTGGCGCTTGTAGGGATGATAGCGATAGAACAGCACTCGGAACACCGAGTAGAGCTGGTTATTCGGGCCGCCGCCGTTGACAATCTCGTCCTTGAGGATCTTCCGCTTTTTGGCCACCACCGTCTCATCGTAGGTCGAATCGGCCACGATGGTCGACAGCGCATCCACCATGGCCGGGGCGTCCTTGGAAGGGCCCACCACGGAAAAGCGCAGGAAGTCGGGCTCGATCGCCACCGACTTCGACACCACCCGGTACTGTTCGGCCAAAGCGTCGTCCAGGCGGTCCTGAAGCAGCTTCTCCCACAGCGCGATGAGCCCCGCATTGGGAGAATCTTCGTTCTGCAATCCTACCTGGCAGAGCAGTTCGATGGCTACGAAATCGTGAGCGGGCGACTCCTTGAGCAGAACGACCATTCCGTTGGGCAAAACGACTCGGCGGGCCGGAGTAGCTCGGGCGGCCATGATGTCGTTGCGGGTCGGCCCGGTTGGGGTGGAGGCCGGCTGCGGGGCGGCCGGTTTAGGAAGGGGAGCCGGAGCCGGTAGCAGTTGAGCCCCACCGGGGCCGGCCAGCAGCCCCGCCGACAGCGCTATCCCCAGAGCGCGATGACGAAGTTTCACGAACGTCCCCCCCTACCGGGTTTGAGCAGGTAGCCCCAGTAGCCGCCGCCCATATATTTCTGGGCCGCCGCCATGACGGCTTTGCGATCGACCTTTTCGATCTCGGCCACGTAGGTCTTGGAGAAGTCCGGGACCCCGAGGGCGGCATAGAACCCGATCGAATCGGCCGCTCCGGAATTGCTTTCCGCCTGGAGCAGATAGTTTCCGATCAGCTGCTCTTTGGCCCGACGCAGATCCTTATCTTCGAATTTTCCGTCGATGACGTTCTGGATCCCCTCTTTCAGGGCGGTCCGCATCTCGGCCGACTTCTTGTCCGCGGCCGTGGCGCTCACGATGATCAGGCCGCGCTGACGAGGAGTAAGGTAGCTGACGTCCACGGACTCGGCCACCGACTTATCCTTGACCAGGCTCCGATAGAGGACACTCTCCTTGCTCTGGCCCAGCAGAAAGCTCAGAACGTCGACCGCATAGACATCCGGGCGGTCGTGGGCCGAAGGCGCTGGAAAGCCCAGAAACAGGACCTGAGACCCAACCGGGCCGCTGCCCTCCTCGACCACGGGGGCTTCCGGCGCCTGCGGCGGCTCCGTTAGCTTGCGGGGGGAAGTTGCGGTAGTGCGATAGTTGGCAAAGAGGCTCTTGGCCCGCTGCATCATTCGGGTGGCCGGAATATCCCCTACCACCACCACAGTACACCGCTCGGGGCCGTAGTTTTCGTTTCGAAACTTGACGAAGTCCGCCCGCTGGAAGCCTTTGAGCGCATCTTTGGTCCCGATGGTGGAGCGGGAATAAGGGTGTTCTCCATAGGCCATCTTGTAGAGTCGGTCGCCGGCGATACGACCCGGGTTATTCTCACCCAGACGATACTCTTCGAGGACGACGTCCCGCTCAACGTCGATCCCCTTGCTGTCGAGTTCGGCGCGCTGCAGCGCGTCTGCAAGCAGTTCCAGACCTCGCTCGGCGTGCTCGGCCGGCAGCCCGATGAAATAGTGAGTCATATCCTTGGCGGTGGAAGCGTTGGTGGTCCCGCCCAGGTCCTCGATCGCCTTCTTGAACTCGAGCCCGCTCAGAGTGGGGGTTCCCCGGAAAAACATGTGCTCGTAGAAGTGGGCCAGACCGGTGGTCTGCGCGGTCTCATCCAGGCTTCCCGCCGAGATAAAGACGTTCACCGAAACGGTCGGAGAGGCAGGGTTCTCTAACACCACGATCCTCAGCCCCGAAGGAAGTTGCTCCTCTAGCCGCTCGGCGACAACGGGTGTCGCCCAGAGCGCCGCCGCCAGAGCGGCCACGGTCGCGGCCCGCACAAGCCGTCTTTTCATCACAAACACATCCTTTCCCAACTCCTGCCCCGCATGACTGTCGAGGGAAGGAGGTCCATAAAACCCGGCTCGGAGCAACAGGTTGTCATGGAACGGTCGAAAGGTGAATACTTCTCAAAGGTCTCGGAAGCCTGCCGAAACGCTGGCGAGATACTCGGGGTAAAATCAAAGAGGAGCCCTCGGATGAGAGCTCCTCTTCGCCGTTATTGGTACCGCGTACGGGATTCGAACCCGTGATCTCCGCCGTGAGAGGGCGGCGTCCTAAGCCTCTAGACCAACGCGGCAAGTCGTGGCTGCCGGGGAAGGAGTCGAACCCTCACATACGGAACCAGAACCCGCTGTCCTACCATTAGACGACCCGGCAACGACAAAGAGAATATAGGAGATGGGTTCTTTCCCGTCAAGGCCCTCAGCAACTTTTTTCCAAACTTCTCTCTTCGGCCTGGCACGACAGCGTTTCTGCCGGCCTCTCTCCCCCGCCCGGGGACCCTCCCCCTCACACAAAAAGAGAGCGGCCGAAGCCGCTCTCTACCCAACCTGGCGAGGGGACAGTCACATCCAAATCTTTTTGGCTGTGACCCCACCGTCCCAACGCCGTCCTCCTTCGACCCGGAGCTTGTCTCCGGGCCTCACCGAGTTGAAAAAGCCCTCATACGAGAGCTTCTCATCTCGAAACCATCCATCCCCACTGGAGTGACGCTTGGTCACTTTGGTCGTACCCGTCAGGTAGATCCAGTTCTGATGTTCGTCTGGGACCGATTCGATCAGCGCGACACTGACGCGCGCGTGATCACCGTCCACGGCCACCACCCGGTACTCACCCGAGGCTAAGAGAATCTGTCCCGACGACGTCTCCGTCGTGGCTAGCAAGATTCCAAGAACAGCGAACAACAACAGTCCCCTAAAGCGATTGAAACGCATGGCGTACCTCCGTCTTTAAGGGTTTTCAAGGAGCCGTCTCCTCCCTCCATGACGGAGAAAAAGCGGCGTGCGGAAACATCCGAGCAGTAAGAACGCCGCCGCCGCCAGGGGAGCCGCATTGAGCAGCACGAGAAACAGGGCCAGCCCCGCCGTGAGCGCCGCCTTGCCGTGCAGCAGCGCGGTCCAGAGAAAAGAGAGAAGGGCGTCGGCGCAGACCGCTCCGAGCAGAAACGGCAGTCCCAGGCTCATCTTTTGGCGCCGCAGGCGCCTTCCGTTCCAGGCAAAGCCAGCCGCCAGCGCGACATCGTAGAGGGCCCATAGCCTGGGCGCCAGCGGGGTGCCGAACAGGGCCTCCCCATCGAGATTCCAGAGGATCGGAATCCAGAGACAGAGCGACCACAGGAACAGCCGGTTGATTCGCTGCATCTGCGAGTCGCTCCACCGCAAGCTGAATTTGCTCAGCAGTTTCTCGGCCGTAGCTATGGCGAACCCCGGCAGCGATCCGCCCGCAAAGGCGCGCAGCACGGCCCGAAGCACGGCCGGAGGAAGCCCTTCGGGGTAGGCCCAGTAGACGGGTTCCCAGACCTCGGGACGGAGTTTCTCCCGGTACTCTTGCAGACTCCGGAAGCCGTAGAGCGGCTCCCAGGCAGCGACCATGAGCGACCGGACGGAACCCGGCAAGAAGCTAAGGATGCCAGGCACCTCTTGATGGGGCAAGTCGGGAACGAGAGCCCGATAGAGAGGCGTAATCCCCAGCGAAAGGCTCTCTCCGGGGGTCAGGTAGTCGGACAGCAGCCGACAGGCTAGCAACTCGCCGCTTCCGTTAGGAGCCGATCGCCCTATCAGTTGATGCTCGACCAGCCAGCCGCGGTCGCTTCGCAACAGGATAGCCAGCCCCAGGGGGCTCTCCTGATCGGCCGCTCGCAAGACATAGTAGCGGCGATAGCGTTGCGCCAGACCGGGATGCAAAGCCACCAGAAAGGAGAATTCGGCCAGCGGCTGCCTCTGCCAGCGGGTGCGAAACAGAGGATCGAGCCAGCCGCGCTGCTCCAACTCCCAGAACTCTCCCCCGGCGAGCTCTTGCCAGTCGACGCCTTTACTCAGGGCGCGCCGAGCCTGACGTCGCATCGGGCGACCTCGCTCGGGCTGATTCGGACCAGAAAGCTCTGGCGCGTAGTCGGGGGCCGCCGTAAACAGAGGCTGACGGCCGATCTCGCGGATCGTCCAGCCTCTCAGCCAGGGAAGATCGGCCGGCTCGATCCCAAAGAGGATCGGGATGCGTGCCTGCTCGCGCGAGCAGGTCAAAAGAGCGGCCACGGCCTCGGCACGGTCAGGCCCGTGAGGCATCCCAGGGAGCAGGACGTATCGACCTGCCCTTTGCTGCCACCAATGGGAGCGGCCGTCTTGAACCTCGTTCAAAGCGCAGCTCACCCCTTGATAGGAGACGAAATTCGGGGCGGTCAGCCTCTCAGAGGTTGCGATGAGACAGGTCCTGCTCCAGGCAGTGATCGATATAGGTCTTCACGGCCATAGCGTCCCTCTCCGACATCTGGTCGAAACGTAGCCCCACCTGGATTCGACCGGACGGAAGCACCTCTTGCCACATCACCTCGGCCGACGTCTCTACCGTGGGGAGTTCGAATTCCAGGAAGATCCGCAGCGGAAACTTGCTGCCGACTTCGAGGGTCTCCGATAAGCAGATCCGCATCCCCTCGACGGAAAGATCCAGAGTCAGGGGGTACAGCCAGCGTCCGTCCTCGCCCGAGCCGCCCAGTTCGACACCAAGCACGCGGTTGAGACGGAAGTGCTGGCGACGGCCCTGAGGCGAAGCGTCCCTCATGATATTGGCCACGATCCCTTGACGCTCGGCATCAAGCTCGCCGAAGGCCAAACCAGAAACGACCATGCCGCCAACCAGGCTCTTGGACCAGACCATGCGCACCGGAAAGGCCACTCGGGCCTTGCGGGTCGCGAGTTCGCTGCCAAAAGCGGCCAGGCCGATTTCCAGCGAAAACTCGCGCTCGGCCGGGAACGGGTCGTCCGAATTGACCCGTAGACCGCCCTCGGAGATATCCACCAGGTGCAGATAGCATTCTCGCTGAGAGTCGCCATCGAGCACCCGGGAAGAGATCAGTCGATTGAGCTTTACCCCTTTGCGGCCGGCCTGTCGTCGCTCTCCCTCGCCTTCGGCAGGGGCGACTTCCACGGCGACCGTTTCCAGGGTCGGCTCGATAGCGGCTTCCGTAGAATCCGGACCGGTCAGGTTCTCGATAGATAGCTCGACGGTCTCTTCGATCGCGCCCCCCTCTTCGGCCGCCGGTTCGGTTGGCTCCAGGTCCTCTTCGCTGGCCCCCTGGCTCACGCCACGGACTCCGCTGAACAACTGCGAGCCAACCGGTCGGTGTAGAGCGGGAACTGCTGGGTCAACTCTTCCACCTGTTGGCGGATGCCGGCCAGGTGCGCCTCGTCTTCCGGGCTCTTGAAAACATCGAGAATCAGCCGTCCGACCAGCTTCATCTCGTCGTCCTTCATGCCGCGAGTGGTGAGCGCCGGGGTGCCTAGTCGGATACCCGACGTCACCGCCGGCGGCTTGGTGTCGAAAGGAATAGCGTTCTTATTACAGGTCACACCGGCTTTCTCCAGCGCCGTCTCGGCGGAGCTTCCGGTCAGACCGAGCGGGGTCACATCGACCAGCAGCAGATGGTTGTCGGTACCGCCGCTGACCAGCCGCAGCCCGCCTGCCACCAGCACTTCGGCCAGAGTCCGGGCGTTGCTGACCACCTGCTCGATGTAGGTGCGGAACTCCGGCTTGAGAGCCTCGCCGAAGGCTACGGCCTTGGCCGCAACCACGTGTTCCAGCGGCCCGCCCTGATAGCCCGGAAAGATCGCCCGGTCCACCGCGCGCGCGTGCTGCTCTTTACAGAGGATCAAGCCGCCTCGCGGACCTCGCAGGGTCTTATGAGTCGTGGTAGTGACGATGTCGGCGTATTCGACCGGGTTAGCGTGGACGCCAGCGGCAACCAGCCCCGCGAAGTGCGCCATATCTACCATGAAGAACGCGCCGATCTCGTCGGCCACCTCGCGAAAAGGAGCAAAGTCGATGGCTCGAGGGTAGGCTGAGTAGCCCGTAACGATGATGTCCGGCTTTTCGGCTCGCGCCATGTCCTGAATCGCTTTGTAGTCGAGTCGCTCGGTTTTAGGGTCGACACCGTAGTGCACGATCTGGAAATGACTGCCCGAGAAGTTTACCTTGTGACCGTGAGTGAGATGGCCACCGTGGTCCAGCGACAGGGCCATCAACTTCTGCCCGTGCTTGATCACCGAGTAGTAGGCCGCGATGTTTGCCGAGGCGCCCGAGTGGGGCTGTACGTTCGCGTGGTCGGCCTTGAACAGCTGGCAGGCGCGGGTGCGAGCCAACTCTTCGCTGACGTCGACCTGTTCACAGCCGCCGTAGTAGCGCTTACCCGGATAGCCCTCGGCATACTTATTGGTGAGCACGCTCCCCTGAGCTTCCAGGACCGCCTCCGAGACAAAATTCTCTGACGCGATCATCTCCAGGGTCTCGACCTGTCGGCGAGTTTCTCCCACGATCACCCGGGCGACTTCGGGGTCGCTCTTCCAAAGATGGCTCAACATTTCTCACGAACTCCTTCAGGCCAACCTTTAGGCGGTAGCCCTAACTCTACCCGCAAGGGCCAAAAAAAAGAGCCCCGCTTGGAGCGGGACTCTTCTCTGTAGGAAGCGGGGTTTCCTCGAAGTCGACCAGAGCCGAATCAGGCGACGCTTTCGAAAGGACGGTAGTCGGTGGGAAGGTTGTCAGGCATCTTGGGGCTGGGCTCGGACATCGCGGCCAGGCGACGCAGCAGGCCCTTCTGACGGCCAAACGCTTCGGGCGACAGACGAGGAGACGGCTGTTCGTCATTGGTCTTGGTCTGGTTGGTGCCCTGGCGGGTGCTGCTGGCGACCATCTGGCCGATGGTAGCGCCCAACTGGCGAGCTTCGGCGGTGCGGTAGGTGAACGCCTTGTCGTCAGGGTTCAGCTTCATCATCTGATAGTCGTTCTGGATGTAGCCGCTCAGTCCGCGCAGCATCTGGTTGCGAACACCCAGGTTGGACTGATTCTGCTGCGGGTTCTGAGCCTGATTGTTCTGATAGAGAACGCTGGCGCGGACGAGCGACGACTGGCCCATCGTCGAGCGCTGCAGCATGTGGTAGGTGCCCATCGGGCCAGCAGCGCCGCCCCGCCCGGTCTTGCCAGCGCGGCCGGTGCCCTCGGCGCCGTTACTGCCGTTAGCGTTACCGGTACCTTCGGCCTGGCCGTTGTTGCGGCGGACGCGAACCTTCTTGAGAACGGTGCGAGTGGTGCCCTGGGTCTGCTGCTGGGCGGGGTTGCGTAAGCCGTAGGGATCGTTGAGGACTTCCTGAGCGCGGTCCTCGGCGGCAATTCTGTCCTTGCGCTCCTGCAAGGTTTCGCGACTGCCAACGCCGCCGGTTTGCGGGAATCCGCCAACATTTCCGCCGGGGGTAAAACTACTGCCTACTGCCATGAGCTTCCAACTTTCACCTTGTATTTCTTGTTCTCATTATCCGACAGAGAAGCCGATTATCTACTGCCAGGTTGTAAACATGTTGTTACATCCATGTTAACCCGCATCCAATCCTCATCGTTCCTCTCTGCCTTGGGCTTTCGCCAGCAGGAAGATAGAGCCTTCTTCAAGCACAACCTCACCGTTTATGGCCCCTGAAACCCCTCCATCCGCCCCGGCCCGACGTCGCCGACTCCTTGGAGCCGGGCTAGGCCTCCTTGGCGCCGGCCTCTTCTTCGGACTCGGGGGGTATCGGGCTCTCGTCCGGGCCTATCACGACAACATCCCCGTTTGGGATCGACCAGACCGCTCAGCGCTACGCACCCGCCTGGAAGCCGCCGCCACGGCCCCCGTTCACGCGCTCTGGCCAGGCGACTACGGCCCCGAGTCCAGTCGACGCCCCCTGATCGCTTTGACCTTTGACGACGGTCCCTATCCGCTGCACACGTCCGTGCTCCTGGCCACCCTCAAGGAGCACCAGGTCAAAGCGACCTTCTTCCTGGTAGGGAGACGGATCCAGGAGTTCCCGGAACTGGCCAAACGGATCGCCGACGACGGTCATGAACTGGCCAACCACACCTACAGCCACCGCCGCGAAGGGGAACTTGGCGAAGGCGAACTCGAGCAAGAACTTCTCAAGACCGAAGACGCGATGGCCGAAGTCTGCGGCGTGCGAACCCATCTCTTCCGACCCGCTGGCGGCTCTCTGACCCCGGAAGGGATCGCTCGGGTCAAAGCGCTGGGTTACACCACGGTCAATTGGACCGTCAACCCCGGCGACTGGTGGGTACGCTCCTCGGAAGACCTGCTCAAGGGCAGCTTCCGGGGCCGTAGCCGGGAGGGGGTCGTCCTGTTGCATACCGGCAACCTGCCCCTGGTTCGGGCCCTGCCGGTCTATATCGAGACCATGCGGGCCAAAGGGTTTCGCTTCGTCACCGTGTCAGAACTCGCCGAAGCTGTGGACACGCCGCTCCCTGTTTCGCCACGGCTGCGAGATGGCGAATCTGCCAGCGCTCTTCGTAGGGAACGGGATCCGAACCAGCAGCCCTAGTGGACTGTCAGGAAGTCGCTTCGCCCTCACCTTGAACTTCGAGTTCCGCAAGTTCGGCGATGGTCTGATTTCCCAGGCGGCGTTCCGCCCACAGGGAGGCCACCACCACCCCTCCACTTGCTCCCCAGAAGAGCAGCGGATGATTCGCCAGAAAGACAGGAAACCAGCGGATCGTCAGTGCCATCACGGCCGTGGAGCCGAAGCCGAAGGCCGCGCATCGCAGACGAATGTTCCGGTTATGAGGCGTGCCCACCGTGACGAGCGACATGCAGCCGAGAGCGAACGGAAACGAAGGAAGAAGGTCGATCATATAGTGCCCCACCACGGGAGCCATAGTCGCCGCGAGGGTCCAGACCACCAGAAATAGGAAAGCGGCGTTCACCCATCGAGAGATCCGATAGACCGAAAAATAGATCATCAAAATCCAACCTCCATGCAGCGAGGGGTAGCAAGTTCTCGGAAGGTTGGTGGGAGCCGCCACGGGCTTGATGGCGAAATCGCTGGGAACCGGGCCGTACGGCCACGGCGGTATGCCCAGAAAGTCGTCGATTCCAACCATCGGCAACATAGGGTAGAACACGTACCCGAGCAGCCCGGCGACCAGGAAGCCGAAGTAGATGTTGGCGTAAGAGCAGCGTTGGTAGCGCAGCGATAGATAGAAGGCAATGCCCATGAAAAGGGGCAAACGAGAGTAGACGCCGTTGGCGAAATCCTCCGCCCCGGTTCGCACCGCGAGCCAGGTCGCCATCTCGAGGGAGGGAACGAAGCCCAGACTTCCTTCCACCAGCAGTCCGTGGCTGTCGTACGCCAGAGGGGTGAGCAGATTCAATCCGTAAAAAATCAGGCTGGCGAAACGGGGATAGAAAACGATCACGAGGGCCAACCGAATCATGGCTCGAGCCCTCCAACGGTCTTGCTGGTAAGCCGCCGCGAAAGAACGGTACGCCAAGCCCATCATGCTAGCGACGAACAGACCACCGCCGCTGACCAGCAATCGAGCGCTCCAGGACATCTCGGCGGGCAGATTCTGCAGGTACAGAATCTCGAAGACCAGCGCCAGGAGCATGACGAAGCCAGTCTCGTCTCGAGTTGGTCGAGAGGCCAGGAAAAGCGCGAACACGCCCGCAAAGCCAGCCGCATTCATGGATTGCAGCCCGACCATGCGATGCAGGTCAGAAAAATCCGGCAGGCTATTCTGCCCGGTGTACAGAGTGGAGATAAGTGTGAGAACGACGAAAAGAGCGAGGATCCAGTTTGAGTGGAAGATGATGTCCTGCTCCAGCTTGGAAAGCTTCACCGGACCGGCTTTTTTCGGTGCACTCGACACCGAGGTCACTCGTTCGGTCCCGGGCTCACGCCGAACAGGGCGTCGATAAAGAGCCGCGGCGAGAAGGGGCGCAAATCGTCCACAGCCTCGCCTACCCCAATGAACTTGACCGGGATGCCAAACTCCTGCGCGACCGCGACCATGATACCGCCTCGGGCCGAGCCGTCGAGCTTACACATCACCAGTCCGGTGATCGGAGTGACGGCCGAGAACTGACGGGCCTGAGACAGGGCGTTCTGGCCGGTGGTGGCGTCGAGCACCAGGATCACCTCGTGAGGCGCCTCGGGGATCTCGCGGTCGATCACTCGATGGATCTTCTCGAGCTCCTTCATCAGGTTGCTCTTGTTCTGCAACCGACCAGCGGTGTCGATGATCAGGATATCGACGCCCCGCGCTTTGGCGGCCGAACAAGCGTCGAACACAACCGCCGCGGGGTCGGCCCCCTCTTTATGCTTGATAATCGGAACGTCGAGGCGTTTAGCCCAGGTGTCGAGCTGCTCGATAGCCGCCGCACGGAAGGTGTCGGCGGCCGCCAACAACACGTTGAGGCCCTGAGCTCGGAAGTACTGGGTCAACTTGGCCGTCGAGGTGGTCTTACCGGCGCCGTTCACACCGATCATGAGGATCACGTTGACCCGACCAGGTTCGATGTTCAAGACCCGGCTCTCCTCATCGGTGAGCAAGATTTCGGTGATCACTTCGCGCAGGCGCCCGGTCAGCTCCGGCGGCTTCGAGAGATTGTGCTCCTTGGCATAGGCCGCCAGGTCTTTCATGATCCGGTCGGTCGCTTCCGTACCCACGTCGGACGTGATCAGAGTGTCTTCCAGCTCGTCCCAAAAGTCTTCGTCGATCTTCTTGTGCAGCCGGAAGACCGACGACAGCTGACCGAGCAGCGACTTTCGAGTTCGCTCGAGTCCGGCCACCATGTTCTCGAAGAACGGGTCGACCGGAGTCAAGGCTAGCTTCTTGGTGGCTTCCCAGGCGCCCCGGAAGAACCCCTTCTTGTCGCCTCCCGAGTCGGTATCGGGGCCCTCCTCCCCCTCCGCGACGGAGGCCGACGAGGGCTCATCCTCCTCCGGAACCTCGACAGATTCCGGCACGGCCCTTTCGGCCGGGGCCTCGGATTCGGGGGAAGTGTCTTCGCCCGCGAGCTCTTCGGCCGAAGTAGGAGCCTCGGACGAAGCCTCCTCGTCCTTGCCTTTTTTGCTGAACCAGTTGAACGCCAAAGCGGGTCTCCTTTAAAGAATGGGAAGCGCGATCTTGGTCACGATCGGCGCGTAGCCGTCCAGGCTGGCGAGCGCGGCTGAGAGCCGACCCCAGGCCACGGCCTCGGTTAGCAGATGCACCCTCACCAGCGGGCGATCGCCCTCGACGACCGCCTGGCTTTCGCTACGCTGGAACGCCTCGCGAATACTGATGTCATGCTCGCCCAGGACTCCAGCCAGGCGGCCGAAGACGCCGGGAACATCCTCGACTTTGAAGCGGATCCACCATCGGTAGGTGTAGGAGTCCATCGGCATCGTCTCCAGCGGCTCGCCCTGATGATAGGTGGGAACCTCGACCACGCGGTGGCGAGCCTTGCGAGCCAGTTCGTACAGGTCGCGGACGACCGAACGAGCGGTAGGGATCCCTCCCGCCCCCTTACCGATCATGGCGAACGGCTCGTCGCGGCCGAAAAGCTGCAGCGCCACGCCGCTCGACTCCCCTTCTACCGGGGCCAGTCGGTGATGCTGATCCAGCAGCGCTGGGCCTGCCCAGAGCTCGAGTCCGCCGGGGGTGCGGCGAGCCGAAGCCAGGGGGCGCACGACCAGACCGGAGAGGCGGAACTGAGCGACATCGCCGCCTTCCAGCTCCTCGATCCCGCGGCGCCAAATCGTGCGCCACTGAACCGGAGTGTGGAACACCATAGAGCTAAGGATGGCAAGCTTCTGGGTCGCATCCGAACCGTTGACGTCCAGCGCCGGATCGGCTTCGGCGAAGCCAGCGATCTGGGCCGCTCTGAGCGCCTCGCCGTAATCCTGGCCTTCGATCATTCGAGAGATGATATAGTTCGATGTCCCGTTGAAGATCCCGACAAAGCCCTGAACGTCGGCGTCCGAGGGCAGGTTACGTACGGTCTCGATAATCGGGATCTCGCCGCAGACGGCAGCCTCGAAACCGATGTTGCGGCGGTGACGACGGGCCGTATCCAGAATCTCGGCGCCGTGTTCGGCGAGCAACGCCTTATTGGCCGTGACGACATCCTTGCCCGCCTCGAGAGCGGCCAGCACGAAGGAGCGAGCCGGCTCCAGGCCGCCCATCAGTTCGGCGACCACGTCGATCCGTTCGTCCTTGAGGATGTCTTCATACTCTTTGACGTACTGCCCGTGGAAGTTGTCGCGCTTCTTGCTCGAGTCCCGGACCAGAGCCAGGGGGAAGTTCAGCTTCACTCCGGTCTTGTTCTGAGAGAACAGCTTGTCCGCGTAGTCGAGGACTCCCCCACCCACCGTGCCGACGCCGCACAGCGCTACCTGGACTTCATCGCTACGGAACAGGTCGCGGTAGAGGCGACGGATCAAAGCATGGGCCCCACGTTTCAGCGCGACGACCTCGAACGAGGCCGAAGTCAGCAGCTGAGGGCTCTTATGAACCAGGGGCGCCTTGTACTTCTCGGGGTTATCGAGGGAAGCGATAGCCTGGTGGATCTTGGCTAACTGATGGTGATCAGCGGCCAGCCCGTCGCCCACGACCTTGATCAGCACCTGATCCCGAGACAGGTGGGCTTCGCGGAAGCGGCGCTCTAACGCTTCGACCTCGTCGGTCAGTTTAGAGAAGACAAAGGAAGCCCGCCCGGTCGAGTAGCTGGCCATCAGCAGATCGCTCGAGGCGACCTTGTAGACCTCTTCGTACAGTTCCCGGTAGTCCTCGTCACGGGCCAGGTAGACGGTCAGAAGCTGAACCTTCTCCAGCGCGGTGACGCCCTTGGCGCGGCCGCTCTCGCCCTTATGGCTTTCCACGATGGTTCGAGGGCCGTCCGGATTGAAGGTATTACCCAAAATCATACGCAGATGGCGCCCCTTGCGGGCGGCCAATCGCGCCGCCGAGAGGCACTTCTGGTAGAGGACGCGAGAGCCGAAAGCCGCCATCTGGTAAGCCTCTTCATGAGAGAGGCGCTCGATGGTGCGCGGGTGGCCCTCTTTGCGCTGAGTCGCGTTGAACAGGTTCGGGTTGGCCGCAGCTACCCCGTCCACGTCGGACCAGATCTCGACGTCCCGCTTCAGCGCTGCTCCCAGCGCCGCTGCCGTATAGTCGGAGCCGCCGCGGCCCAGGGTGGTCGGACGCCCGTCTTCGGTGATGCCGATAAATCCGGGCACTACGAAGGACGATGATGAAGAGCTGCTGATCACGGCGGCTGCCATCTTCTCGAGCGACTCTTCGAGCAGGTCGGCGTCGCCGAACCGCTCGGTCGTGATCATACCTAGCGCCTCGGGCCATCCTACGGTGGTCTTCCAGCCCCGCTCGTTGAGCATATGACTCATGATCACAGCAGAAAAGATCTCTCCGAAACGAACGACCCGGTCTTTCTCTTCTTCGCTGGCGGGTTTGCCGCAGGTCGCCAGCGAACCCCGAAGTTGAGCGAAGTGCTCGTCGAGCAGGGTGACGGGCGCCTCGAGCGAGGTCAGCAGGTCGCGGTGCAGCTCTTCAAGCTTACCCAGAGCCGATTCCGGGTCGTCAGCCTCCAGCATCTCCAGCAGCAGGTCGGTGACCTTATGGCGACCGGGGACCGAGCCAACGGCAGAAACCACCACCAGCGGATTCTTATCCTTGCGGCTCTCGATCACGGAGAGAGTCTGAAGCCAGGCTTCGCGGGTGGCGAGCGACGTGCCGCCGAACTTTGTTACCAATCTGGGACGCATGGGCCGAGCCGTTCTACGCTAAAGGCGGTCGGGCCTCTCGCCTCAGAGACCAGCTTGACCAGGACTTTTCAGGGCAAAAAACGGGGACAACAGGAACGACCAGCCGCCCAACGCCATGGTGGACCTGGCCAGATGAGCCACGCGATAGAAGAACAGAACCCCCCACGAGTCTCCGCATTCCAACTACCGGCCCGCCAAAGCTTTATCCGAAAACTATCCCACGACCCTTTGCCGTCGACTCATCAGACGCGAGCCTGACGCGCCGCCAGTTCCTCGACGACCTCGGCAGCGGACAGGAACTTCTTGCGTGGACGTCCCCCGGGTTGCCCTAACTCGATCTCCCGGGCATCGAGGTAGCTCCAGTCGGACTTCGTCACGCTCGCGCCCGTCGTGGCGCTGTTGAGCCAGGATTGGAAGGCCTCGCTGTCGCTGACCCCTCCTCGAACCTCGGCCAGCATGGCCTCGGCGACGACGCTAGCGTCCTTTTTGTTCGTTCCGATCACCCCACTGGGGCCGCGGCGCATCCATCCGCTGACGTACAGGCCAGGCACGTGCTGCCCGCTCTCCCCCATCACCCGTCCCTGAGGGTCGGCCGGAACCACGCCCTTTCGGGTGCAGTAGCCGACGCCCGTCAGCGGTCGGCCCAGATAGCCTACGGAGCGCAAGAACAGTCCGCTGGGAAGCACCGAAGCCTTGCCCGTGTCGGAGACCCAGGACGCGCTTCCATCGCTCTCGAGTTTGTTGTGTCCCACCTCGACCGCCGTGACCTTTCCCTGGTCATCGATCCGCAATTCGCGGGGCGAGACCAGGAAGCGAAAGTTGACCGTGCGACGTGGCTCCACGACCCGACGGCTTTCCAACTCGCGGAAGATCTCCATATTCGAAATCGCCCGCCGGTCAGCGTACGCCGGCTGCTCCGAAAAGTCGGCCAGCGGAGGATCGAAGGTGTACTGGACGTCCGTGAAATCGAGCAATTCTTTGACTTCGGGGTTGGTGAACGCTACGTCCCAGGGGCCTCGACGAACCAGGACATCGACTTCAGCGACTCCCGAGCCGTCCAGCGCTTGGAGCGCGGAGTCCGAGATATCCGTCGAGGCCAGGCGGCCGCGTGGTGAAATCAGCAGCCGCACGATGTCGATCGCGACGTTGCCCGCGCCCACGACCGTCGCGTGCCGTACGCCGAGATCGGGCTCTAGCTTCTGGTCCTCGGGGTGCCCGTTGTACCAACCCACGAAACGGGTCGCCGAATAGCTGTTGCCGGCGTCTTCAAAGGGGATGCCCAGCTTGCGGTCATCCTGGCTTCCTACCGTCAGAGCTACCCGGTCGTAATGCTCCAGCAGGTCGGCGACGGAGGGCCCGCTGCCTTCTCGACCGTGCTCGGCAACGGTGATCCCGCCCCAGAAGTGGCATCGGGGGTCCTCGAGCGTCTTGGCAAACCCTCGGGTGACCGACTTGATCTTGGGATGGTCGGGAGCTACGCCGAAACGAACCAGTCCATAAGGGAAGGGCGTCTTCTCGTACATGTCGACCCGCCAGTGATCCTGGCCCTGGTCGAGCAGGCTCTTGGCCAGAAAGAACCCGGTGGGTCCGGCTCCTACGATAGCGATTCTCATGGCGTACCCCCTACGTATTGCGCTTCTCGAGTCCTCACAGGCTTCTCTCCCTTCGGCGAAGTTCCCGCTAGCCAGTCGGCAAGCGCAGCGGACCGAAGACAAGAGCGTCGCCTGGTCGGCTTCCTACCTCGAACCGGGACAGCCCGTCCGGGTTCCGAGGGAGCAGCGCCCGCTTCCGCCCGAGGTGATGACGCAAAGAGGGCCTCGCGGTGTTTCGCGAGGCCCTCGAGGCGGACTATTCCGGCTTCATAAGTTGCACGGACTGGGCTTTGGCCCCCTCGCCCCGATCGGCGTCGAGACGGAACCAGACCCCCAGCTTGGGATAGCGCAGCGCTCGAGGCGAGTCGGGGGCGGGCTCACCGAGCGCCTTGACGATCTCTTCGGCTGGACTACCGACGCCCAGGCCGGCCGTGGTGGCGCCCGTAAAAGTTTTGTACTTGGGGTCGGCGTTGGGCGACTGCAGAGTGATCACGGCAAGTTTATCCTCGGCAAACGAAAGCTCGATCCCCTTGTCGTAATAACAGGCGTAAGTCTGACCCGGGACATACTCGTTGGCATCGGTTTCTTGAGGCTGACCCAGCGCCTTGAACACCTCGTCTTTACTGCTCCCGATCTTGATCTGATCGAATCCGATGCCCGCCTCGATCCGACCGGGAGTCAGCTCGACCTCAGGGACGGGGCTGGCCGAACTCGAGGTCGAGGCCGTCGAGGTGGCCACCGGCGTGGGAGAGTCGGTCGAAGTCTTGCACCCCACCAGGGTGACCGAGGCGAGGAGCAGGGCAAGCGCTGTGGCATGACGCGCAGAGTTTCCGAGTGTCTTCATACGCCGTAGCTTGTTAGGAGGTGGAGGGTTTACCTTCCCCGGTCGAGCGGAAAGATAGCCTCCGTGGAAAAGTTTCTAAGACGTTTTATCCTCTTTCTCTCAGGCTCTTCAGCCGCTCGACAGCTAGCCGTTCGCTTCCCTCCGACCCGCCGAGTAGCCCGTCGTTTCGTGGCCGGAGAGACCCTGGAGGACGCCCTGATCGTAACCCGTCAACTGCGCGCGGAGGGCTTTTTCGTTTCGCTAGACTTGCTCGGCGAGAATGTTGATGGCCTGGGCGAAGCCGAAGCCGCTACCGAAGAAGTTCTCCGAGCCGTGGCCGCCCTGAAGTCGGAAGGCCTGGTCAGCAATCTCTCGGTCAAGCTCACCCAGCTAGGTCTCGACGAGAGCCCCGAAGTCGCACGGGAAAACCTTCGCCGCATCGCCGAAGCGTCCCGAGACACCGGTATGACGGTCCGGGTCGACATGGAAGGGTCGGGCTACACCGAAACGACGGTGAATCTGGTTCTCGACCTGCATCAGGAGTTCGACCATATCGCCACCGTGTTGCAGTCCTACCTCTACCGCACGGTGGACGACGTCAGCCGACTCAATCGCGAAGGCGTTGCCGTACGCCTCTGCAAGGGCGCCTATCACGAACCGCCCGAAGTAGCCTTTCAGGAGAAAAGCGCGGTCGACGAAGCTTATCTTCGAGCCGCCGAAGAGCTCTTGAGCCACGGCAAGTACCCCGCCATAGCAACCCACGACGAAAAGATGATTCAGGGTGTTCTCGAGATCGTGCGGCGTCTGGGCCTGGGCAAGGACGCCTTCGAATTCCAGATGCTCTACGGTATCCGCCAGGAGCGACAGAAAGAGCTACTGGCCGAAGGCTGGAACGTTCGACTGTATGTGCCTTACGGCGAGTCCTGGTACCCCTACTTCATGCGTCGGCTGGCGGAACGTCCGGCCAACCTGTGGTTTCTACTGACGGCGCTTCTGCGCGGATAAATCTTTAGCGAGGTCCCAGCCATGCTCGATGAAACTCCTCCCCCTCTGCCCTCTCGCTCCGAAAGTCCTCGAGCGAAGAAAGGTTGGACCTTCCGTCCCTGGATCGCGGTAGTAGCCCTGCTCGCCGTCGCCTTCTTCTTCGGCTCTTGCGGCCTGGTCGCCGGAGCCGTCGCCAGCGGCGACAAGAGCGATGGCAGCGTCCGAATGAAGCAGCGGCTAGTCGATGGGGATCCCGAGTCTCAGAAGAAGATCGCCATGATCGTGGTTCAAGGGATGATCATGGAAACGATGGGTGCCGGCGGTACGGTCTCCCATGTTTCCGACAGCCTCAAGGCGATCGAGAAAGACGAAGATGTGGTTGGAGTTCTGCTGGCGATCGATACCCCGGGTGGAGGGGTCACCGCCAGCGATCGGATCTACCACGACATCGAAGAGTTCAAGAAGCGCAGCGGATTGCCCGTCCACGCTATGTTCTACGACGTGGCCGCCAGCGGCGGCTACTACGTGGCCATGGCCGCCGACCGCATCACCGCCCACCCGACGTGTATCACCGGATCGATCGGGGTGATTTCGAAGTTCTATAACGTGAGCGGCGCCATGGACAAGATCGGCGTCTCGGTCAACGTAATCAAAAGCCTCAACAGCCAGGGCAAGGTTTCGTTCAAGGACATCGGCTCACCCTACCGTCCCATGAGCCCCGAAGAGAAGGCCTTGATCCAGGGGCTCATCACCGAAATGTGGGACCGCTTTACTGACGTCGTGATCAGCGGCCGCGAGGGCAAAATGAAGCCGGACAGGATCAAGACTCTGGCCGATGGACGGGTCTTCACAGGAGAGCAGGCTCTGAAAGAAGGGCTGATCGATGCCGTAGGCTACAAAGAGGACGCGTATAAGGCGCTGCGGGACGCCGCGAAAGAGCCTGACGCCAAAATCGTGGTCTACGGGAAAGAGCCCGGCCTCAAAGAGCTCCTGGGACTCGACAGCGCTCTCTCTTCCCCAGAGAGCTTACTGACATCGCAGGCCGCCCGAATGATGACCGACCAGGCCAGCTTCCTCTACCTGTGGACAGCCGGGAGCTTCGCAGCCGAGCCATGATGGCGCTGTCGCTGCGAGGGGTCGGTTGGCAGCCTCCCCAGAACGCTCGCTCAGGCGCCGTGCCGGTCCTCGACAACATCGATCTCGACGTCGTCGAGGGACAATGGCTGGCCGTAAGCGGTCCTTCAGGTGGAGGGAAGACCACCCTGCTTTCCCTGGCAGCCGGTCTTCTCAAGCCCACCAGCGGAGAGATCGTCCTCCTGGGCAACGACCTTTCCTCGCTCTCTCAGGAAGCTCTCGCTCGACTTCGCGCCGGCTCGCTGGGGATGGTCTTCCAGAACTATCATCTCGACGACAGCCGCAGCACCGAAGGCAACATCCTGCTGCCAGGGTACTTCTGCCCCACGCCCTGGTTCGAGCTCAAGAAACGGAGCGCAAAACTCGCCGAACGACTTCAGTTGACCGAGCACCTGGACAAACCGGTGAGCGTCCTTTCGGGGGGGCAACGACAGCGGGTCGCCGTCGCCCGAGCGCTGCTGCTCGACCCGCAGATGATCCTGGCCGACGAGCCAACCGGGGCTCTGGACCGCCCTACCGCTAGCCTGGTTCTGGACCTGCTGGCAGAGCAGCACCGGAAGGGCACGACCGTGGTCACCATCAGCCATGACCCTGTGCTGCTCGAGCGGGCCGACCGCGTGCTCCACCTGCAGTCCGGCCAGGTTACCAACGCTTCCACCATCGAGGCCGCCCGATGAGCCGCTGGCGCTACCTTGGCCTGGAGCGACCTCGCCGCGGCGCCCGATTTCGCTGGCGCGATAGAGTTTTATCCTCGCTGGGGCTGAGCCTGGGAGTGATGTTTTTAATCATGAGTTGGGGCTTGATCACCCCGACCCAGGAGCTGATCCGCAGCAAAGTGCTGGGCAGCCTTCCCGATCGCCTTCGGGCCACCCCGTCTTCCATGAGCATAGGGCCCCTTTCCATGGGCAGCGACATTTCTCCGATCGACGCGGGAAAGGCGGCTGAACTGCCCGGCGTCGAAGCCGTCTTTCGGCAGGGCCACTTCCCTGAGCCAGTTCACGCCAGCGCCACCTACATGGGTAAGTCGCTCTATACTGACCTGGTTCTGGAAACCTGTGATGAGGGACAGGTCGCTGCTGACGTCGTTCCAGGATACGAGTTCAAAGATCCCGGCCCCGGCAAAGACATCCCTCTGATCATGCCAAGCTACATTCTGGACCTGGTGAATTCGGGCATCTCGGTCAACACCGACCTTCCCCAACTCTCCAAGTCCGCGATCGTGGGCAAACACGCCACGCTTTACTTAGGCACCTCTTCGTTCAAACCCGGCCCCTCCCGCCAGGTCCGCTGCGTCATCGTCGGGGTCTCGGACCAGATCGGCGCCGGGGGGCCCGTCATCCCTTACGAGGCGGCGCTGAGACTGGGGAAATCCGGACCCAAAATCCGGGCTCTCACCCTGAAACTGAAAGACCCCAAGGACAGCGCCGAAGTGATCCGAGGGCTACAGGGCTTGGGCATGCGAGCGCCACGGATGGAGATCGCCGAGCGGGTCAACAGCGTGGCCACCCTGCTGCGCGTTCTCGCCTTACTGCTACCGGGCGCCATCCTCGCCATCACGGCTATCGGCCTGGCCTCGACGCTCGAGCTCCAGGTCTCGAAGGAGCGCCACCTGATCGCTCTCTATAGCGCTCTGGGAGCGACTCCCGGGCAAACGGCCGGGATGTACCTGGTGCGCGCCGCCAGCGTTGCTGCGGCCGGTCTTCTCGGAGGATTGGTCGCCGGCCTGGCCGGAGGCCAGGCCCTGGCCATGTTCCTGGCCTCCCGGCTTCCTCCTGACCTGCTGGGCGGGGCCAGTCTGTTCTCTCCGCCGCCCTCGGCCTTCGTCTGGAGTTTCGTGTTTTGCTTCGGAGTGTGCTTGATGGCGGGCTGGATCCCGGCACGAAACGCTTCCCGAGTCGAGCCGGCTCAGGTTTTCCGCGAGCCCGGCTAGGCCGGCCTGGGCGCCTCAAGGACCAACCGGGGAGGAAGGAATCGATCTGCTACAGTCGAACCGGCCCCTCATAAATCCTGATGGCACAAGCGTTACCGAAATCGGAAACCTCGTGACAATCGGGGGTTTCGAAAGGGGGTTCTCTCCATGGGAGCTCAAAGAGAAGGTTTCGGATTTTTCTTTGGCCTGCTGGTGGGCAGCCTGATCGGCGCCTCGGTGGCCATCATTCTGGCGCCTCAGTCGGGCGATGAAACGCGTGAGCTGATTCGCGACCGCGCCAAGAACGCCAAGGACAAGGCATCAGATTTCGCTCAGGATCTCAAAGAAGATTCCAAAGAGCTACTCGAGAAAGCCAAAGCTAAACGAGCCAAGGTTTCCGAAACGGTGAACGACGCTGCCGAGAAGGTTGCGGACACGGTAGGCGAAGCGGCCGACAAGGTCGCCGCCGAGCTGACCGGGGACACCCCCACCGAGCCCGAGAGCGCTTAAGCCACATCGCCCCTCGGACGGTCGCCTCAGGACAACGTCCTTTCCCCAAAGTTCCGGGCTCCCAACGAGCCCACCACAAACACATAGGAGATATTCGTGGATATCAAGGTCAACACGCGCAGCCTCGACGGCAAAGCTCAAGCGGTAGAGATTCAGGGAGAGATCGACGTCTACACGTCGCCTCGAGTCAAAGAGACCATCAACGAGCTGATCGAGAAAGAGAACTATCAGCTTCTCATCAACCTCGAAAAAGTTCGTTACATCGACAGCACCGGACTTGGCGTTCTGATCGGCGCCCTGAAGAAAGTTCGTGAGCATAGCGGTCGTATTCTGCTGGTTTGCACGAACCCTCAGATCAAGAAGATCTTCAACATCACCGGCCTGGTCAAGATTTTCGAAATCTTCGCCAGCGAAGAAGAAGCTCTCGCCGTCCTCGCTCCGGCGGGCTAACCTTTCCGACCACGGGCTTCGGCCCGGGTCCTTTGTGCGTCGGCCTTTCCTGACAGGGTGGGCCTTCGTTTCATTGGTAGCCTTTCGCTGCCGGCCTCGTCCCTTCCGTATCCTTAGGCTGGAGAACCGTCGTTAGAATTCAACTCAGCATACCAAGCGAGCCCGAGTACCTGGGCATCGCCCGATTGACCATCGCCGGGATCGCCCATCGTCTCGAGCTCGACCTCGAGCAGTCCGACGACCTGAAATTGGCGGTCACCGAGGCGTGCGGGTTCCTCCTGGAACACGCCCCCAACGGAGAGCCGATCAATCTGGACTTTGCCTACGCTGACGAAAAGATTCGCGTCACCGTGGGGCTCGGACCTCATCCCGATGAAACCGAGAATCTCACGGTCGATGACCACGACAACCTGGGACTCTTTCTCATCCACGCCTTGATGGACGAAGTTCAGGCCACGAACCAGGGTCGGACCCTGATCCTGAGCAAAGACCTGTCCCGGAGAGTCGATGAGTGAAACTCGCTCAGAAAGTCGCTGGGACAAGGACAAGGCACGCGAGCTACTTTCCGAGTACGCCGTAACCCGCGAAAGTCAGCTCAAAGACGAGCTGGTCACCCAGCATCTGAACCTGGTGCGATACCTCGCCGGGAAGTTCTCTAATCGCGGAGAAAATCTCGAGGATCTCATTCAGGTCGGCTGCTTGGGGCTGATCAAGGCCATCGAACGGTTCGACCCGGAGCGCGGTACCGAGTTCACCACCTATGCCACCCCAACCATCGTGGGAGAGATCAAGCGTCACTTCCGCGACAAGGGATGGGCCATCAAGGTCCCTCGGCGCCTGCAAGAGTTCAACGCCTCGGTAGCCAAAACGACCGAGGAGCTCACGGCCCACTTAGGCCGGGTCCCCACGGCCGAAGAGCTGGCAAAGAAACTCGGCGTCACGGCCGAAGATGTTCTGGAAGCCCAGGAGCTGGGGCAGTCCTATAACCTTCTTTCCATCGATACCGAGTTAGAGAGCGAAGACAGCCGCAAGACGTCGTCCCTACTCGACTACCTCGGCCGTGCCGACCTTCAGCTCGAACTGGTAGAGGACCGACTGGCGCTCCATCGCGCCTTCTCCTCCCTGCCCCCTAGAGAGCGCCTGCTGATGTACCTGCGGTTCTTCGAGAACCGCTCCCAGAGCGAAGTCGCCAAGGTGCTCAACATCTCTCAGATGCATGTCTCACGACTGCAGGCAAGGTCTTTAGAGACGATGCGCAAAGCACTCTCACAGGCCGCCCTCGAACGGCAATCAAAAGCCGTCGAGGAAACATAAAGTTCATTGCTCCGGCGGAAATCGATGTGATATACTTCGGCTTCCTCGAAGCTCACAAAGCCCGTCAGTATAACGTTTTTTTCTCCGTGGAGGTTTGCCAATGCCAGGGGTTCCCACCTCAAAGAATCGACTCAGCCGTCGACAAGAGCAGATCTTGTTTTTTATCCGTGAGTCGGTGGAATCCCGGGGCTTCCCGCCTTCCATCCGCGAAATCGGTGAAGCCGTAGGCCTCTCTTCGAGCTCTACCGTGCATTCGCACCTGCGCTCGCTCGAAAGCAAGGGCTATCTGAAAAGAAACCCCTCCAAGCCGCGCTCGATCGAACTTCTCGATGGCACCTCGAACCGCCCTCGTCTGGTCGACCTTCCTATTTCGAAGGCGCCCGGACGCTTGCTCGACGGACAGGCCGCACCCGACGGCCAACCGGTCGAGACCATGCCGCTTCCCATGGAGCTAGCCGGTAGCCGTGAGAGCTTCCTTTTCACGGTCGAGCGAAACTATAGCCAGGAATCGATTGTTTCAGGTGATCTGGTCATCGTGGACCGCTCGGACAAAGCGCTGCGAGGGGATATGGTCCTGGCCCAGGGGCCGACGGGGGTAGGCCTGACTCGCTTGACGTCTCCTCCCGAAGACCCTTCCGCCATTCTGGGCCGAGTGGTCGGTGTGATCAGAAAGCTGGACCGAGCCTAACCGCCTCGTGCTAACCCGCGAGACTTTAGCGCCGTAGCCTTCCCCGCCAAGGAGCACGCTCATGATGGAAAGCTCACTTACAACCGGAGATTCGGTAGAGGCTTTCCTAGCCACCAATCCGCTGTTCTATTCGCTCAGTCACGACGTGCTGGCCTCGATCGCCACCAAGCTCCAATCGGTTAGCTTCGCGGCCGGTCAGGACATCGTGGTCGAGGGAGAGATTGGGGACAGCTTCTACCTGATCAAATCAGGTCGAGTTCGGGTTCTCAAAGAGAGCGACGGCAACCCTCTGGTACTCTCCGAGCTTGGCGTTTCCGAGGGTTTTGGCGAGATGTCGCTGATCATCGACCAGCCTCGTTCAGCCACCGTCCGTGCCATCGGTGCCACCTCGGCGCTGAAGCTGACCAAAGACGACTTCTCCGAGCTGATGCGAAGCTGGCCTGAACTGGCCTCGAAAATGCATCGCCTGGTGGACGAGCGCGTCTCTCTGCTGGAAAGCCTGGACACGGACGCCGAAACCATTTCGAAATTCCGTGCCGACCGCTCTTTTGCTCTCGAGTACGCGGACCTGACTCTGATCATGGAGCTCAACTCGGCCGCCGGCGGCGCCGAGCAGATGGAGCACTGCTATGAAGTGGGCCAACTGGCTCGCGAAATGAGCCGCATCCTCTGCCCCATGCTTAGCGAAGAGATCCTCTTTGCCGGCTACCTGCACGAAATCGGGAAGGTCTCCCTCCCCCGCCAGCTGATCGTCCGCGAACGCCGGGGGGACGACTTGAACCCCGAAGAACGAGAGCAGTTCTCGCAGATCTTCGAAAACGCCGTCAAAATCCTCAAGCCGAATCGCGATCTTCATCAGGCGCTGCAGTTCATCGGCTCTCTGGGCAAGTCTCACTACCGCGAGATGCCGCTTGAAGCCCAGGTCCTGAAGGTCGCGGACGACTATCTCGAAATGAGCTCCTACGTGGGTCGCCGACTGGGCGTGGAAGAGTCGCTCGAGCGGATTCGCGAAGGCTCCGGTACGCTCTATAACCCTCGTGTGGTGGCGGCGCTGGAAAAGAATGTCCGCCTCTACGGCGAGCTCCGAGTCGAAAGCCAGCTCAACGTCATGCGAATGATGGTGAAGGCGCTCGACATCAAAGACAACTACACTTACCGGCACTCCATGGACGTGCGCGACATGAGCCTGATGATTGTGGACCGCTTGGGCCTGGGCCGACAGGAGCGCGAGTACATGCGGATCTCGGCCGAACTGCACGACGTCGGGAAGATCTTCGTCGACGAAGAGATCCTCAACGCCCCGCGTAAGCTCTCCGATGCCGAATTCGACATCATGAAGACCCACGCGGCGCGCTCGGCCGACCTGTTCCGCAACGTTCCCGGGATGGACGAACTGGTAGCCATCGTTCGGGCCCATCACGAGAAATGGAACGGAACCGGCTACCCGGACGGTCTTAAAGGGAAAGAGATTCCGTTCCTGGCCAGAGTCATGACGCTGGCCGACGTCTGGAGCGCTCTGACGACGCCTCGGGTGTACCGCCTGGGAGACGACGGTAAAGCCCGCAAGTTCACGCCGGAAAAAGCCTTCAGCATCATGGAAGAGATGGCCGATGGCCACTTCGACCCGGAGCTTTTCCCGATCTTCGAAGCCATCGTGCGCGAGAACTTCTTCTCTCAGCCTGCGGCTACCGAGTAAGCCTCCTCCCCTTCCACCAGGGGCGGGCCGGGGTCTTTCCCCTCGCGCCGTTCGCTCTTAGACCAGTCGACGAGGCGAACAGCGGTCGAGCAAGCCGCCGTCGCTGCGGCGCCCCTGAAGCAGACTGTCGGCGATAAGCTGTCCCGCCCGGAAGCCTCGACTCCATGCCGAGGTTCCGAAGCCCGCGATGACGTGCCGCCGAGTCTCGCCGGGCAAAGGACCCAGTAGGGGCAGGCCATCGCAGGTGGTGCAGAACAGCACCCCCCAGCGAAGCGCCTCCTCGGTGCTCTCGCCCAGGTCAGAAAACAGACCGCCCGCTCGCTTCCACAGGGTCTCCTGCATCGACTCCAGGACCACCGGTCGAGGATAGAACTCGCCCGAACCCGGGTCGATGCCGCATCCTAACAGCCGAGACTCTTCGTCAAAACGGTAACGCTCTAGCCCCCACGACGAGGTTATTCCTACTACCGAAGAGCGCGCCTTCTCTCGCAACGGAGCAGAGCGGAACGCCTGGCCTAGAAGCGGCACCAGAGCTCGGGAGAAGCGGTTCAGCAGCCTGGCCGACTCGAAGGCCGCTGCCACCACGGCAGCCTCGCCTCTGGCCTCTCCGCACGGCCAGGTCGCGACCGCCTCCCCGACCCCGCTTTCCACCCTGCAGTTCGCCCACTGCTCTGCCGTCAGGGGCACAGCCGTGTAGCTCGGCGACTCGGAAAGGCTGGCTTGAAGCTGCTCGCAGAGCGGTGCCGGCGCGAAGGCGATCGCGTGAGTCTCGAAGCAGGCCTGGTGAACGCTGGTCGACAGCGGCGCGTAGTTCGAGGCCGCCGCACCGCTCATCAGCCGAACTTCGTCGCCCAACCTCTGGCGATCGAGGGCATCTCTCGCCGACAGAGCGGCCGAGCCTTCGTCCCGCGACAGCTGCAGGCGAGAGCCTCGACGCAGACCCTCCAACCCCTCAGCGGCCTGGAGGAGGGCGTTCACGCCGTCCTTGCCCCACGCGTGAAGCTCAGCGGCCGCCTCCGGCCCCAGAGCGTACTCCAGCCGCTCCAGCGGCTCTCCCAGCTCGGGATAGGCCACGCCGATGTCACGGGAAGCCCCGAAGAGGCCCCAGGGCTCGGGGAAAAGGTGAACGACCCTTGCCCCGCCACGCAAAAGGCGAGCCGCGCAGCTCAGAGCCGCGGGCTCGCCCCCTAGCAGCAAGACGTCGCTCCGAGAAGCCGAGCCTTGCCCCATCAACGCATCGGTCACAAGAGGTCGGCGCCGAAGTACGGGCGGAGCGCCTCGGGGATATGGACCCGCCCGTCCTCGCGCTGGTGAGTTTCCAGCAGGGCGACCATCGTCCGACCCACGGCCAGGCCAGAGCCGTTCAAGGTGTGAACGAACTCTTTGCTGCCGTCGGCGCGACGGAACCGGATTCCAGCCCGGCGGGCCTGGAAGTCCGTGCAGTTCGAGCACGAGCTGATTTCGATATAGCGGTCCTGAACCGGGGACCAGAATTCAAGATCGTACTTCTTCGAGGCGGTGAAACCGAGGTCTCCCAGGCAGATGTCGACGGTCCGATAAGGGATCTCCAGCAGCTGCAGCACCTTCTCGGCGTTGGCCACCATCTTTTCCAGCTCGTCGTAGGAGTCTTCCGGCTTGCAGAGCTTGACCAGCTCTACCTTGTGGAACTGATGCACTCGTACCAGCCCGCGGGTGTCCTTGCCTGCCGCCCCGGCCTCGGACCGGAAGCACGGAGAGAAGCCACAGTAGTTGATGTTCAGCTCTTTCTCGTCGAGAATCTCGCCGGCGTGGATTCCGGTCATAGAGATCTCGGAGGTAGGGATCAGGTAGAGATCCGTGCCTTCACAATGAAACAGATCCTCAGCAAAGCGCGGGAGCTGACCGGTCCCGTAAAGCGTCTCGCCCAGAACTAGCGACGGCCCGAGAATTTCAGTATAGCCGTGCTGCTCGGTATGCAAGGAGAGCATGAAGTTGATCAGGGCTCGCTCCAGGCGGGCTCCTGCACCCTTCAACAGCCAGAAGCGCGAGCCAGAGATCTTGGCGCCTCGCTCGAAGTCCAAAATGCCGAGTTTGGGTCCCAGGTCCCAATGCGGCAGCTCCCAGGGGGCGGCGGCGCGCTTTTCCCCGTAGTGGCGAATTTCCACGTTCTCGGCATCGGACTTTCCGTCCGGCACCGACTCGTGCGGAAAGTTGGGGAAGTTTTCCATGTAGCCGGTCAGTTCGGTTTCCCGCTCGTTGATCTCGGCGTCGAGGCGTCTGATCTCCTCCCCCACGTCCTTCATGCGCTGAGCCTCGGCCGTGATGTCGCCGCCGGCCTTCTTCTTCATCCCGAGCTCTTTGCTGACGGTGTTGCGTTCGGCCTTGAGCGCATCGGCAGCGACGATCGCTTCCCGCTTCTTGAGGTCGGCCTCGGCGGCCCGGTCGACCACCGCAGTGTCCGATCCCCGTCGGGCGAGCATGTCCTTGAGGTCCTGTTGTCGTTCGCGAATGACTTTGATATCGAGCATGGCAAAAAGGCTCCTGATGGAGTGGATTTAGATTCGTCGTGAGATGGAGCGCCTGTCCTTTAGTAAGGCAGCGACATCATCTTCTTGAGAGCTTCCGGGTTGACGGCGCGGCGATAGGCCTCGGCTTCGGTGATAAGGTTCTTCTTCACCAGAGCGCGCAGAGCCATCTCCTGCGAACTCATACCGAACTCGCGCCCACTGGTGGCCATGACGCCGGGCAGTTGGGAAATCTTGTCCTCACGAAGGAACGATTGGACCTGCGGGGTCGCGATCAGCACCTCGAAGGCAGCAACCAGGCCATCTCCGTCGGCCTTCGGCAGCAGGGTCTGAGCCACGGCAGCCTTCAGCGATACAGCGAGCATGGTACGAGCCTGCTGATGCAGGTGGGGGGGGAACATGCCGACCATGTTCTCGATGGTCACCAACGCGTTGGGAGAGTTGATGGTACAGAGCACCGTGTTACCGGAAGAGGCCAGGTCCAGAACCTTACGCACCACGCTGAAGTCGTCGGCGTTGCTGACGGCGATAACGTCGGGCGCCTGGTAAGGCAAGGAGCGGAAGGCGGCATCGTAGCTCACGCAGTCGGTGCCGATCTCGCGCTGACAGATGACCCCCTTGCGGTTCTTGTGCAGGAAGTCGATCGGGTTCTCGATCGAGACGATCTTGATATTCCGCGTCTCCAGCAGATGCTTGATGATGGCCGCCAGAGTGTGCGACTTACCCGAGCCGCGGGGGCCGGTGATCAGGAACAGTCCACTCGGAGCCTTGGCGAAGGTGTCCAGGAACGACTGCGGCAGACGCACTTCGTCCAGCGAAGGCGGAGCGGGCGGGTTCGTCGAGATGACGATCGCCACCGAGCCGCGCTGCTGGAAACAGACAATGCGAAAACGCGATAGACCCGGCACCGAGAAGGAGAAGTCGCACTCCATCTTCTCGTCAAACTCATCGAGCAGATCTTCGTTCATGATCGTCTCGGAGATCGCTTTGGTGTCCTGAGGCGACAGGATATGCCCATCGAGAGGCTCCAGGACCGAACCACGCCGAATCATGATCGGGCTACCAGGCACCAGGTGCAGGTGGGAGGCCCGCTTGTCGACCATGGTAGTAAAGAGTTCTTCTACGTTCATCTTTCGGACGTGTCTCCTGTTTCTCGACTTCGCGGCCCCTCGGAACGGAGGTCCCCGCCAGAGCGGTCTTTGAACACCGAGGGTCGGATACCCTACCGGCTGACGGGGCGAATCCGGGTTTGTTCCGTCGGGGCACCGTGAGATTTAGCCCGGCCTTGCGCCCCCCGACACTTACAAAGAAAGGCCCGGTGAACCCACCGAGCCTTCTCTTCGTGGGAGAGGCAAACCCCTCCGCCTGCCGGGGTGGGCCGACTAGCCGGCCACCAGTCGGCTGAACTCTTCCGCGCTGGAGGCCTTGCCCACCGCGTCCTCATAGGTCACCAGGCCCTGCTGGTACAGGTTTCGCAGCGCCATATCCATCGACTGCATGCCGTACTGGCTACCGGACATAATCGCGTTGGGGATCTGGTGGCTCTTTCCTTCGCGAACGATGTTACGGATAGCGGGGATAACCGGCATGATCTCCATCGCCATCACACGACCGCCGCCCTTCGCCTTGGGCACCAGGGTCTGACACAGCACGCCTTCCAAAGTCACCGATAGCTGCATTCGGATCTGAGCCTGCTGGTAAGGCGGGAAGATGTCGATCACGCGGTCGACCGTCGTCGCGGCCGAGTTGGTGTGCAGAGTGGCGTAAACCATGTGACCGGTTTCTGCCGCCGAGATAGCGATGGCGGTCGTTTCGAGGTCTCGCATCTCACCGATCAGAATCACATCCGGGTCCTGACGTAGCACGTGCTTCAGGGCGTTGTAGAAGGAGTGGGTGTCGAAGCCGACCTCACGCTGCGAGATCACGCAGTTCTTGTCTTTGTGCAAAAATTCGATAGGGTCCTCGATGGTCACGATGTGCGAGCGCTTGCTCTCGTTGATGTGATTGATCATCGCGGCCAGGGTGGTCGACTTACCGGAACCGGTCGGTCCCGTCACCAGAACCAGGCCGCGAGGACGCAGCGCCAACTCCTTGATGATGGGCGGCATCTTCAGCTCGTCGAGGGAAAGCGGACGGGCCGGAATCACACGGAGCGCCGCGCCCCAGGTTCCGCGCTGCAGATAGATGTTGACACGAAAACGGGATAGACCTGGGACCGAGTAAGCAAGGTCCAGCTCTTTCTCGGCCACGAACTTTGCCTTCTGCTCGTCGGTGAGGATGGATTCACACATCGCGCGTACGGCATCGGCGGTGAGAATTTCATAGGTGGCGGGAGTGAGTTCACCGTCCACACGAATCATCGGCGCCGAGCCCTGCTTGATATGAAGGTCGGAAGCGCCGCGCTCCACCATCAGGTGAAGCAAATCGTCGATCGAAAGGACTCCGGTCTCTAGTGAGGTATCTCCGCCGCCCATGCTGTCCATACTGTTCAAAGTCTCCTCGTGGTAGTGAGGGCACGCTTCAGCTAGCCCCATCAATCTGAACCCATCTTCTCCCTGGGGAAGGTGCGACCCTTCGCCACGGACGCAATCTCCCACCGTACACCCAACAAATGTTTATCCGAAAATTTTCACACGATTTTTCCCCTGCGAGGTTCGTTTGACTCCCGAATTGGAGTCGAAACTTCTCGGGTGGTACGCCCAAAACGCTCGCGTACTACCGTGGAGACGCTCTCGAGAGCTCTATCCCGTGATGGTCTCCGAGCTGATGCTCCAGCAGACGACGGTGGCCGCCGTTGTCCCCCTGTACGAGCGCTGGATGGCGCTGTTCCCCACCGTAGCCGCGCTGGCCCAGGCCACGGTCGACGAGGTCATGGCTGCTTGGAGCGGACTGGGCTACTACAGCAGGGCGCGCCGTCTCCATCAGACAGCCCAGATTCTGCTCGCAGCACCAGACGAGCCTCGCACCCTCGGAGAGCTACTGGCTTTACCAGGACTGGGCCCCTACACCGCAGCCGCCGTCGCCTCCATCGCCCTGGGCCTCCCCCACCTGGCGCTCGACACCAACGCTTTGCGTGTGCTCCTGCGCCTCTATGGCTGGGAGACGCGAGCGGACTCGATCGCGGTTCAGAACGAGCTGAGACGACGCGTCGAAACGGCCCTTCCCGACTCGGACTTCGGCATCACCAATCAGGCTCTCATGGAACTTGGAGCCAGCCTTTGCAAGGTTCGGGCCCCGGCCTGCCTTCTCTGCCCCTGGAATAAGAGCTGCCAGGCTCACGCCCGAGGGGTTGAGGAATCCATCCCGCTGCCCAAGCCCAAGAAAGCCCCCCGACTCACCCCTGTCAAAGCCTACCTGATCGGCGACCTGGAAGACGGTTGCATCCTGGTCAGAGGAACCTCGGTCGGTCTTCTTAGCGACCTCTACCAGCCCCCGCTCGCCTTCGGACAGGGTCTCGCTTCCGGTGACGTCTGGGCGGCGCTGGAAGAATGGTTAAACCAGCAGCCTCCTCGTTCATCCGGATCGGCCGCGAGGCTGGCCTACAGTATCAGCGGTCGCAAGCTGGATATCGAGCTCGAGGCGTGCGATACCCCCGTTGCCACCGCGCTGGACTTCCTTCGAAGCCTGGGTATCGAGGCGGCTCTCTGGAACCCCACCTCGAACCTGGCTCTCTCCTCGCTTACTCGGAAGATTTTGAAGGGCTGGAAGGAAAGCCGCGAAGCCCTTCCGTCTCGGGATAGTACGTTCCCAGAGTTTTGACTTTGACCCGATCCTCGCGAAGGTCGATCTGGTAGAACACCTGGCGCCACTCGACGCCCTCCCTGGCCCCAGGCTCCTTCCAGAACCAGACCGTCGCGCGCTGCTGACCGTCGAGCTGTCGTTGACCCGAAGGGGGAGCCGGACGGTCGGCTTCCTTCGCGGCCGGACCCGCGTAGAGGTGGACGCCTAGAGGCGCGTTGCATTCGCGGAGCAGACCGAGAAAAAGGCTATCGCGACCAGCATCATCGGCGTCCTGATAGCCGAGCGACTTGAGAATCCGAGCGTAACCCGCCATGGGGGTCCAAACCTTCCCTTCCCAGATCAGGCTGCCCAGGGTATAGGTCTCGTCGCTCTGGCGATAACCGACGGCTACCAGCCCGGGAAACGCCTCGGATTGAGAGGGAGCGAACAGCACCTGGTTCTCGCCCAGCTTCTCGGTCCTTCCCTCCTCCGAGTTGATAAGGCGCAACCAATCCGAGGGCCCTTGAGCCTGGGCCGCCAGCGGGAACGATAAGCAAAGGGCCAGGGCCACATAAAGTCCGAACTTCATCCCGGTCGATTTCACCTGGAACCGACCGGACCCTCCCGCCAGCTGGACAGGAGAGAGAGAAGGCGTCCCTTGACGGCCGTCATCTGCTGGGGGGAAGCGTCTTCCAAAACCGCCGCAAAGAGCAGCGGGCGTTCCGCCTCGACCCGGCCCAGCAGAACCTGGAACGCTGGAGAGTCTCGGAACTCCGGTCCCAGCAGGGGGTAAACACGGGCTCCCGCTTCCTCTTGACCCGGTCCGGGGGTGGGAGGGGCCGTCGCCGGCCCGACGGTATCCTGCGACGGATTCCGCAGGAGTCGAGGCGAGCCCGCAGTGGGGACCTGCCCCTCTCCCGCCGCCATGCTCAAGAGCATGAGCGGTGAAACCAACACGGTCCCATCCAACTCTACGGCGGAAGAAGCTCCCGGGTAGCCCGGGAACGGGTTGTCGCCCAGCCAGGCGTGCTCTTTACTGTGTTCCGGCGGCAAGAGAGACGAGCCGTCGGGGAAAGCTACCGGATAGAGACCGCTACCGACTCGCTCGATCAGCGGACTGCGCGGGTCCGCCCTTAGCTCTTGCCAGTCACGAGCTATGTCCCCGGGGTCAAAAGACGGCCCGCTCACGGCGGCCAGGATCTCGCCCGTGGCCTCGTCGGACACGACGATGGCGCCGGCGCGTGGCTCCAAGAGCGCCTGGAGGCTGCTCTGCAGGTGCGAGTCCAGAGTCAAGGAGACGGAAGAGCCCTGCAAAGGCGGTACGCCCTGCTGCTTCTCTCGGTCCATCTGCAAGGCGCCCCACAAGCTCTTGGGAGGGGCCGGCGGAGATAACTCCGTCTGCAGAAGGGCCTCCAGCCCGCTCTGGTTACGCCCTCGCAGATGATAACCGATCAGCGGTCCGGCGGCTGAGCCCAGGGGGTACAGCCGACGCTCTCCCGTGCTTTCGGCCAGGGGCTCCCCGTGGCGGTCAAGGATCTTCCCCCTCCGCGCCATGGGAGAGAGCCGGAGCGGGTTATCCGGCCGCTGGTCCAACACATCAGCGCTCCACCATCCGTAGTACAGTAGGGAGAGCAGCGGCAGCAGAAAAAGCGCCAGATGATAGCGGGCGACCTTCTTTAAGCGGCGTTCAAGTTCCATGGCGACCACACTTGGCGATCAGCGCCACCAGAAGAACATTGGACAGGAGCGACGAGCCGCCGTAAGAGACAAAAGGCAAAGTCAGACCAGTCATCGGGATGACTTTGGTAACCCCGCCGATGATTATGAAGCATTGAATACACCAGAGGCTGGCCAGTCCGGTGAGAAGCAGGATTCGAAACGAGCCCCGGGCCTGACTTGCCATCCCGAAAAAGTGATATCCCAGAAAACCGCAGCACGCGATGACCGCAGCAGCGGTCAGCCAGCCGAGTTCGTGACTGATAGCCACCAGGATGAAGTCGTTATGCGCCTCTGGTACGAGATAGGGCCTCCCCAGAAAGAGACCCCTGCCCCACGGTCCGCCATCAGCGACCGCGTAAAGGCCCTGCACCATCTGGTAGCCGTCCGTCTCTTCCAGCGCGAAGGGGTCCCACCATGCCCTGATCCGGATCCGAACGTGGTCGAAAACCATGATCGCCGCCGCGGAAGCCACGAAGAAAGCCCCAACTCCGATCACCACCAGGTCGCGGCGGCCCATCGTCACGTAGAACAGAGTGAAAAGGACTCCGATCAGGAGTAGCGCCATACCCAGGTCGCGCTGAACGACCAGGATCGCCAGACCCATCACCCAGCCCAATAGGAGCATCAACATCCCACGTCGCGGCAGGCGATCCCGCTGACGGTTGGGTGAAAAGGTGAACCATAGACGGAAACGGCGCCAGAAACTGGCCAGGGCGATGACCAGCAGGATCTTGACAATCTCGATCGGCTGAAAGGAGAAAGGGCCCAGGCGAAGCCAGAGTTTCGCTCCGTTGACCTCGGTCCCCACCAGCAGAGCCGAGGCCAGAAGACCCAGCCCCCCGAGCAGCAACACCTGTCGATACCGTTCCAACCAGTTGATCCGCCGAAGTTTTCTGGTCAGAACGACCGCGGCAAGCGTGGCAGCAATCAGCCAGAGACCTTGTTTCCCCGCCAGAACCCGGTCCAGACGCCAGAGTTCGTACCAGCCGACCGCGTAGAGCATGGCCAGCGGGGGCAAGACCGGCTCATCCCATCGCGTCACCTCTCGGTGCAGAAGGGAGAAGGAGAGGCCGGCGGACAGCCAGCCCCAGAGCAGGGTCGGCAGCGCGTCCCAGTGATCCGTGAGCGCCATGCCGAACCCGGCGTGGACGGTCAGGAAAAACAGGCTCAGAGCGAGCAGGTAAAGTTTTTTTTTACCTTATCGCCGGGCAACTCTAAGCAGAACCAGAGTGCGGTCCCCGTGAACAGGACACGACTGAGGAACGCCAGAGTAAAGGGCACGCTACCCTTCCACCCGGAGACGGTTCTCGGACGCTTCCCAGGTCATACTAAGACCCATCGCAGCCAGCGCCTTCCGAGCCGGAAACCAGCCCGAACCGCGGGAAAGAAAAGCCTGCTCGGCCTTTCGGTCGCTCTCGGAAGAGAGGTAGAGCGGCAGCGTCAACTTCTTTTCGCCCCGGGTCAAAGTTACGGAGCGGTTGGCCAGCGAGTAGTCCATGACGACTCCGGACTTCTCCAGAACTCCCTGCTCGATAAAAAGGCTCTGACCCAGGCGGGCGGCAGGGAACCAGTCCGTCCCGACCCAGGCCTTCGGCGAGAGGTCAACGACCTTGACCGGTATCCCCCGTCGCTCCTGGAGGGCTGGGCGTACCAGCTCCTCGGAATAGAAACCGAGAAGATCGTCGCGCTCAAACTGCTTGCGCAGGCGCGTCAACCCTTGCCCGCGCCCGTAGACGTCGGGAAACGCCGAAACGAAGATCCCCGCTCGCTCCAGGGCCAGACGCGAGGTCACATACTCGATCCGAACCGGCCATCCGGTCCGCACCAGGTCAAAGACCGCGCGGGCCACCTCGGGATACATCCGCATACAGCCGTGCGAGGTAGCTGACCCGATGGAGGCCGGGTTATTGGTGCTGTGCATCCCCAGGCCGGGCGAAGATAGCCCGATCCAGCGATCGCCCAGCGGATTGTCGGGCCCAGCCTTGATCACGTTGTCTTCCCCCAGGCCGGCCCACTCGGGGGCGATCCAGTCCGGGTCCTCGACCTTCTCCACAATAGAGAACTGGCCGGTGGGCGTGGCAAATCGCCCGGGCTCTCCCACCGCGATGGGAAAGAAACGAGGCTCACCATCGCCGAACAGGTAAAAGCCGCGCTCCGGCAGGTTCACCACCACACCCGGCTCGGGAGGCGCTTCGGGAAGAATCCGCCGAGACGGCAGCATAACGCTTTCGCGTCCTACCGCCCCGGCGGCCAGAGGGAGAGCGTTCGCCTCCGCCAGGTGCTCCATGGCGTAGCCGTAGCGACGGGCCACCTGGTAAAGCGACTCGCCATCGCCGACCGAGACTCGGCTCTCCTTGCCCATGATCGCCGGCTCCTTAGGAAGGTCCCAGGCAAGCGTCGGGCCGGCCAGCGACGGCCAGAGCGCTAGCGCCGCCACCGTTTTCCAGAAGCCGACTCGACTAAGGGCGGGGGCGAAGGCCGCGATACTCTTTTTTCTGCTCAAACTTTTCACTTTCGATAGCGCGGGTCAGACCGAGGACGTTTTCCCACTTGATGAACACGTGGCGAACGGATTTCTCGGCGGCCAGCGCCTCTTCGAGCCAGGCCTGCGGCTCTATCCAAAGGCCGGGGCGATCCACCCCGACAAGGCGCCCTTCGAGTTTGCCATCCTTGCTGGGCAGACCCAGCGGGGCCAGTACCGCCGAGTCGCTGAGAAAGAGTTCTACCTTCTCACCGACGCATTTTCCGAAATCGCTTCTGGGTTGGCGTGCCGTGTCACTCATCGTGTTTCGTACCTCTTTGCTAAAAACGTAGACTTCCGATTCCAAGTCGTAGGGTCAGGTCCCTTTCGCGGGCGGCTTCGGATCTTCTTTCACCCGTTCGTTCCATTCGGGATAGAGATGACGCAGTCGACCCTGGTGGCGCCTCACCGCTTTGATGTAGTGCCGGGTCTCGGGGTAGAGAATCGGCTTTTGCTCCCTCTGCCACTCCTCCACCACCGTGGGACCGGCGTTGTAGGCGGCGAGAACCAGGTCGGTGTCGTGAAAGCGGTCCTGCAGAAAACGCACGTAAGCCACACCCAGGTCGATATTGACCGCGGGGTCGTGCAGACTGTCCGGATGGAAGTCGTCGACCCCCAACCGTTCGGCGACATCCTCCGCCGTCTCCGGCATCAACTGCATCAATCCGGAGGCGCCGACCTCGGAGCGGGCGTCGGCCCGGAACTTGCTCTCGGTGAAGATGATGGCTGCGATGAGATGCGGGCTGACTCCGTGGTCCCGCGAGGCCTTGAGGATAAGGGGCAGGTGATCAACCCGGTAATAAACCCGCATGGCTAAGGGCGTGAGGCCTATAGCCAACATCAGAAGGAGCAGCAAGAGTCGCCATCTTCTGCCCTTCACGCGCGGGCCTCTCTCCACCGGGCAAGGCCCTGCGCAATGGCTGCGTCGAGAGCCTCTGGAGCGCCTTCGTTGCGGATCACGTAGTCTGCCCGACGAGCCTTCTCTTCGACGTCCATTTGGCTATCCAGGCGCGCTTGCGCCTCTTCGAAGCTCAGCCGGTCTCGGTCCTGAAGGCGCTGGAGTTGAACCCCCCTCGAGACAGCCACGACCCAAACGGTCGAGAACCGACTCTCATTACCGTTCTCATAGAGCAACGGAATTTCGAACACCGTCTCCCGTCGCGTATCCGCCGCGACGGCCATCTCGTCACTCATCACCTTCCAGATCAGCGGGTGAAGCAGCGACTCCAGGTCCCGCCTCGCCCGTTCACTGGCGAAGACCCGTTGACCCACGGCGCGGCGGTCCATAGTCCCGTCGGGGAGCAACACCCCCTCCCCGAAAAGTTGTACGACGCCGGCAAGGCCGGGGGTGCCGGGCAGGACAACCTGCCGAGCGACCTGGTCGGAATCGACCCGGTGCAGGCCCGCGTGGGCGAGCCTGGCACCAACGGTGGATTTACCGCAAGCGATGCCTCCGGTTAGCGCCAAACAAAATGAGGGAGCAGTCTCGAAAATAGTCACCAGAGTCCTGTAAGAAGTTCGTTTATCCGAACATGAACGAAAGGGCCGGAGCAAGCGCTCCAGCCCCTTCGTTAAGCCATCAGGCGCTACGCTTAGTTGTCGCCGGAGGTGTCTTCGCCCAGCATGTGCTTCAGGCTGTCAGGCAGGCGGTCACCAATGGTGAAGCCGGAGCCAGGACCGGTGGTCTTGGCGGTTACCTGGGGCATGCTGCCAGCTTCGGCCTGGCGAACCGACAGGGTCATACGACGCTGGTCGGCCTTCAGGTCGATGACGCGAACCTTGACTTCCTGGCCTACGGTGAGGACGTCGGAAGACTTGGAAACGCGGAATTCGGAGAGCTCGGACAGGGGAACCAGACCCTCGACGCCGTCCATCACTTCGACGAAAGCGTAGTTCTTGGCCAGCTTGGTCACCTTACCGCCAATGACGCTACCCACGTTGAAGCTGCGCGAAATTTCCTGCCACGGGTCAGGGCGAGCCTGCTTGAGCGACAGGGAGATGCGCTCCTTGTTGGGGTCGACGCTGAGAACGCGCACGTCCACGGCTTCGCCCACGCGGACGATTTCGCTGGGGTGCTTGATGCGCTTCCAGGACATCTCGGAGATGTGAACCAGACCGTCGACTCCGCCCAGGTTGACGAAGGCGCCGAAGTTGGTCAGACGAGCGACTTCGCCGCTCACGATCTGGCCCTCGGTCAGGTCGCCCATGGTGG
This sequence comes from Vulcanimicrobiota bacterium, assembly GCA_023447635.1. Lineage (GTDB taxonomy): Bacteria > Vulcanimicrobiota > Xenobia > Xenobiales > JADMJV01 > JAEXNA01. The sequence continues at coordinate 28,031 of JAEXNA010000096.1, read as the reverse complement.
CTTCCTTCATCTGAGTGCGCTGCGACTCGAGAGCCTTCTTGCGGCTCAGGACCACCTTGCGGCGATTGCGGTCGATTTCGAGGATCTGAAGCTTCATGACTTCGCCGACGTAGTCGGAGAGGTCGCTAACGGGACGCAGGTCGACGTGAGAAGCGGGGACGAATCCGCGCAGACCGATGTCGACGATCAGACCGCCCTTGACCTGCTCGACGCAGGTAGCTTCGAGGATTTCGCCAGCCTCGTGAGCCTCGATGATGGAGAGCCAAGCGCCTTCAACGTCAGCCTGACGCTTCGAGAGCAGAACCTGTCCTTCGGCGTGATTGACGCGCAGGACGACCACCTTGACCTCCTGGCCCACTTCGACGAGCTCCTTAGGGTCAGCATCGCGGCGGTGAGTCAGCTGGTTCAGGGGGATGAACCCTTCCGTCTTGTAACCAACGTCGACCATGACGCCGTCGTCGTTGATCTGGATGACGTGGCCAGTCAGAAACTCGCCGCGCTTGAGTTCGCGGAAGCTCTCCTCGTAGGCGTCGTGGCTGCTCATCAGAGCTTCCATCGACTCTACGGCGGCTTCGGCCTCGGCGGGAGCTTCCGCCGTTGCGACAGCTTGTTGGTCTTCGGTGTTGGTCATTGGGAATTCCTCAATCGTGCTCGGGGGGGCGAGCGCTTTCTCTCTTATTTCTTTGATTTAACCGGGGTTATCGAGGCGCCGATTGGCGACTCGGTGGGTTATTCCTCTGTGGGCGAGCTCTCAAACGTTGGTTTATAAGGATTTTTCCACGTTTTCGAGCGGCCGACCGAGGAATAACGTCGATCTATCGACGGCCCGCGGAGGTGGTTACTTCAACCGCCTCCGCCTCGGACCAGTTTCGCCCAGATCGTGCTTCGGCGACGATCGGAACAGAAAGTTTCACCGACTCTTCTAGAGCCGCCATCAGCTGTGTAGCCACAGCCTCCAGCGATTTCTTAGGCACTTCGAAGATCAGCTCGTCACGAACCTGCGCGACCAGCTTGGCGGGAAGCTCCGTCGTATCGAGGCGGGAGTGGATATCCACCAGGAACTTCTTGATGACGTCGGCGGCGCTGTTCTGGATCGCTGCGTTGCGAGCCACCCTTTCGGCCGTTCCACGGATGTCCGAGTTGCGGCTCGACATCTCGGGCACGCTACGACGACGCCCGGCGTGACTGGCTACCCAGCCCTGCCCACGCGCCTTCTCCAGCTCGCCGCTGAAGAAAGTCTCCATCTGCTGGTAGCTGGCAAAGAAAAGCTCCATGAGATTTTCGATACGAGTGCTCGCGTCGGTGGGAGTGATTCCGGTGCGACGCGCCAGTCGGTGTTCCCCGATCGAGCCCAGCAGGGTGTCAACCAGGTCCTGACGAGCGTCCTTGGTGTCTTCCCGCTCTTCTTCGGCGACCAGTTTGGTGAGCAGTTGGACTTCGACATCTTCCGAGCGAATAAACGCCTTCTGCAGGGCGCCGTCCTCGGAAAGATGCGCTGCCAGGCGAAGCTGGAACTGATTGACCCCAACACCCAGAAGGACAGCGCCCTTCTTTTCGGTCTTGAGCGCCGACAGCAGCAGTTTGCGGAACTGCTGACGCAGGTCGGCGTTGGGCAGACCGTCCACCTCGCTGAGTAAGCGGTTGAAGGTCGCCGTGGCGCCGCCCACGGACACCGGTCCCATCCAGAGCAGACGCTCGGAATTGCTTACGGTGAACTGGGCCATCCGGCGTAACCAGCCGCTCCGAGGCAAATCGAAGCGGTCCCGAGAGCGGCCAAAGGAGGCTACCAGCGAACTGAGTTCACGGTGGTCGCGCAGCAGAGCTCCGATAGCGTTCTGTTCGGCGATCTGGTTCAAGATGTCGAGTCCGATCAGCGCTCCGTTCTTGGGGCGCGCCGTCACGGCCAGGGCCATCTTGTCGAAGAGAACTTCGGCTAACTCTTTCTGGTCTCGCAGGTCGAACTTCTGACCGGCTTCCTCGTAGATCGCGACTTCCAACTCTTTGAGCAAGACATCGACCTGCTCCTGGAAGGTGGTCAGAACCTCTCCGTCCACCGGAACCTGGTCGCGCTCCATGTCCGAGTAGATCCGGATCATCGGATACTCGACGGACAGGTACTGGTCGAGGAGTCCCTGGCTCTGCAGCTCGACCTTGAGGCTGTTGCCCAACTGGTTGAGAACCTGGACTCGGCGAGCCGCCCAATCGGCAAGCTCTTCGGTCGGAACGTCCGAGATCTTGCGGTAGCCTTCACCGTGCCCGAGCAGCTCGCCCTCACCGGGAATATCGTAGCCGAAGCGGCGGGCCACTTCGTCGAGCCACGGGTTGCCCTCGCGAGCATCGAGCAGATGAGAGGCCACGCCGATATCGAGCACGTCGGCCCCAATGTCGGTCAATCCAGCCCCCTCGGGGGTCATCAGCAGCCCGCGCAGGTTATGGGTATGAATCTTCTTATCGGCCGCGCTGAGCAGCGGCTGGAGAAGCTTGAGCGCGTCCTTGAGCGAGACCGACTCGCCGCCGATACGCACCACCGTAGGCGTCTGGCCCGGCGCCGACAGCGCCAGAGCGACCAGATCCTCGCCGGCGCCCAGGAACAGGATGCCGAGTTCGTCGGTGACCGACTCCAGGTATTTCTTCAAGCCGGCCTTGGCCTTCTTACCATCGAGAGCGGTCACTTCCACCGGCTGCTCCTCGGAGAGGGCGCCAGCGGTTCCCGCTTCGGGAAGGGCCTCGAGGTACTTGTCGAGTTCGGTCCGAGCGTAGATCTCTCCAACTCGCTCGACCGGAATTCCGCCGAATTCGCATTTATCCCAGTCGACGGCCAGCTCGAGATCGGTCCGGATTGAGGCCCGCATCTTGAACTCGATCGCCTCGTCCCGGTGCTCGGTCAGAGGGTTACGCCATTTGGCCGGTAGAGAGGAGAGGTTCTTCAGGAGATCCTCCAGGCGACCGTGCTGAGACAGCAGTTTCTTGGCGGTCACCTCACCGATCCCGGGGACGCCGGTGATGTTGTCGGAAGAATCGCCAGCCAACGCCCGGAGGTCGGCGAGCTGTTCCGGTTTGAGGTTGAAGCGGTTCTTGACCTGCTTCTCGTCGTAGACCAGCATATCCGAGATGCCTCGGCGGGTGGTCAGGACGCGAATCTTCGGTCCGACCAACTGAAGCAGGTCGAGGTCGCCGGAGAGGATGAGGACATCCATATCGGCCTCGGCTCCTCGTTTGGCCAGAGTACCGATGCAGTCATCGGCCTCGTGCCCCGGGACTCGGAACACCGGGACTCCCAGCGCTCGGACGAAGTCCTCGATCATAGGGAGCTGAAGCGCCAGGTCGTCGGGCATCTCTACCCGCTGCGCGTTGTAATCCTGGTAAGGATGAACCCGCTCCGTGGGGATCCCCTTGTCGAAGGCGACCGCCACGTGGGTGGGGTTCTCGGTCTTCAAGAGGCGCAACACCATGTTGACAAAGCCCGCCAGGGCGTTGATAGGCACGCCGCTTGCCGTGTGGATGGGCACCACGGCGTAGAAGGCCCGATAGGCCAGACCGTTACCGTCGATGAGAAAGAGTTTCTTTTTGTCTGAAGGTTTCTTGCTGCTTGTGAGTGACACCGATAAGTTCCCAATCGTCTACATTGCAAGGGACCGGGCTAAAAGAGGCTAGACCGGTCCGCCTGCATATTTTCCCCCCGCCCTGGAGCGATCCCTTGCGCCCCTCGATGGAGCGTCCGGAAATCGTCCTTATCTTTACCTCGCGGTCGGGAAGTCCAAACCATCGAGGCCGAGGATCTCCATCCTCCCCAAAAAGAAAAGGAACGGCACCACTGCACCGTTCCTTAGCTTTATCGCCATGTTTCGGCCGGAAAATCGTGAGAAAATTTCTCTTCGCGACTTTCCTTGACCGAGTCAGGAGAGCGCTAAAGCGCTTCCGCGACCAGTTCCGCGATATCTTTGGTTTTGATTTCCGCCGTGAGGTCCTTGGTCGATACGGCATCGCTGAGCATGGTCAAGCAGAAGGGACAGGAGGAGGCGATCACCTTAGGTCGCTCCGCCAACTCCAGGGCGTCGGCCAGACGCATGTCGTTGACCTTGGTGCCGTGCTCCTCCATCCACATACGGCCGCCTCCGGCGCCACAGCAGCGACCGGTCTCGCGGGATTTCTCCATCTCGGCCAGCTTCACTCCGGCGGCCTTCAAGACCTCACGAGGCTGCTCGTAGATATCGTTGTAGCGACCCAGGTAGCAGCTGTCGTGGAAGGTCCCCAACACTTCAGGAACCTGCTTGAGCTGAATCTTCTTGGTCGAAATCAGATCCGCGATCAGTTCGGAGTGGTGCAGCACTTCGTATTCTCCGCCGAACTGGTGGTACTCGTTTTTGATCGTATTGAAGCAGTGGGGACAAGCGGTGACGATCTTCTTGACGTTGTAGGTGTTGAGCACCTCGACGTTCTGGGCCGCTAGCATCTGGTAGAGATACTCGTTCCCGATACGGCGAGCCGAGTCGCCCGTGCAGCCCTCTTCTTGTCCCAGGATGGCGAACTTCAGGCCGGCCTTCTGCATGATGGCGACCATCGCTTTGGAAACCTGTTTATTACGCTCATCGAACGAGCCGGCGCAGCCGACCCAGTAGACCAGGTCAAGTTCGCCGGGGTCCTCGGCCAGCAATGGCACGCCGAGGTCTTTGGCCCAATCGCCCCGGGTCGCGAAGCCGATCCCCCAGGGGTTGTTGTTGCGCTCCATCCCGTCGAAAGCGCGCTGCGCTTCCTGCGGGAAACGGCCTTCGACCTGGACCAGGTGCCGACGCATGTCGACGATCTCCTGGACGTACTCGATGAACACGGGACAGGCTTGCTCACAGGCGCGGCATGTGGTGCAGGCAAACAGGGCATCTTCGGAAACGGCGCTCAAGTTGTCCATAAGGTGGCGCAGCCCGGGAGCCGTCTCTCCTTCGGCTTGCGCTTCGGCTGCGGCGCCCTCCTCGACAGCTCCGTTCTTTTTGGCCAGTTCTAGCAGGGCGACTCCGCCGCCGTGGTCGACCAACTCCTCGCGAAGCTGCTCGGAGATCATCTTCGGGTGCAGCGGCTTCCCACTCGCGAAAGCGGGACAGACCGAGGTGCAGCGACCGCACTCGGTGCATGTGTACCAGTCATGAAAGCGCTTCCAGTCGAAGTCGGCCAGCGTCGAGGCCCCGAACTCCGGGTTCTCTTCGTTCTCCAGGTCGAGCTTGCGCAGTTCGCCGTAAGGACGGGTGTTCTTGAAGTAGACGTTGGGGATACCGGTGATGACGTGAAGATGCTTGGAGTAAGGCAGGTAAGCGCCAAACGTGAGCACCAGCGCGTAGTTGATCCACCAGGCGACATTCTGCAGAAGGGCCAGCGTGTCGGGCGACATGCCGACCAACAAACCCGACAGCGGACCCGTGATGGGGAACGCCCAGGGTTTGAAAGTGACCACCGCTTCTTGTTTCCAGTGGGCCATCTCGGCAGCGCCAAAGAGCAGTTCCACCAGCATCAGGCTGCCGATCATCGAGAGAATGAAGAGGGCGTCGCCCGAGGCCTCGGGGAATTTTGGCTTCCAGAGCAGGCGGCGATAAAACGCCATGCTCACTCCGACAAGCACCAGGCAGATGAAGACCTCTTTGATGGCATTATAGGGGCTGCCAAGGAACTGGTCCGGCCCCAGCAGCGGCAAGTTGAAGTCGCGCCCGGCCACGCCGCGAATCAGCAGAGTGATATTGGCGATGGAAAGCACGCAGAAGCCCCAGAAGATCATCACGTGCATCAAACCGGCGTAGGGCCGGGTGAGCAGACGCTTCTGTCCGAGGGCGTACACCACGACCCCAGTGACGCGCTTAACGGGGTTGTCAAACCGGTCGATCGGCTTGGCAACTCTGACGAATTGGAAAAGTCTGACCGAGCGCTTCAGGAAGAAGACAGCCGCCACGGTCATCATAAGTAGGGCTACAAGTTTGGGAATCATGGCTTCAGGTTCTTCCTGCGACGGGCAAGGAGATCCTTCGCCGAACGAACAGACCGAGTTCTTGACCGGTCCTGCTCAGGCCCTAGTAGCCCGGCCAGGGCGCTCGCTGCTGCCTCTCCCAACTATCGAGAAGTTGGCGGTCTCGGCGCTCTTGCTCTTCTCCCCGGAACACTTCCCCCGAGTCGCCGATGTCGACGTGCATCACCATCCTCCGCAGCGCCGCTCGCCGCTGGACCCGCTCTAACGCTCGGCTGTACTCGGCGAAACTGGGCGGAAAGGACTCGGGGCTCATCCCAAACGCTTCGGCTTGAAGAAGCTTCACCCTGGAGCGTCAAAGGTCATGTTTTACGACAGAAGGCCACTTTCAGCGGGGGCTCTCCGTCGAAGGAGGGGAAGTCCGCATCGGGCGTGAGCCACTCTAGCCCGGCACAAGCGCCCCCTTCCGAACGTCGGGCGAACAGCTTGCGAAGGCGCTCCTCGAACTCGGGACGGCTGACCCTGGCAGAGTTGTTCGCGGCCACCAGGAGTCCGCCGGGTGAAACCGCCTCCCAGGCCGGTCCAAACACGGTCTCCGGGTCTCGCACCAGATCGACGGCGGCAAACTTTCCCTTCGAAAAGGCCGGCGGGTCGGCTACCACAACAGAAAAGGTACGAGGCGCGATCTTGTGCTTGAGCTTCTTACGAGCCGACAACGCCTTGCGCTGATCGGTGAGGGCCCAGAGCAGCCCCACGCAGTCCTCCTCCAGGAACTCGGCTCGAGCCCCCTCCAATCGGTTCCGGCGAAAGTTCTTCGCCCCCCAGGCCAGGTTGCCGCCGGAAAAGTCGGCGCTCCAGATCTCCCCCGCCCCCGCCGCCGCCGCGTGGCAGCTGATCGAGCAGGTGTAGGAGAACAGGTTGAGCACGGAAAGCCGCTCGCCCAGGCTAGGCAGGACCGCCCGCAGCGCTCTTTTGGCGGCGCGAAAGTCCAGGAACAGCTGAGGATCCCGATGAGCCCTCTCCAGGTGGATGGCAAACTCCAACCCCAGCTCTCGGCACCAGAATGTGGATGTCCAGACGCCGGGAAACGACTCGGCGCGGGGGACCAGGCGCGGCCCTTCTCTCTGCGCGATCACCCAGGGCCCGCCTGCCTCGTCGAGATAGGCGGCCAGGGCGGCTTCCTCCGGACCACTCAGCGGAGACGACGCGGCGACCTGGGCCAACCTCAGAGAGCCGTATCGGTCCACCGACAGCCCGGGCCTGCCCTCGGCCGCCCCGTGAAAGAGTCGGAAGCTGTCCGTCCCCTCCGCCTCCAAGTTGGCGATCAGTGGTGCGCGGCGCTGCAGCGCCGCCTGGAGAAGTTGGGTAAAAGTCATCTTCCGTGGCGCCTTCCCCGCCTCCGCTCGACCCTCCTGGGAGGCCCTGTTTTGAACCTCTTCCTTTCTCATGCTACACTGCCGCCGTGTCCCGTCGTCGCCTTCCCGCCCCACCTCTGATCTTGCAACCGATCCTCTGTCGGGTTCGGCAAAGCTCTGAAGGCGCCCAGCGCCTGCTGATGGTGGCGAGCTTCCTCGAAGAGCTTGACATGCTGACCGACGGGGGCCGTTTGAACCTGGGACAGGGGCTTTTGGGGCGCGGCGGAGTTCTGAGCCTGACAACCCAGGACGTCCGAGCCGGAGCCCACGCTCTGGCTCTGGAGCTCCTGGCAGAGCCGGATCCGGCGCACTGGGGGGGAGTCGCCGAACGCTACAACCGCAGCTACGACCGGGGCAAGCCGCGACGACCAAACCGTTTGCAGCGTCTTTATCAAGAGTGGAGCGGGGACCTCGGGTTCCTGGGGCTGCTCGAAGCTTGTCGCACCCACCCCCGACTCTGGGAAGCGGTTCGGGAGGCCCTGCCGATGTTGCACGACGACGATGATGACCGGCAGGTTATGGGCCTGGCACTGGAGGTTCACGACCTGGCCGACTGGGCTCCCTGGCTGAACTCCTACCGGCAAGAAGCACGGACGAACTCGTCCCGCTCGGGCCGCCTGCTGGAGATGCTCCCGCTCCTCCCCTACCCCCGGCTGGAGCAGAAGCTGGCCTGGCTGACCGAGGAAGTCCATCAGTGCGGTGGTCGAGAAGCTCATCTGCTGGCCGCGCGCCAGGACCCCCTGGCCCCAGGGCGACTCGAGATGCCGGCGGCCCTTCGTGAGCTGACCTTACGGCTTCTGGGCGAGAACCCGGGCGAGGCTAACCCAAGCTGGCTGGCTGCGCAGCGCGGTTACCTGTGGCCCCAGGAAGACCTGCAGCGACTTGACCAGGCGCTCCTTCCCCACGATCCGGTCCACCGGATCGTCTACGGCGCCCGCCCGGGCCGCCCCTGGCTGGCCCAACTTCTCGACGAGCTAAAAAGCGGCGGCTAGCGGCCGCCGTCACCCTTCCCAGCCGTGGCGGGCTGAGGAGAAGACTTCTCGGTAAAGTAACGGGCGGCTTCTTCGTGCGAAACCAGTCCGCTTCGGTAAAGCTCGGTGAGCGATTTCTCCAGCGTCCGCATCCCGGTGGAAGTCGACGTCGCGATCACGTTGGGGATCTGGTGGGTCTTGCCCTCGCGAATCAGATTCCGAATCGCCGGAGTCGCGATCATCAGTTCGAAAGCTGCGATCCGTCCACTTCCGTCGGCCCTTGGCAACAGTCGTTGCGAGACCACCGCGAGCAACGAAGCCGCGACCTGCTGACGGATCTGCGACTGCTGATGCGGGGGGAAGACATCGACGATGCGGTCGACCGTCTGACAGGCGTCGTTGGTGTGCAGCGTTGCCAGCACCAGGTGGCCGGTCTCGGCCGCCGTGAGGGCCGAGGCGATCGTCTCGGTGTCTCGCATCTCACCGACCACCAGGACATCGGGGTCCTGGCGCAGCGCATATTTCAGCGCCGAGCGGAAGGACAGAGTGTCGGACTCGACCTGGCGCTGGTCGATCGTGGAAGAGTGACTTTCGTGGTAATACTCGATCGGATCTTCGACGGTAATGATATGACAGGCGCGACCGCGATTGATGGCGTCGACCAGACACGCCACCGAAGTGGTCTTGCCCGACCCTGTGGGGCCCGTGATCAGCAACAGCCCCTGGGGTCGAAACGCCAATCTCAGCAAAGCGTCGGGTACTCCCAGCGTTTCGGCGTCCGGGATGCGGTAAGGGATCAGGCGCAGCGCCGCAGCGGGAAACTCCTTCTGAAAAAAGACGTTGAGACGGAACCGGGTGCCGTCGTCCAGGGACAACGAGCCGTCGAACTCGCGCTCTTTTTCCAGCGAGGCCCATTGGGCCGAGGTCATCACCGATCGCAGCATCTTCTCGATCGCGGAAGCATCCAGAACCGGAAGATTCAACCGCTCGAGGTGACCGTCCACTCGGAAAATGGGCGGACGCTTCACGGAAAGGTGAATATCCGAGGCAGCCGTTTCCCGAGCCATCTGCAAGAGCAAGCGAAGATTCCAGGGGTAAACGGCCGAGCGCATGGGACGACCTTCGAGAGCGCGCAAAAACTCGTCCTCACGCGGAGCCTGAGCCAGGCCGATCTCGCGGGAGATATGACCGTCCTTCACCAGTTTGGCCAGACTGGATCCGAAGGAGAGGCGCTCGGCATCTTTGGCCATCGCCAGCCGATCCCGCAGCACGTCCCACTGCCGCCCCGAGATCAGCGGCATGGCATCGGGAGTCGACTGCAGAAACTCCAGCGCCACATGGCGACCGCCGTCTAAACCAGGCACCAGCCGCTGGGCCGAGCAGACCCGCAGGACCAGGCTGAGCTCTTCGGCTCGCAGCGCGCGTTCCGAGACGGGGAACATGTCCACCATCCGCTCGAGCGCGGTCACCACGTCGCCGCCCATGTAGGTTGCTATCACCAGCTTCCCTTCGAGGGCCCAGGAGATGGCCGCCTCGGCGGTCTCCTTGGCGTAGATCTCATCGATCAAGATCACTTCGGGAGAGCGCCGGTTGACCAGCCCGAAGCCGGCTTCCCAGGTTTCGAAATCCGTTCCCAGCTCTTGCTGGAAGACGGGAGAAGAGAATCCTTCGTAGAGGAAACTGATGCGATCTTGCAGCGTCATGACGTAAGCCAGGCGCTGGCTCAAAACCGACTGAAGCATGGCGCCTGCGGTACAGGAGCGACCCGAACCGCGGTTACCGCTGACCAGGATCAATCCGCCTCGGAAGTGCGCAAACCGGGCGAACGGCTCGTTGAGCCCGAGGTCGATCAGACTGGGAGGCGACGGAGGGACCCGGGAAGCCGCAATGGTCGGCCGACCCATCGAAGAGAACATCTCGACCGTGTAGGCCCAGCGCAGACCCGAGTCGGTAAAGGTAAAGAGCGAGCTATTGAGATCGCGCGCTTCCAGGTCGGCCAGAATGTTGCGCATTCGAACCCGATCGGGGTCGACCGCCAGACCTGCATCCTCGAGCTGGATCCGCTCATAAACCCCTTCGTCGTAGCGCACGAGAGCTGGCTCGTCCTCGCGCAGGAACAGCTCCCAGCCTCCCGCCAGCTCTAGCTGGACGAGCCAATCTCTCAAGGTCATAGCGTTACCTTCGTATCCCCGACGGGACTTCCTATAGCTGCTCTGGAGCGTGACATTCGTGAGGCATTGTCTACCGCAAAAACCCTCCGTTGACAACCTCTGACGGAGGAGCCTTTGCCCCGCCTGAGAACGGCACCGTCGAGATGGCTTTGCAATTTGAAGATCTGACCCCCGCGGCCCAGCGCCGCCCTGGCGGACCGCGTCGCGGCCGCATTCTTACCGACCGTGGCGCAATCGAGACTCCCGAGTTTCTCCCGGTGGGAACTCGGGCGACCGTGAAAGCTCTGACTCCCGTCCAGCTGATGGAGCTCGGCGCTCAGGGCGTTCTTGCCAACACCTACCATCTCTACCTTCGCCCGGGGGCCGAACTGGTTCGCAAGATGGGCGGACTGCACACCTTCATGAACTGGAATCGACCCATCATGACGGACAGCGGCGGCTTTCAGGCTTTCTCGCTGGGGGTAGCCAAAGAGCACGGCGTGGGAAAACTTGGTGGGGTCTTTCCCGGCGACGCCGCCGCCGACCCGGTCAAACGTCACAAGTCAGGCAACAGTCTGGCCAAGGTGGACGAAGAAGGGGTCACTTTCCGCTCCTACGTCGACGGCTCGACGCACCGCTTCACACCGGAAAGCTCGATGGAGATTCAACGCCAACTCGGAGCCGATCTGGTCCTGGCTTTCGACGAATGCACCTCTCCCCTGGCCGGTAAGGCGTATACCGAGCGCTCCATGGAGCGAACCCATCGCTGGGCTGTTCGCTGCTTGGAAGCCAGGCGGGACCCCCATCAAAGCCTGTATGGAATTCTCCAGGGCGGAGCCTATCAGGACCTGCGTCAACGGGCGGTCGACTTCATGACGAAGCTGCCGTTCGATGCCTTTGCGGTCGGTGGGTCGCTAGGCGAGACCAAGGCCGACATGCTCAACGTCCTGGACTGGACCGTTCCTCAGCTCCCCGCTCACGCCCCCCGGCACCTGCTGGGCATAGGTGAGATGGAGGATCTGTTCGAGGGAGTCGCTCGTGGAATCGATACCTTCGACTGCGTTATCCCAACTCGCTTTGCTCGGACCGCCAACTTGATGGTCGATCCCAGCGTCCCTCATCGCAGTAGCCGCGGCACCATCAACCTTCGCCAGGCCCGCTACCGAGAAGATCCCCGACCTATCGAGCCGGACTGCCCGTGCTACGCCTGTGCCAACTATTCGAGAGCGCATCTGCGCTATCTCTTCTCGTGCCAGGAGATTCTGGCCAGCACCCTCTGCTCGATCCACAACCTGTCCGCGCTTCTGCGCCTGACCCGGAAAATGCGAAGTGCCCTGGAAGAGGGCACGTTCGAAGAGCTGAAGGCGAGCTGGCTGGCCTCGCGTCCTCTTACATAATCCCTGAGAGGTCGGCTCTGGCGAGTAGCTCCTCGCGGTCGAGAATAGTGATACGGTGACGGCGGATGTCCAACAATCCGTTATCCTTCATCTCGTTGAGGATCTTGGTCACCGTCTCTCGGGTCGTGCCGACGAGATTCGCCAACTGCTGGTGGGTGAGCGGACGGTCGATCAGAATGTGCCCGTCAGGGCCCGTTTGGCCCATCTCTTCGGCCAGATTCAGGATCTTACGGGTCACTCGGCTGTAGGAGTCCAGGAACGCCATCGAGGCGATGTCGTCAGTCAGGACCCGCACTCGACGCGTCAACTGGCGGAGCATAGGAATGCTCATACGCGGATAAGATTCCAAGATTCGGGCGAAATCACGCTTATTGATGGACAGCAGAACGCTTTGCTCCATGGAGACCACCGTCGCCGAGCGGGGGACATCGTCGAGCAGCGCAAGCTCTCCCAAGAACTGAAAAGGGGTCAGGATCGTCAAGGTCAGCTCTTTGCCTTCGGCGTTCATCAGCTCGACCTTCACCGAGCCCTCGGTCAAGATCATAAACTCCTCGCCGGGATCCCCCTGGTGGAAGAGAGTCTCCTTTTTGTCGTACTCCTTCCTGGTGACGATAGAGGCCAGAGTAGTCAGGTCGTCCTTATCAAGACCAGAGAAGAGAGGCACTTTGCGCAAGAGTTCAACGATATCAGACACACTTTTGAGTTCTCAGAGAGGTCGTCCGTCTCCTGTCGCCCCCTCTTCGTCCAACCTACGATGCAGCGCGCTGCGCTTCGCACGGTGATTCTGTGAGAGATCTCTTGAAGGAGAAGATACCTTGCTATGCCATTAATACTCAAACAGGACGGCCGATAGGCGATTCGAGCCGACTACGCCATTCTTTCAGGAAGGAAGCCAGCCCACGGCGGGGGAAATTTGCGGTTAGGGGTTATCGACTCTCTCTGCCTGCGAGTCGCTAACGAGGGGTCAAGACGTTCGATAGCCGAGCTGACGTGGACAAGCGATTTTGAGCAACAGTAGTGATTCGGTAGCCCCCAGGCTTCTGGACCCCGGAGACCTTGGGACATTACACAGGGTGCAGCGTGCCCTGGCATTGTCCTCGCACCTCTCCCTGGGTCTTTTCTTTGCGCACACTAGCGACCGTTCTCTGGTGGCTCATCCCGAAGATCGCCTGCACGACCTTTACTTCAGCGAACCAGAGACCTTCGATTGGGCTCAGCGCCCACTCCCCAGCATCCCTGAGGGAGACGGCTTCCATACGATCGTCGGCCCGTTTGGGATGACGTTTCTGCTCTTTCCTTTCGGAGCCGGCACCGGCGACCGTGGGTGGGTGATCGCGGGGCCTGTTCCCGAACGTCCACTGGGTGAAGACGAGATGCTCGACCTGTCCGCCGCCTTATCGGTCGGTCAGGAGACAGTGCGAACCGCCATCAATCTGCATCCTACCCCGGTTCCGCTCAATATCGGACACGTCGAAGAGGTTCTGGAGACGTTAGCCGACCTGACCCTTCACCTTTGTCGGGAACGCCGTCAGCGCTCTCGGGACCTCTTCGTCCTGCGCTCGCTCTATGAGGTTGGAAGTACGCTCGGCACCTCGCTGAGGCTGGAAGACGTTCTCAAGAAGGTGATGGACGAAGCGATCACCTTGCTGGGCGCGGAAAACGGAAGCCTGATGCTCGTCGACGAGGTCCGCTCGGAACTCAAGATGCTGGTCGCTCAAGGTCTCGACGAACAGATCGTGACCACGACCCGGGTCAATCTGGGCGAGGGGATCTCGGGCTGGGTGGCTCAGGAAGGTCAACCTCGCCTCCTTTCTCGGACCTCGTCCGAGTTCAACGCCGGCGACGCCGCCGAGTCCGCCATGTGTGTCCCCCTCAAGAGCAAGGACCGCTGTATCGGTGTTCTCAACCTCAGCGGCTGTCGCGACGGCGGCGACTTCGTCGAGGAAGATCTCAAAATCCTTACCATCCTGGCCTCTCACGCGGCGGCCGCGATCGATATCGCTCAGCTTTACCGCAAGGTATCCAGCCAGGTCGAGCACCTCGAAGCGCTCTACAAACTAGGTCGCATCCTGAACTCGAGCCTGAGCCTGGATCAGATTTTGCCCCAGGCCTTGACCCAGACCCTGGACCTGTTGCAGGCCAAGACAGCGTCGGTGATGTTGCTCGACGAAAAGGGCGAAGAGTTGAGCATTCGGCTGGCTCACGGGCTCTCCGACGAGATCGTGCTGAGAACCAAGGTTCGTCTGGGGGAACGGGTTTCTGGCCGTGTTGCGGCTTCGGGCGAGCCCGTCCTTATCCGAGGCCAGGAGGGAGACGACAGCGATTCCTCCCTCTGCGTTCCGTTGCTGGCCAATCGCCAGGTGCTGGGCGTCTTGAACATTCGGACGAAACTCGACGGTAGCGACTTTACCCAGCAAGATCTCGAGTTGGCCATTCAGTTGGCCAATATCGCCGCAGCAGCTATCGAGAACGCCGAACTGCACGACCAGTTGCAGTCGCTGTTCCTCTCCACGGTCAGCGCCCTGGCGAACTCGATCGATGCTCGCGACCCTTACACCAAAGGGCATTCGGAAAGGGTCACCGCCTATGCGGTGATGATCGCCGAGGGGCTGGAGTTGGGGCCCGACGAACTCGAACTGCTTCGCTACGCCGGGCTGCTTCACGACATCGGTAAGATCCGAATCCGTGACCACATTCTTCATAAGCCTGGCCGCCTGACCGACCTCGAGTTTACCGAGATGAAGAAGCATCCGGAGTACGGTGTCGAGATCATGCAGCCGGTCAACGCCTTCAAACATATCCTGCCGGCGATGCTTCATCACCACGAGCGCTACGATGGTCGTGGCTACCCTCACGGCCTGGCCGGAGAAGAGATCCCTCTGACCGCCCGAATTCTATGCGTGGCCGACTGTTTCGACGCTATGACCAGCGACCGGCCCTATCGCAAGGGCATGCCGGTCGCCGATGCGGTCGCCGAACTGTCGAAGAATAAGACCACCCAGTTCGATCCCCTCCTGGTGGACATCTTCCTCAGCGCGGTCGAACAAGGGCGCGTCGAACCGATTCTGACCGCTTACCACCCCGACGAAGAGCTCGACTACACGATCACCCTGGTGGAAGGCACGACCTGATTTGTCGGTATCACCTCGGATTCTTCAACTCGATCCTCCCCTCGCCGACCTTCCGCTCCTGCAAGAGCATAAGTCGGCTTTGGACCCGTTTGGTAAGAAGCTCGAAGACAAACAGAGGCAGCTTCGTTCTCTCGAGGTGCTCTTTGCAGCTCGAGTCTCGGGTTGGGACGCGGTCGGAGAGCTGACGGGAGAAATTCTTGCCAACAACCAGGCCGTCGTCGTGCTTACCGAGGGTTTGGCCGAGAGCACCCTGCGAGCCGCTCTCTCCCTCTTCGAAGGCGCCTCCCTGGACCGATCCGAGCTGAGCCTTCGGATCGTTAGCTCTAGCCTGGGAACAGAGGCTCTCGCTCGACTCTCCCAGCAGTTAGTGTCCCGTCCGGTCGCCCTTTGCGTTGTCTTCCACGACAAACCTTCGCCTCGACTGCTGTGGTGCTATCGACTTCTCTATTCGTGCCTGGCTCGGGGACGGTCCGCCGAAGAGTTACAGCGCCGGGTGATCATCGCTGCTGGCGAATCCTCGTCGGAATGGGGCGCCTGGGCCCGCAAGTCCGGGTTCCGTACGCTCTTTTTTCCCGAGCGCTGCGCGGGCCGCTATCTGTTCTTTTCTGAACCGATCGCTCTGATACTCTCTCTGGCCGGGGTCGCTGCCTGGCAGTGCGTCGAGGGCGGTCGGTCGTTCCTGCGCAGCTTCGATAAGCAGGGAGGGCTGGCCGACGCCGTGCTGGCCTATGCGGCGCTGCGCGAGGTCCAGCTCTCCGAGCCCTGTCGAGAGGCGATGATGGTCCCTGACGAGACGTTTCGTGACTTTGCCCGCTGGTGGCGCCTGCTGAGCGAGGACTCTCGCCAGGAGTTTTCCGAGGGACGAGGCGAGAACTCTATTCTTCTCGGAGCGGCCTTGCTGGAACGCGCCCCGGAGCAGGGCCACCAGTGGGTCACCGAGGTCAAGGTCGAGGGCGACCGACAACTGCAAGTCGAAGCGCTGGACGATAGCACCCTACTTCCCTGGCCCGATGCCAGCCGCCGGCCCTGGTCGCCACTCGAGCCCCACTACGAAGCGGCTCTGGACCAGCAGCGCGCCGGCGACGGTCACGCCAGCCCTTCGGTCCGGCTACGCCTGCGCCGCTGTGACGCGCTTTCCGTTGGGGCGCTTTTCGCCTTTTTCGAAACGGCCGTCAGCGCTTCTCATCGGTTGGCCGATCTCGATGAGAGCTGGGACCTTTTGCAAGCTCGAGGTCTACAGGATTTCGCGGAGACGTCAGCATGAAAGTTTGGATATCCGATGCCCAGAGTTCGGTGGTGACCTGCCTGGCTCTGGAAGAGCTTTCTCAGGGGAACTGCGAGATCGTCTGCCTGGAGGGCGAGATGCCCGCCGGTTTGACGATCGCCGACCTGATGGGACTGGGTATCGTGAAGTACGAACCCGACACCCGAGGTCGGCCGATTCCCAAGGTCTGCCCGATCACCCCCTCGGAGAACTTGGACTACCTGCGGGCCCTGATCGAAGCGATGCCTCCGGGCTTTTTCGTTTCCCGAGTCGAGTCAGAGAAGATCGACCAGCTCCGAGAAGAGAAGGTCGAACGCTTCCACCAAGAACTCGAGCGGATCGACGACGAAGACGACTCCGACTAGGAGAGAAAACGCCAGCCTCTCCAGGCTGGCGTTTTTGCATCTGCACTTGATTCGGGAAGCGGGACTCGAAATACACAGTTTTGGGGTAGCCGGACCCTACACGCGCTTGCCACCCCCAAAACACGGTGACCCTCCAGGTGACCCTCTCGATATTCCCCGATGTCCCTGATAGCCCTGAATGGGACACCCGGGGACACCCAGCGAGGCCTGGAGGGGAAATAGAGAACGGCGCCAATCCTTAGATTTGGCGCCGTTCTTAGTGGTACGGGAAGCGGGACTCGAACCCGCACGGCCTCTCGGCCTCAGGATTTTAAGTCCTGTATGTCTACCATTTCATCATTCCCGCACGTTGACGTCCTGAGAAAGGTTCTCCCGGCAGGCCAGGAGTCCTACTCAGGCTTTAGGTGTCTCGCCGGCTTCGGGACGCTGGCCGTCGGCCGTGATCGGTTCGTCCTTTCCGGTTCCGAAAAGATGACGCAGCACTTGAACCACGACGCCGAAGTCCTCTTCGTGCTCGGCCTGGTGGGCCGCACTGTCGAGGTGAGGAGACTCCTCTTCATCAGCCGCAGTAAAGCTGTCAGGGGGAGGCGGTACGACCGCGTAGGCTAACTCACCGGGCCTCACCAGCCCGAGCTTCTCCCGAGCGATCTCCTCGATACCGTCATCCGTTTCCAGATAGGCGACACGATCTCTCATCGTCTTGTTCTGAGAGAGCAACACCCGTCGGTCCGATTTTAGAGTCTCGAGTTCGACCAGTTTGTCTTCAAAGTTCTGCTGGCGGTCTAGACATAAACCGTAAAGCCCTATTCCACAGAGCGAGAGGATGGCTGTGAGCCCGGCGGCCACCACCGAATTCTTCACCTGAGGAGTTTTCGAGCGACCGTGCAGCGGAGTTTGGTTCATCGGCCCATGTTAGGGCAGCGAGGTCTCGGGTCCTGCTCAAACTTGAAATTTCTACAAAATTTCCCTTTGAGGCCAGAGCCCTCGCCGCCCTTCCCCACTAACCCTGATCGGTCAGAAGGGTCCGTACCATGACCGTATTGGTCCGATGTCCCAACGGCGTTCCCGCCACGATCACCACCGTATCGCCCGCTCTGAGTCCGCCCTGCTGTAGCGCTGCCGCCATCGCCTGAGTGACCAGTTCGTCCGTGGTAGAGTACCCCTTGATGCCGATCGGCGTGACGCCCCAGTTCAAGGAGAACTGTCTCAGCACGACCTCGTCCGAGGCGATTCCCAGAATCGGGGCGCGAGGACGGAAACGAGAAAGGGCACGAACCGTTCGACCCGAGCGCGTGCAGGCAAGAATCGCTTTGGCCGAGACTTCTTCAGAGATCTCGACAGCCGCGTGAGCCACGGCCTCAGGAGCATCCCCCCGAGGAGGACGCTGGTTGTGAATCGCGGTGTAGTCGAGACCGGTTTCAGCCTTGACCGCCACTCGATGCATGACGGCCACGGCCTCTTCCGGGAAATGCCCGGAAGCCGTCTCGGCCGACAGCATCACGGCATCGGTTCCGTCCAAAATCGCGTTCGCGACATCGTTGACTTCGGCTCGTGTCGGGCGGTAGACCTCGGTCATCGATTCCAGCATCTGAGTGGCTGTAATAACCGGGCGAGCCGTCGCCTTGCAGCGAGCGATAATCCGCTTCTGAATCAGCGGAACATCTTCGAGAGGCAGTTCGACGCCCAGGTCGCCGCGAGCGATCATAATAGCATCGGACTCGGCGATGATGGCGCCCAGATGGTCCAGCGCCTCGAGCTTTTCAATCTTCGCCACCAGCGGAACTTCGCGGCCGATCTCCCGCATCAGGGCCCGAGTCTCGCTCAGGTCCTCGGGTTTGCGGATGAACGACAGAGCCACGAAATCGATCCCTAACTCCAGCGCAAAGCGCAGGTCGTCCTTGTCTTTCTCGGTGACCGAAGGAACCGAGAGCGCCACGCCAGGAAGGTTCACCCCCTTCTTCGAGAGGATGACGCCAGAGTTCCGGGCTTCCGTGACGACCTTCCCGCTCTGAACCTCGGTCACCCGAAACTCGATCTTGCCGTCATCAACGAGGATCCGCTGGCCGACTTCGATCTCGTTGGGCAGGTTGGTGTAGGTAATGCTGGCCTGGTGCTTGTCGCCGACCACCGGCTTGGTGCAGAAGGAAAAGGTTTGGCCGGCTTCGACCATGGTTCCGGGCTCGACATCGCCGAGACGAATCTTGGGCCCACAGAGGTCGGCCAGGATCGCCAGCGGCTTATCCAGCTTGGCCGACAGGCGGCGGAGCCGCTCGTAGTTCTGACGATGAGCGCCGTGGTCGCCATGGCTAAAGTTCAGGCGAGCCACGTTCATGCCGGCGAGCAGCAGTTTTTCCATCACCGCTTCGCTACAGGAGGCGGGACCGATGGTACAGACGATTCTAGTTTTTCGAGCAGTCATGGATGGCTGGGCAACTCCGAATTCGAGGCTTCTCGGAATCGGCCCATCAGACGGTACTTCTGATAACGGCCTTCCACCAGCGCCTCGCCGGTCTCGCGACGGAGGGAGTTTAGGTTCCTTTCGATGGCTTGTTTCACAGTGGTATAGGTTTGCCCGGTGTTGCGATGGGCGCCGCCCACCGGTTCAGGCAGGATCTCATCGATGAGTCCCAGCTCTTTGAGCTTTTCGCTGGTCAGGCCCAGACTGTTGGCGGCCTGACGAGCTTTACTGACGTCGCGCCACAGGATCGTGGCGCAGCCTTCGGGAGAGATAACGGAATAAACCGAGTTCTCCAACATCAGAACGCGGTCGCCTACGGCGATTCCCAGCGCTCCGCCCGAGCCGCCCTCCCCGATCACCACGGTGACGATCGGTACGGCGATGCCGGTCATCAGCATGATGGAAGAAGCGATCGCCTCGTACTGACCCCGCTCCTCGGCGACAATCCCAGGATAGGCCCCCGGGGTGTCGATGAAACTGACGATGGGAAGGCCAAAACGCTCGGCCATCCTCATCATTCGGCACGCTTTGCGGAAGCCTTCCGGATTCGGCATGCCAAAGTTGCGATGAAGGTTCTCCTTCGTCTCTTTGCCCTTTTGATGCCCAAAAACGACACAAGGGTTTCCGGCCAGCCTGGCCAGACCTGCCACAACGGCAGGGTCATCACCCAACAGACGGTCGCCGTGCAGCTCGGTGAAATCGGTGAAGATATTCTCCAGGTAGTCCAGAGTCGTAGGGCGCTGCGCGTGGCGTGCGATCTGTACCCTGTCCCAACCGCTGAGGTTGTCGTAGATGCTGGCCTTCAGCAGCTGAGCCTTACGCTCGAGTTGGCGGATCTCTGCCGACAGGTCCAAGGCGCCGGTAAGGTTCACCTCACGAAGCTCCCGAATCTTGGCCTCGAGTTCGATGAGAGGTTTTTCGACCTCGAGAATCGTGCTCATCGTTGACCCTCCGTCATACTACCTTCCGACGAGGCGCTTCCACCCATCAGCATACTCAAGACGCTCGAGAGCGTAGAGCGAAGCTCAGGACGGGGAACCACACGGTCGATGAACCCTTTGGAGAGATAGAACTCCGAAGTCTGGAACCCTTCGGGTAGCTTTTGGCGAATCGTCTGCTCGATAACACGGGCTCCCGAAAATCCGATGATCGCCTTGGGCTCGGCCAGAATAACGTCGCCCAGCGAAGCAAACGAGGCCGCGACCCCCGCTGTCGTGGGGTCGGTGAGAATCGTGATATAGGGCAGCCCCGCTTCGTTGATCAAGCGGACCGCCGCCGAGGTGCGAGCCATCTGCATCAGGCTCAGCATCCCCTCTTGCATTCGGGCGCCTCCGGACGAAGTCACTACGACGGCAGGGAGACGCTCTTGAACCGCTTTCTCCAGCAGTCGGCTGATCTTCTCCCCTACCACCGAACCCATCGAACCGCCGCGGAAGCGAAAATCCATGATGCCCAGAGCCATCGGACGGCTGTCGAGAGTACAGCGTCCGGTGAGAATGGCGTCGGTCAGCCCCGTCTTGACTCGGTCCTGAGCGAGTTTATCCAGGTAGTCCTGGCCAAACTCCAAGGGGTCCTCGGAGACCAGTCGCCGGTCCCACTCCTGGAAGCTGCCCGCATCGCTGAGCATCGCCAGACGCTGGAACGCCGTAATCTTATGATGGTGTCCGCACTCGGGACAGACGCCTTGATTGTCGTCGAGGTTCTTCTTTCTCAGAACCACGGCGCACGAAGCGCATTTCGTCCAGTTGGCCTCACCGCCGCTGCCCGCGCCGCTCATGACGTGGTCGCCCGGCCGGTCCACTTTCGGACCCTGAAGCCTCAACTTTTCCAAGAATCGTGCCACTCGGCACCTCCTACCCTCTTGGCCGAGCTAGCCGCCCGGTCCAAACGCGTGCCCGCTTTCAAAAGGGGCTAGCCTTAGTCCTGCCCCCCCGCCGACAGGGCCAAACCCTTCTCCTCGGTGTCCACCCGGCCGATCAGATATCCACCTTCGTGCCTGGTCACCTCGACCTCGGCCTCTCGCTTACGCAGAGCCGCTCCAGCGCGAGCGGCCAGCGCCATGCCGTTGTGAGCGGTGCCTTTCAGCCAGCCCGGCTTGTGGTCGCCCTCGAAGACGACGGTCGTCCTCTGGCCGATCATCGTTCGCAACGCTTCGGCCTTCTTCTTCGCAGCTAGCTTGAGCAACACGTCACGGCGCCGCTTTTTGACCTCATCACTTACAGAGTCCGAGAACTTCGAGGCGGCGGTACCCGGCCGACTCGAGTACGGGAAAACATGAAGATGGTAATAAGGAGTGGCCCGAAGGTAGCGGACCAGAGCTTGAAAATCGGCCTCGGACTCTCCTGGAAAGCCCACCATGATATCCGATGACAACGTCGCCTGGGGAACTCGGGAGAAAAACTCCGTCACCAGCTTGTCGTAGTGCGCCAGGTTATAGCCGCGATGCATCCGCTCCAGGATGGCGTCGCTGGCGTGCTGCAGCACCAGATGAAGATAAGGGCAAAGGCGAGGCTCGACCGCCATGAGATGGATCAGCTCTAGAGGGAACCGGTCCGGCTCGACCGAGGCCAACCGCAGCCTGATGCTGTTCGTGGCCTTGAGGATCGCGGAAGCCAGATGGCTCAGATCAGGGGTTCCAGCCAGATCGTGACCCCAGATAGAGAGGTGAATGCCCGTGAGAACGATCTCAGAATAGCCCTGACGTTCGAAAGCCTGCGCCTGCGCTACGATGTCTTCCAGCGCCACGCTCTTGCTGCGCCCTCGAACGTAAGGGACGATGCAGAACGTACAAAACTGATCGCAGCCGTCCTGAATCTTGAGCAACGCCCGGGTGGTCCGATGGACCACAGGAAGGGTCTCGCGACCAGGGCAAGCTTCGACGTCGAGCAGGTCCAACAACCCCTCCCGTTGGTCTGGCGGGAGGCGCAGGACAGCTCCGGGCAGCTGCTTGAGACCGCCTCGACTAGCCACAGCGCAGCCGGTAGCAACCACTTGACCCGAGTCGGGAATGACACGCAACGCCCGGGTAAGTAGCTGCCGAGACTTACGGTCCGCTTCGGCCGTCACGGTGCAGGTGTTGACGATCGAGCAGTCCACGGCCTCACCGAACGGTCGCTCCTCGAACCCCGCGCCCAGCAGAATAGCTCTTAAGCGAGCTGAATCGGCCTGATTGGCTCGGCAGCCAAGAGTGGAAAGGGAGAATCGACGAGTCAAGGGTGATAGACCTACGAGTTCAGACTCTGCTGAAGAGCGGACACCACTCTCTCGCGAACGGAATCCAGCGTTCCCTCGACGACACATCCCGCCGCCTTGGGATGTCCCCCGCCCCCGAACTGAGCGGCGACTCCGTTGATGGCGGCTCGTCGGGAGCGCAGACTGACTTTGACCCTGGAAGGGCTCAACTCTTTGAAAATCGCGACCACTTCTGGCCCCTTGACCCTGTCGATATCGTCGATGAAGAAGCCTGTCTCACTGTCGGACACCTGCAGCCTCTCTAGCTCCTCGAGAGTCAACTCGGCATAGGCTAGCAGTCCATCATCCGTGATCTGGACTTTCGACAGCATAGAGCCCAGGAGCTTGACCACAGCGGGCCGGGTGTCCCGGAAGAGCCAACGCGAGATATCGTCGGTCAGAAGCCCAAAACGAAGAAGTTCGGCAAGCTTCAGGTGGGTGTCCGGAGTGACGCGCGAATACTGAAAGGACCCGGTGTCGGTAATGATAGCGGTGTAGATGGCCGTGGCGATCTCTCGGTCCAGGGGGTAACCTTGAGCGCGCAGGATATCAAAGATCATCTCACCCAGGGCACCGGCATCCGGCTCGATCCAGAGCACGTCGCCGTAGTTCTCGTTGTCGGGATGGTGGTCCAGGTTCACGACCTTGATCCCGCGCTGCTGAAACTCCGGTATGGAGATCCCCTCGGGCAGACGCTGAACGTCGGGGCACTCTAAAGTGATCAGAGTGTCGTACGCCAGCGGAGCGATCTTCGCGTCCAGCTTCTCCAGGTCAGGCATGAACTGGTAGGCTTCGGGCACCGCCTCGGGCAGGTAGCAGCAGACGGTCTTGCCTGCACTTCGCAGGGCGCGACCTAGCGCCAGCATCGACCCGAGATGGTCGCCATCCAGCCCAATATGGGCTGCCAGCAGAAAGGTCTGGCCGGCGTTCAGCGCATCCAGGACCGAGGTGGGGACTTGACAGTTGTAAGGCACGAGCTCCTCAGTTCCTCTCCAAAAGGAGAGGTTTGGGGCCTTGTTCCCTGCCCTGACCGAGACCCCCTGTCGTGCCTGCCGGATTTCCTCCTGCGGGCCTCCCCTCGCCTTGCAAGGTCCCCGACCTGAGCCGACCGACAATCTCGTGGTAAGTACTGATGGCGCTGGGGTCGGTCTGGGGAACATAGCCCTGGATGGCAAAAAATGCGCAGAGCAGCTTCGGGTTGAACTGAGTCCCGCAGCCCATCTCCATTCGCTTGAGAGCTTCCTGGGGAGTGAACCCCTTTCGGTACGGCCGGTCGTAGGTCATAGCGTCGTAACAGTCCGCGATAGAGATGATTTGGGCCCCCAGCGGGATATCGGCACCCTTGATACCGCCAGGATAGCCCTTTCCATCCCATCGCTCGTGGTGATGCCGGACCATGCCTTCGACACCTTCCGGAAGCGAACGAATACCTCGGAGAATCAAAGCTCCGTTCTCTGCGTGCTGTTTCATGATCTCGTACTCGTCGTCCGTCAAAGGGCCGGGCTTGAGTAGCACGCTATCGGGCGTGGAGATCTTACCCACGTCGTGGAGTGTCGCCGAAATGGCGATCACCTTGACCAGATCCCTATCCAATCCGATAGCTCGGGCGATCTCGACGGAAATATCCCGCACTCGCTCCACGTGGTTCGAAGTGTAGCTGTCCTTGGCCTCGATGGCCTGGGCCAGAGCCTGGATCAGCTCCCAGTGAGACCGCTCGAGCTCGGCTGTGAAGAGGATGTTCTTCAAGGCGATCGCCGCGTTGGTGGAAAGGACGTGCAAGTATCGGGTCTCGGCTTCGCTGAAAGGTCGCTCCAGGTTCTGATTCACCACCACCAGAAGCCCAAACGGCTGTTGGTCCTGGGCCGAAGCTAGCGGCACAGCCAGCATCTGGTCGACCCTGATTTCGCTCGAACGCCGTTGCCCGTCGAGAGGAAGAAGCTGGGAGAACTTCTTCAGCAGACGTTCCTGGCCTTGAGCCTCGCCGCCGCCGAAGCAGAGAGCCGCCCCTGTCTGGGCCAGCGACTTCAAAAGCTCCTTGTCGGCGGCCTGTTCGAACGCCTCGACCATAAGGGTCGACATCCCTACCTCGGCCTTGGCCCGGAGTCGGCCCTCCTGTAACAGCAGGACCAGGGCGCCTCTTGCGTTGAGCTGGTCGGCGGCGACTTCGACGACGCGTTCGAGCAACCGGTCTTGTTCTCGCACGGTCACGAGGCCAAGGGCGATTTCGACAAGACCTTCGAAGCGGCGCCTTTCGGCATAAAGCTCCTGCTCGTTCTCCTGTCTTCGACTGGTTTCGCGTCGGGCAATCTGGTAAGCCCGGTCCAGCTGGTTGTGACCCTGCTCGACCCCCATCTCCCGCCGAAGAGTCTCGGCCTGTTCCTGCACGACGGGAAGTCCGACCAGCGCCAGACTCACGAGCGTCAGAGCGACGGAGGACGGAGTCGCTCCGTCTTGCCAAAAGGCAAAACCGCTGCTGGCGATAGCGCTTGCTAGCCCAAGCTTGGGACCGTGTTCGATACTGACCATCAGGGCGGCCAGGAGAGCGAAGACACGAACCGACGAGTCCATCGCTCCGAACAGAGCCATCGCCAGAATCGCCAGAGCCGTTTCCCCCGCCATCAGGCCGAGACGTGGAAACGTCAGCCTACGAGATTCCCTCAGCGGGGTGAGCGAGTGAAGCACCAGGAAGACGGCATAGGCCCCTGCTACCCACACGCCGCGCATTAACGAGCCGCCGGAATCTGTAGGGTTTGCTCCCAGGTGAGGAGCCACGAGAAACAGGGCAAGCAAAGAGGCATACGCCACCCAACGAAAGGTGATCAGGGGACGGTTAGAGACAGAACCGAACATGGCGGGACTCTTCGACCTGGAGCGAGCCTGTCCTATCCCCGCTCTCGGACGGCCTCTCGGCTCAGGTCCAGCCGTCGCGCAGGAACATCAACACACCGTCAATGGTGACCAGGAGCAAAGTCACCTTACAGCGGGGACAAGATGTCTCTTCATTGAGGGCCAGACCCTTAGCCTCGAGAGCCAGGTCGCAGCCGGGGCAGTTCAAGAGTTCCAGTCGAGTGGCGGCTCTCGGCTTGAGGTCGTAGAGCGGTTGGCTCATCGGGCCACTTCGTTGGCGATCGTGCAGATCGGATCCGGCTCGGTCAGACTGCCGATGGAAACATAGGTCCGAGCTCTCGAACCGCCTCGGCAGGAGCGGAAGTAGTCGCAAGCGTTACAAACCGGATTACCGGGCGCGGAGCGGATATTTCTGAAGGCCTGAGACTTTTGCCAGATATCGGCAAGCGACATGTCCTTGATATTACCTCCGGGCATCAGCTCGGAGAGTAGACCCGACGGCGCTACCGTTCCGTCCGAGGAGACGTGACAGGCCACGTGGCCTTCTTCCGACCCGAAGCCTTCGAAAAGACGTTTCTGGCTGTAGGCGGGGGGAACTTTTCCGGGGGTCTCGATCTTGATTCGGCTGCTTTGAGCGATCCGGCGGGCCAACTCGAGAGCGCTATTGATTTCGTCGACCGTCAGAAGCGTTTTGGGGTTCTCTCGTGCTCGCCCGGCGGGAACGATGGTCGAGAAGACGATACGATCGACGTTCATCTTCTCGGCCGTTTTGACCAGGGCGGGAATCTCGGTCAAATTATCCCGCTGAAGAACGCTATGGAAGTAGATCGGAGCGTCGACCGTGTCCTTGAGATTCTTGATGCCGCGCATCGCTTTGCGGTAGGCCCGTTCCGAGCGAAGATAGTCGTAAGACTTTTCACTCGAGGCGTCCAGAGAGATCTTGATTTCGTCGATATCGAGTTCGGCAAGGCGAGAGGCCACGGCCTTGGTAGCCATGGTGGCGTTGGTGGCCAGACTGACACGAATCCCGCGGCTATTGGCATGCTCGATGATCTCGAAGATATCGCCGCGACCCAGCGGCTCACCGCCGCCAAGCCGTAACTTGAAGACGCCCAGGGCGGCCATCTGGTCGAGCATATTCCGAACTTCCAGGATGGTAAGTTCTCTCGCTCGAGGCTGGCCGGCGTCGGCCCAGCAGTGCTTGCAGGCCATATTGCAGTAGCGCGTCGGCTGAAAATAGACCTGGATTGGAGCCGTCAGGCAGTTCGAACCTGCGGTGGCGTTGTTGATGGTCGCCCCTTGAAAGGTCCCGTTGGCAAAGAGTCCTATCGACGAGCAGAGCTGAACGAAGGTATCGAAAGACTGCCGAGTGGTGGAATGAGATACCTTTTGGTAGACTTCGTCCAGACTGCCCTCTTTGGAAGCCTCGAAGATCTCTGCGGCCTCGTGGTCGAAGGCGATGTAATCGCTGTTCCTTCGATCGAAGACCAGACAGCCGAAGTACTCGCTGCGCGAGACGAAGGGCGCTGTGGCTGGATTACGTGTCACTGAAAACGGGTGTGGCTTTTCCTTGAAATAGGTGAAGGGTCAAAGGGCCTTAGCCCAGCGACTCGCCTTCCTTGTCGTGGAAGTC
This sequence comes from Vulcanimicrobiota bacterium, assembly GCA_023447635.1. Taxonomy (GTDB): domain Bacteria; phylum Vulcanimicrobiota; class Xenobia; order Xenobiales; family JADMJV01; genus JAEXNA01. Next base: position 1,225 of record JAEXNA010000096.1, on the reverse strand, counting down.
GCACTCTTCGATGCAGTCCCGGAAGCTCTCGAGCGGGCGAGACTGGTACGGGTGGGTGCAGTTGATAAAGATCCTGGGCTGCTCACCCTCGAGGGAGAACCCGAAATCGACGTAGCTGCAGAAGCGGTCGGGAACATTGACGAGGCAGAACTCATAGAGCTCATTGTAGATCTCCGGATAAGAGTGCTGGAACATGTGTTTCTCACACTGAAAAACACCGAGAACCGAACTCCTGAAACGACACGGGCGAAATGCCATACTACGTAAACCGACCTTCTATGAAACCTCGTTGTGATCAGAAGACCCGTCAAAAAACGCCAAGATCTCCTGCTCGTGGCTCGCTATTCTTCCGGTGACCCCGAGTTCCTTTTTCCAGAGCGAAGTGACTCGTGACACCAGAAAGCAAAAAAGACAAAGAAGAAGGGGAGTCCTAGAACTCCCCTTCTTCTTTGTCTTTGGTGGAGCTAAGCGGGATCGAACCGCTGACCTCTTGCATGCCATGCAAGCGCTCTCCCAGCTGAGCTATAGCCCCTCGACTCGCAGAATATAGACTACCGGGCGACGGGCGTCAACCCCCTTCTCTAAAAAAGTAGGGAAAGTGCGGAAGCGATTCCGGCAATACCGGAAGCCGTGCCAAAATCGGTAAACGGAGAGGTCATCGCGTAGCCAGCGTAAGCGCTCGGCAAGACGCCGAACGGGCTGTTACTGCTGTTGCCCCAGCTGTAGTTGAAGTCACCCCAGTTGTAGCTAGGGAGCTGCTGAGACGAGTTCTGATAAGCGTTCTGGTAAGCGTTCTGATAGTTGCCGTAGGCCTGATTGTAAGACTGGTAGCCACCAAAGTTCGACCCGTAGGACTGATAGCCGCCGCCGTAGCTGTTCCCGTAAGAGTTGCCATAGGAGGCCCCACCGTAGTTGTAGCCGTTGCCGTAGCCGGTGCCAAAGACACCACCAGGGCTGCCGGGATTACCGTAGCCGAACGTCTGGTAGGTGTTCTGGAACGGCGAATAGCAGCCGGAACTGCGAGAACTCTCGGTCCACCGGTTGACGGCGCCATAGGAGCCGAAGGCGTTATGGGACTGATTGGTCGAATTCGAGCCCTGTCCCTGATTGCAGGTGAACGCTCCCCCGCAGTTGTTCTTGTAAAAATGATGGTGAACGTGAATTTCCAGCGGTTTGCGTCGACGGACGTTGGGGTTCTCGCCGGTCGTGTTGGTCTGTTCACCGC
>JAEXNA010000222.1 GCA_023447635.1 Vulcanimicrobiota bacterium | reverse complement strand
GCCCTCGGGTTAGGGCTAGGGGCGGGCCTTGCTGTCTCGGCCGAAGAGGAGAGTCTCCATCTGATCAGCGCGTCGAGCCAGTTTCACGATGGCGTCTCCCAGCACGGCCGAATCCGCTTCGAACTCCCGCACAGGAACCACCGTGGTGTAGACCACTTCGCGACTGACCACTCCCACCGAGGTGTTGATCCAGGTGATGTTCTGCTCGAGCAACCGGACCAACTGCTCGGTCGAACACTGGTCGACCGAGACCAGGGGCGAAATCACGCGAAGGAAGTTGATGTTGTCCTCGTTCTCGAAAAAGATGCGGACCTTCTGCTCGCGCAGCCCTTTATCGATTTTTAGCACCGCAGAGCACTCGGTTTCGGTGATGTCGTCGGCGTGATGAATCTCGAACTGAAAATCCTCGCGCGAGAAATAGTCGTCGAAAGTCTGCTCTACCAGGTTCCAAATCATAGCGGCTCCGATCCCCGGCGCAACTGCCGAAAGTAGTGAATAGTCGATAACTGCTTCAGACACCAGGCCTGATGTCCCGTCAGCTTTTCGGGCTCGCTCCCGCCGCCGGGACGGTTGAGCCCGAGGTAGTGGCGGCAGTGCTTCTCCAGCAGGCCACCAAGATTGGTAAAGGAGGCCCAGGCCAGTCGGGGAGGGTGAGTTCCGGTGGAAAAGCGGGTGCGCTGGCGCGGATGCATCTTGATGTAGTGTAGCGCGGTTCGAGCTTTGGCTTCGGCCTGCCGAAGGGCGCCCTCGACGTTGGCTGTGGTGGGCGGCTTTTTGATGTGGAAGCCGATCGCCTTATAGTTGGTCTTGCGGACCAGTCCGATGGCCATAAGACGCAGGCCTAACTCCTGGTCTTCCCAGCCGTACTCTTTGAAGCTTTCATCGAACAGACCGGCCTCGCGCAGGTGGGCGACCCGGACACTGACGTTCGAGGTCCAGAAAAACGACGTACTGATGTCCGCCATGGTGAATTTCGGACTCTCCGGGATCTCGGCGGTTTCGACGTGGTTGACCCAGCCGTTGACGACGCAGTTAGCGTGCTGCTCGTGACTTCGCAGATGCTCTTCGAGCAGATGGTGTTCGGCCATGACGTCGTCGTCGATGTAAAGCATGACTTCGCCCCGGCAGAGCCGAATTCCGTGATTACGGGCGGTGGCCAGCGCCGCGTGTTCTTGATAGCCGTAGGTCAGGCGGTAAGGCATCTCGAGAGCGGCGATCATATCGCCGGTGCCATCGGTCGACCCGTCATCGATCACCACGACTTCGTAGCGGTCGGGATGGATCGATTGGTCAGCCAGCGTTTCCAGCACTTTGCGCAGCGTCTCTTTACGGTTCCGGCTACACAGGTTGACGGTGATCTCGCGGTCAGCGACGGGATGCGCTTCGCTGACCGCGCGGACGTTTTCCGTGGGGATCATACTTTGTTCCCTTCCTCCAGGGTGCGTCGGCCGGACGCGAGGTACTCGTGTTCGGCCAGTAAGGTGGTCGCCAGACCCGCGAAGCGTCCGTCCGGCTGGTTTTCGAGATATTTCTGGTAAGCTCGTCGCAGCGGGGCGGCCGTGAGCAGACCGTTGCGAAAGTAGTTCACCGGGTGAAGTCCACTGCGCAGGCGCATGCGGAAACTCGGGTAGCGCTGGTACAGCAGCGCCGCCGACTCTCCGTCTCGGCGAGCCGTCTGCAGGCGACTTTCCATCGAAACCGGCGGTTTAAGGTGAAACACGTATCCCGCAAAGCTGAAGTGTCGGCTGACCCCCAGGCGCTTCAAGCGGACGGCTAGTTCAGCGTCTTCCCAGCGGGGGAAGGAGGTGTCGAACAGCCCGGCGTCCAGCAGCAGGTCGCGACGCAGCGAGGCGTTCGAAGTGCAAAGATAGTTCTGCGAATAGTGGTGCAGCAGCGTGGCCGGTTCGGGCGGCAGCGGCAGGGAGGGGATGTTGATCACCGGTCCGCGCACCAGACGGCTCAGATGGCCGCGATGAGCTTCTTCATGATGCTCAAGCAAATGGGGGCACGGGAAAACGTCGTCGTCGATAAACAGGACGTGGGTTCCGGCGGCTTCCCGGATTCCCAGGTTACGGGCGGCCGAAGTGCCCTGGTTATGTTCGTGATGGAACACCCTGAGCCGATAGCCGACTTCGAGTTTCTCCAGTAGCGACCGGGTCTCGTCCGTAGACCCGTCGTTGATCACCAGCACCTCGAAGTTCGAACGCGGGTAGACCAGACTTTCCAGATGGGTCAGCGCCTGGATCAGAATCTCGGCGCGGTTTCGGGTGGCCAGCACCAGGCTGAACATAGGGGAAAACACCCGCTTCTCTTTGGATGAAGAAAGCGCGATTCCTTCCCTCGCCTCCGGCCGCTAGAGGGCCAGAAACGAGGCCAGGAGGTCCTTCCATCCGGGGTCTCTGTCGCGCAGGCGATGAACCTGGGACGGCGGCACTCCGACCGCCCAGGAGACGGTGTAGCCGCCCTCCATCAGTTCGGTCTCCAGCCTTAACGGGCGCCCGGTGATGTGGTCCGAGACCAGGGGTCCCATGACATCGAAACTGTCGAGGGCGACGCGAAGACCGATCCCGTTAGTTTTGATGATCGCTTCTTTGCGGGTCCAGACATGGAAGAAGCGCGACCTGTCGCTACCGATCCAACCGTATTCGTCCTCGGTGAAGAAGCGTCTTCCGATGGCCGCCACGTCGATAGGGCGGCCGGTCCACTCCAGGTCGACTCCCAACCCCTCCTGCAGGGCGGGGTCACGACTCAGCGCCAGGACGGCCCGGTCGTGCGAATGGGTGAGATTGAACTGGACCGCCTGGGAGCTATGGTAGGGGCGCCCGTTATCGGCCACCAGCACCTGCTCTTGATCCTGACCCAGGACGGCTAGCACCTGGCCCAATCGCGACCGGGTCGCGATCAGGTTTCGCCGTGAGGCTGGAGCGAGATAGCGTTCGGCTCTTTGCTGGACCAACGCCGGGAGAGAGGTGAGACGGGCCTGGCACCGCTCCGGACTCCAACCGCAGTCGATCTCGAGCAGGACTAAGGGGTAGCCCACGGGGTGGCGTAGATCAGGGCGCGATCATAGATTCCGTCAAAGCGCGCTCGGACCGCGTCCGGCAGGTCCCGCAGCGGGGCGCGGACCACGCAGGCGTCGACCAGCGAGTCGGGCAGCGCCGCGCCCATCTCCTTCCAGCGTCCCTGACGGGACAGCCCGTGCAGCTCTCCGTGCAGCGCTTCGAGCCCCAGGCACTCGAGCACTCCGAAATAGTTGGGGGTGCTGGCGTAGAAGGCGATGCGCTCCCGAACCTTGGCTTCATAGGCCGCCACGTCCGGATGGTCGGTGGGCACGGTGAAAGCCGACCCCACGACCTGCAGGTCGCCCAGCGCCTCCGAGCGGCGCGCTTTGCCTTCTTCCAGCGCCGGCAGGCTGACGTGCCGCAGGTAGTCGAGATGGGTGAAAGGGTGCAGGAACACCAGGTCGGCCGAGCGGCCGGCCAGTCGCGTCATGGCCTGGCCCGCGGCCGAAATTCCGATGGCTGGCGGCCCGAACTCGTGGGGGTCGGGAGTAAAGACAGGGCTGCCCAGAGTGCAGCGGAAATGCTTGCCCTTATAGCTGGGGGGTCGTCGCTGGGCGAACGATTCGAACAGATGGCGCAGCAGGTCCAGGTATTCGCCCATCGCTCCTGCAGGCGAATCGGGCCAGACCTGAGAGAACCGTTTTTCGATGTGCGGCTTGACCTGGGTGCCCATTCCCAGCATGAAGCGTCCGCCGCTGACGCCGGCCAGATTCCAAGCGGTCTGGGCGACGACGAAAGGGGAGCGGGCAAACGCCACGGCCACGTTGGTCCCCACCTGAAGGCGAGAGCTCCCGGTCAGGGCCAGGGTGGAAAGGAGAAACGGGTCGTTACTGGTGTCGGACACCCACAGTCCGGCAAACACTCCGTGCTCCTCGACCTCTTTCGCGGTCGTGGAGATCTGCCCGAGGGTCCCTTCGAACCCACCATCGATCAGCATCGCAAACCCCTTCTGATGCCCCCCATCTTGTCCTGGGAGCTTCGGTCTCTTTCTCAGAAGGACCCCCAGCAAATCGAAGGAACATTTTTCAATGTTTTCCCTACCGCTGCTCCACGGGTACCCCATCGATCGACCTCGAATCGTGGTCGGACTGATCTCTGGCACCTCTGCCGACGGGATCGACGCGGCGGCCGTCCGCTTCCCAGCCGTGGGCGACCCGAGCCCCCTCCAGGTTCTGGAGTTTCGCTCGCTCCCTTACCCGGCGGCGATTCGTGAGCGGGTGATGCTGGCGGCCTCCGACCGGCTCAGTCTGCGCCAGACCGCCGTCCTGGGAACCGAACTGGGCCACCTGTTCGCCGAGGCGGCTCAGGCGGTGATCCCGGAACAGGGCTGCGACCTGATCGCCAGCCACGGTCAGACCGTCTGCCATCTCCCAGAAAAACGGACCACCCTGCAGATCGGCGACGCTTCGCTGATCGCTACCCGCACCGGCGTGACCACCATCGCCGACTTCCGCCCGGCGGACATGGCTTGCGGGGGGCAGGGGGCACCGCTGGTCCCTCTGTTCGATGCTCACCTTCTGGGGCATGAGGAGACTTTGAGAGTCGCCGTGAACCTGGGCGGAATCGCGAACATCACGGTGATCAGCCCAGGGCCCGCCGAAGGGGTGGAGCATCGCGTCTCGGCCTGGGATACCGGACCTGCCAACTGCGTCAGCGACGCGCTCTGTCGACTCTGCGCTATGGGCGATTTCGACCCGGACGGCCGCACCGCCGCAGGGGGGGCCGTCAACGACGCTCTGCTCAAGGAGTTGCTCGAACACCCCTATTTCGCGCGTTCGGGGCCAAAGAGCACGGGACTTGAAGACTTTGGCGAGGACTATGCTCGAGGGCTATTGAGTCGAGGCGAGCTTCCCGATCTGTTACGAACAGCGCTGGCGCTGTCGGCCCAGAGTCTGGTCGACGACCTGCTGGACGTCGCGCGAACCCAGAAGGCCACGGGTGTGGAACTGGTGTTCGCGGGCGGCGGCACCTCGAACAGCGTGCTGATGGCCGAGATCCGCGAGCGACTGGGGGCGGCCAGCGCTCGGGTTGCCTTTCAGCTGCGCTCTTTTCGCGATTTCGGGGTGCCGGAGGAGGGAAGAGAGGCGGCCGCCTTTGCTTTCCTGGGCGACCGCACCGCGCGCGGCCTGAGTGGCGCTGCTCCCGGCGCCACCGGCGCCGAGAGAGCGGCCATCCTGGGCCGAGTCAGTTTCCCCTCCTGACTCGGCTCAGGCCTCCCTTACAGTCCCAGAACCTCGACGCCTTGCTCGAAGACGATATCGGTGGGGATGGCCTTGAGCCGATCCAGGTCGGCCTGAAGCTGCGGCCCCACCACCCCATACTTGGTCAGGAAAGCCTTGGCGCCGGCGTAGTCGCCGTCGCCCTGGAACTTCAGAGTCAGGGCCGTCAATTCTTGGTTGGCCGCCTTCATCCGAGCAAAATCAACCTTGTACTGTCCCTCGGCGTTGCGTGAGAAGGCGCCCCGCTCCTGGAAGAAGTTGAAGCGAGCCAGGTTCGCCACGCCGTGAGCTGACGAGGCGCCAAAACGGATGGAGCGGAAGATGCCCGCCATGTACGTCACGTACTGCTCGTCCAGTTCCTCCTTGGGAAGTTCGCCCCGCTCGGTCAGCCCCTCGATCATAAAGACGCCGAGCATGTCGGCTTTGCCTTCTTCCATGGTTCCTGCGGTCTCTTTGAGCGCGTCCTTGACCAGCAGGTCGCTGCCGGGCGTGATCACTTTTTTGATCCCCAGACCGTGGGCCACTTCGTGGAACATCGTGTTCGAAAAGAAGGCGTCAAAGGTCAGCAGGGAACGCTGCTCGGGCACGATGAGCACCTCGGCGATAGGCAGCATGATTTTGTCGTACTTCGCCTTCATCGCGTTCTTGAGCTGCAGGCGACGCGACCCCTTTTTCAGCTGGACCTCTTCGTCGTTGGGAAGGTTGATAGCGATGGTCTTGCCCCCGGCGTTGCAGTCGCCGGCGTAGTACACCACGTCGTAAGCGTTCAGGTCCGAGTCGGTGCCGGGGGTCTCTTGCTTGTAGGCGTCTGGCACCGGCAGGTCGCGCTGCAGTTCAGGTAAGAACTTGGCGTAGTGCGCCAGTTTCTCGCTCCAGGCCTGATCCTTGACCAGTACGTAGGCCTCGAAGGCGGCCCGGTAGCCGTATAGCGCGTCCTCGTAAGTTTCGATCGGCCCGATCACCAGGTCCAGAGCGTTTGTCTTCATGTCCATCCAGGCCAGGTCGCTGGGCTGGTAGTCGTTCGAGACCAGCGCCTCGGCGCGAGCCAGCAGATAGGTCTTCAGCTGCGGCTCCTTGACCAGGCCGGCCGCTTTGCGAACGTGGGCCGCCGCCTTTTCCAGTTCCGCCTTATAGACCACGTTGTACGGTACGGTCTCGAGGGCGCCCTGGGCGTTGCGACGGACCACCGAGTAAAGGTCTTTCTCTCCGGGCAGTTTGGCCGCTTCGAACTCTTCCTTGGTCATATCGGTCGGGTAGAACTGGGCGCCCAGCGGCTTAGGACCAACGCCGTCGACGAAGGGGCGGTTCCCCTGCATACGGTCCCATGGGCCGTAGTTGATGCGGGCATACTCACGGACTTTGGCATCCCCGATCCCGGCCAGGAACGGCTTAGGATCGCCGTAGGCCTGGCGCCAGAACAGCCCATCCATGATCTGGGCGGCGGCGATCATCTCTTTGATGGCCTGCTTTTCGTCGGCCGAAAGCCCGCTCAGATCCGAAGTCAGGCGAACCGGGGCGAAGTCGACAAAATCCTTGGGGGCTACCGGCTGGGCAGCTACGGGGGCGAAAAGGGACAACAGCAGTAGGGTGTGCGCAAAGCGCCGGACGATTTTCATGGCGCCGCCTTCGCAGCGCCCGAGCGCTTAGCCTTCGCTGCCGGCGATCACCAGGCGACGTTCGTCGAGGCGCAAGATGTCGCCGTTAACCAGAGGGACTGGTGTCTGAGGACGCAGCGGGGTGGTCCAGAGGGTGCCGTCCAGGCGACGGAGCAGGTAGGCCTCAGTCGTCTCGCCGATCAGGGTCACCCGGGCCCCGCGGCTTCCCGTCTCAAAGCTTAAGCCCGCCTGAGCCCAAGCGGCGTCGGTCAACGCTAGTTTCTGCTCGCCTTCTGAGGCCGACCATCCGCTGTCGACTTCAACCTCTTGCACCTGCAGACCGCTCTGCCCCATACGCAGGCTTTGCTGGTCTTTCAGCGACTGGCCGTGTTCCAGCGACTGGCCGGTCACGATACGCCCGTTCAGCAAGGTAGCGTTGGTGGTGGAAAGGTGAACCAGCACCGGAGCCGACTGTCCGTCCCAGGTGATCTGAGCGTGGGTACGGCTGACAGCGGGGTCGGTCAGGGTCCAGCGAACGCTGCCCGGGGGATCGTCAGAGGCCGAGGTGTCGAGCCTGCCGAGAATGGTCACGCCCACGCCGAGAACGAAAACGCGGCCCTGGTCGGGGCCATCGGTCACCAAAAAGCTGTATCCTACCATGCTCGCCCTCCGTTCGTCCGGGGGGTCGTTCAGTCCTATCGCGACCTAGGGGAGCAACCGGAAAGCACGCCGACATCTAGCTCGTCTATTATTGTGCATGCGAAACGGGTCGATTTGTCGAAAATCCCGACCGGGGCGGTAACGCTCCGCTTGCAAGCGGGACCGAGGTATTCCCGATATTACCCATACGCCCCGTTCCGCCTGCCCAAAATATACGTCGCTATATGTCAACGGGGTTTCCGGCAGCGCCCCTAGGAGGGGCTTTCTCTTTACCGAGCAGATCGGGATACCATTCGACGACCACGGGAAGGACGAACAGTGAGAGGACGGCGTTGACCACCAGCCCCATAGTCACCAGTCCGCCCAGCGAAGCGATCCCGCGATGGGCGGCCAGCCCCAGAGAGGCGAAGCCTGCCGCGGACGTCGCGGCGGAAAGCAGGATGGCAAGCCCCGTGCTGCAGCAAAGAACGCGGGAACTGCGTAGCTCTTTCATTCGCAAGACGCTCTGAAGCCCGAAGACCGAACCGATCCCCAGCAGCATCGGTACGGCCACGAAATTCGCCGGGTTGAACGACATGCGGCAGAGCCCCATAAAGCCGAGCACCTGGACCAGCGAGATGGCGGTGGGTAGGCCAGCCAGCGCGACTAACCGCACATCCCGCAGGACCACGGTCAGTATCACGGCCATGGCCAACAGCGAATAGAGGATCCCCAGTTTATGGGTCTTCAGCACCAGCCCCTCGAAAAGTTCAATGAGGACGGGCTCGCCCGTCACCTCTGGGGTCACGGTGCGCAGGTCCTTGAGGAAGCTATGCAAATTCGCCGCCTGCCAGATGTCGTCTCGGGGGAAGACGCGCAAGACAAAGGTGCCGTCCTGACCGCGCAGACGGGTGAGTAGTTCGCCCGGAAGCTGCTCCGTCCGCAGCGGGTCCGGCTCTTGCAGCAGCAACAGGCCGGTCACCTCTTTCGACTTGACCTCCGTCTGACGAACCATTTCGTTGATGGCGTCGATCAGCGGCCCGGGCCCGCGCTGCTCGAGCCGGCGCTGGAGTTCGAGTTCGACGGTCTGGAACTGAGCGCCGACGTCGTTAGACGGTCGCAGCTTTTCCAACAGCGAGAACATCCGAGTCGCCGCAGCGGCGTCGAGCGGCGCCATCCCCGTCAGCCCTCCCAGCAGGGTGACCAGGCGCGAGCGAGCCTCCAGCAGGTCGCGAACCAGGCTCTCTTCCCCCTCCTCCACACGCGGCAGAAAGGTCGACAGAGCGATCACCTCGGCCACCGAGGAGAGAGCTCGAATTTTGTCTTCGAACTGCCGAGCCTGCTCCAGGTTGGCCGCCGGGACCAGAGCCGTCAAAACCGAACTCTTTCCGCTCGAGACCAGCATCAGTTCGGTCTGGACCGACTCGAGTTGGGGGTTCTGCATCTTCAGCAGATGGATGTCAAAGCGCGTCCGACTGACCCCCAGGAAGCCGAGCACCGTGATAATGGCCGCCAGCGAGACCATGGCTCCCCCCCACGGCTTCAGGCCGCAGTGAAGACTATCCAGGTCCTGGCGACCGCGCGAGGAGAGGCGATAGTTACGGCGCTCTAACAGGCCCAGCAGGGCGGGCAGCACCGAACAGGCGGCAAACTGGCAGAGCATGACTCCGATGGTTGCGATCAGACCGAGTTCGGCCACCCCGCGGAAACCGACCATGGTCAGGATAAGGAACGGGACGCAGTTGGTGACCGCCGCGATCAGGGTGTATTTGCCCGCTGTCGCCATCGTCTGCTCGACGGCGGTGACCCCATCGACTTCGGCCCGGCACTCATAGAAGCGAAACGAGATATGAATGCCAAAGTCGATACCGATTCCCACCAGGATGGGAATGTAGGTGACGGAGATAAAGTTCAGGTGTCCCACCGCCAGGGCCACGCAGCCCAGGGTCCAAACGAGGCCAAACAGCAGCGTCACCAGCGCCAGCATCGGCCGGGTCATCTCGCGATAGCCGAAGTGGAACAGCAGGACCACCAGAACCAGGCTAAAGCCCGTGCTGATCACCGAGTCTTCGGCAATGGTCTGGCGTTCGTCGACGACCAGCACAGGCTCTCCCGTCAGGCTGAAAGTCAGCTGTGGGTACTGCCCGCGAATTTCGGCCAGCACCTCTCGCACGGCGCTGACGGCCGGGCGGAAAGCCTCTTCCGGGCGCCCATCGCGAAGTTTAGGACCGACCAGAACCAGCAAGGTCTGCCCACCGTCGAGGCTCAGGTAGACCCGCTCGGCCTCGGCGCCGCTGAAGGTGCCCAGGATCTCCTGGATCTTGACGGACTCGGGTTCGATCTTGGGCCAGTAGAGGTCAGCATCCGGCTGGTCGACCTCGAACCGGGTCGACTCTTCCAGCGCCTTGAGAAAGCGCAGTACCAACTGCGCCCCGCCGTCGCCCAGGAGCAGCGCGTTGGTAAGTTTTTCCATCTGAAAAGGGAGGTCGACGCCTTTGGAGGGGACCCCGGACAGAAGGAGCTGAACATCGTTGTCGATCGCCTGAAGCTGGTCTTTAGGAAGATAGTATAGCCCGCTGCGAAGGAAGCGTTCGGCCGAGAGAGAGTAGAGCGGCGACTCTAATTCTTGGGGATGCTTGCGCATCATTTTGCCCAGCTGGTCGACCGCACGCTGCCGGGTGGCAAGGTCCGACCCGGAAACGATCACCGCCATGTCTTTCGAGCCCGGAAGGTTCTTGCGCCAGAACTCCAGGGTCTTGATCTGCGGAATTTCTGGCGAGAAAAGCACCAGCCAGTCGGTTTCCAGGGTCAACCGCTGTCTCGCCACGCCCACACTGAGCAAACCGAACAGCAGGGACAGGAAGAGCAGCTTCAGCGGATGGCGGAAGCTCCAGGACCCCAGATAGACCAGCGGGCTCTTCAACTCGACGGCGCCGGCGACAGTTCGGCTCTGTCGACTTTCCAGGCCTGGCCTTCCGGGGTCATACGGAATCGACCTTGAAACTTGCGGGCCCGGCCGTCTTCGTTGAAGGCGATCACCAGGGTCACCTCGGCCGAACCGTCGCCGGCCAACTTTTGGTCTTCGACGGCCCAGCGGATGTTCTCGATGCCCGACATCGACTCGCGGAAGGCGCTGGCGGTAAGCTGCTGCTGCCAATCACCGCTCAGCCGACTGTAGGCTTCCTCGGTCCTCCCTTTAGCCAGGGCGTCCAGGTACTGCAGCAGCGCGCTGCGAGCGGCCAGAGGCCCCTGGTCGAAGGTGAAGGTGCTGGGAACGTTAACGGGTGCGGCAGGCGCCTTGTTGTGCTGCCACCACCACCATAGACCAGCGGCCGGAATGGCCATGAACAAGAGCAAAGCGACAGCTATCTTGGCCGCTTCGGTAAAGATATCTGCGCCCGAACGGGCCGACTGCTTGATCTGGTTCCCAGCGGTTCGCGCATGCGACTTGGCGATCACCTTCAGGCCGCTGCTGACCAGGGTCAGCTTCTGCTTGTTGTGCTGGTATCGGCTGGGGCCTTCCCCATAGTCCCAGCCGGCCTCGCCCGCAGGCTCACGCCGACCGATCTGAGTCCGACTGACCGCCACGGTCTGGTCCGGTTCGTCGTCCTCATCGTCATAGGCGGCGACCGGCGGAGGCGCTGGCCTGGCTACCGGAGCAGGGGCCTGGGGGGGAGGCGGTGCCGGCTTGGCTACGGG
>JAEXNA010000219.1 GCA_023447635.1 Vulcanimicrobiota bacterium | reverse complement strand
GTCCCGCTGGGGACCGTCGGGACTCCTAAGCCTGCTGTTCGCCGTTCCCACTGTCCCGGGCTGCGATCCCCTGGTCGTACCACTCGTTCACGCGCGACACGATCTCTTCGCGAGTGATGTGACCGTTGCGGTCGGTGTCCAGGCTGCGGTTGGCACGGTAGGCGTCGCTGCCCCGGCTGTAGATCTTGGCGTTGTCCGAGCGGTTGATGGCCGACGGGGCAAAGACCGCCGTGTATAGCTCTTCACGGCCCACCGGGCCTTCCACCCCACGCTCGGCCAAGGTATCGCGCAGATAGTCACGCACGTGGTCAAGCTGCTCGTTGAAGTCCATCTCGCCGAGCTGCTTCTTGCTGATCGGGTCTTCGCCAGCCGCCTCGCGACGCTCGTTCATAGCGTCGACTGCGGTCTGGGTGAACTGGATCAGACCGATGGCGCCGTTCGGGTTCCCGTGGGCGCGCTGGGCCGGGTCGAACGAGCCGCCCGTCTCGACGCCGAACACCGCCATCAGCTCGTCCGGCTGGGTGTTCAGCTCCTTGGCGATCTCGGCCACCTTAGCTCGCTCGTCAGCCGAGATGCGGTCGCCGAAGATCATGTCGGGTGCGCTTTCGGTGGCCTTCTGCTGGCGCTCGGCCTCGCGATCCTGAAGCTCTTCACGGGTAGCGGGCGGCTTGGGCCCCAGCAGCGCCTCGCGCGTCTTGTCGTTAAGTTTGCCGTCGACTTCCAGTCCGTTCTCTTCCTGGAACTTGCGGATAGCGTCCCCCGTCGCCTTGCCGAACTTGCCGTCGACGTCGAGGTCCAAGCCCAGTTTCGAGTTCAGCTCGGTCTGCAGCGCGGACACCGCGTCGCGGTTCTTCGAACCGGGTTCGAGCGTCTTGTCGCCCAGCGTCTCTTTGAGCGCGCCGTACTCGGCTGAGGTGCGCGGTTTGGGCTGCTCGCCTTCCTGCGCCTGTTCGCCCTCTTTGGGCGCTTCGCCATCCTTGGGCTGATCAGCCGTTCCGGCTTCGTCGCCGGGCCGCGCGGCTTTGGCTTCGGGTTGAGCGGCCGGCTCTTCCGCTTTGGCCTCGGGCTTCGCTTCCGGCTTGGCGGCGGGAGCCGATCCGGCCAGCAGCGCCTCGCGGGTATCCTTGCCTACGATTCCGTCGGCTTTCAGCCCCTGCGAGCGCTGGAACTTCTTGACCGCGTCGACCGTCTTCGGACCAAAGTCGCCGTCGGTATCCAACTTGATCCCCAGACGGTCGTTGAGCGCTGTCTGCAGCGCGCCTACCGAATCCGAGTTCATGCCCTTCTTCATGATGCCGGTTCCCAGCTGATCTCCGAGCTGAGAGGCCGGCTTGGAGGCTGGCTCGGCCTTGTCGGCCGTCGCGCTTGCCTCGGGCGTCGACTCGGCCATCAGTCCGCGGCTGATCGCATCGACCGAAGACGACGGCTGATCGCGGTCCTTCGCTTCAGCGCTGAACGCCGTGTTGTCCGCCGTGGCGGTCGCCGTCGTGCTGCCGCTGTTCGCATTCGCCTGAACTGCCTGCTTCGACTGGTCGGCCTGCTGAGTTTTCTGGGTGTTCTGCTGCTGCTCGGTCTTGTTGCTGTTTCGCTTCTTGCTGGTGCTATTGGACGTAATCGAAGTGGTCGACATCGGCTCTCCTAAAGACCCCGCGCACAAACGAAGGGTTTAATATTACCCTCTCCGTTCGCGCCCACCGCGACCCGCGCCTTTCCCCGCAAAGCCGTTCTCTAACGTCCTCAGCAAACTCTCAGAAAGGCTCCGGGTCGGTCTCAGGTAGCGGACGTACATTGAGCTTAGAAAAGTTCTCAAGGAGGCCAACAACCGATGCAGATTCAACCCGCCGTCCGCCCTCAGACCGCCGCCGTCCCGGCCCGCGCGACCACCCCCCGAGTCCTGACCTCGCTGTCCGAAATTACCTGGGACATGTTCGTCCAGCGCCGCCGCGAGGCGCAGGTGCAGCGTCGACTGATGCGGCTGTTCGACTCGCCCGAGTCGTAGCACGCTCGGCTCACCCGAGTCTTGACAAAAGCGAAAAGCCCCGACTATAGTTTTAACCTATGAACGCTCTGACCGCTGCCGCGATGTGGTGTTGTTGTACCGAGAACCTCGGGACGGCACGCTAACGCTTTCGGTCAGAAAGCCCAAAAAAAAAGCCCTCCCGGTTCCACGGAGAGGGCTTTTTTCATGCTATGAAGCAGCCATCCCGAGCGGACCGAGGAGACCAAACGAAAGGTCCTCATCCATGCCTTCCTCATCTCGCCTGCGAAACAGCCGCCGTCGCCATCTGCCTACCCTGACCTCCACCGGCCCCGCCACCCCTCGACCTTACCCCCTGGTCTCGCCTCGGACCCCGCGCCGACTGCCGACCGGGAAGGACCACCTCCACGTCGAGGTCCCGGAAGAGTTGATCGAGCGCCTGGTCGAGGACGAGACCTCCGCCGGGGCCCCGCTGCTTCGACTGACCCTGGATGGAACTACCGCCGGTTTCCCGTTCCTGACCGAACTGTACCAGCGTCACGGCGTGAAGTGCCGCATCGTTAAAGTCTGGTTCGAATACAGCGAAAAGGGCGCTCAGTACGGCCAGATGCTGACCGAAGTCCAGGACCGCTCCTCGCTGGAACGAACCCGAAGCTTCCTCTCCCGTCTGGGCATCGGAGTCGAAGTTCTAGGCTACCTGCAAGCGAGCTAGCGCCTCAGCCCAAGCCCGGCTCCGCAGCCGCCGCCCTGGCCTGCTCCCGCATCAGCGCTACAAAGCGCTGAGCGCCCAGCCCGAGCGGTCGGTCCTTCCGCCACACCACGTCGACGAACAGACGAAGCACGTTCCCCATATTCTCCAGCGTGATCTCCGTCAGGGTTCCCGCCTCCAACAGACCACGCACCAGATTGCGCGGCAAAAACGCCCAGCCCAGCCCCGCCTGCACCAGGCGCAGGGTGGGCAGATAGCTATCCGTGCGCCAGATATCCCGCGAGACCAGCATGCGCGGGTCGGTGCGCTCTTTCTCTCGTCCCGACAAGGCGATCTGGCGAGTCGTGATCAGGTCAAACTGGGTCAACCGACTGCCCTTCCCCAGAACCGGGTGGGAGGGGGAGATCACAGCGATCAGACTCTCGCTGCCCACCTCCTGGAACGCCTCACGCTCGTCCATCCCCGGCCGCTCGAACACCAGCGCCAGATGCGCCTCCCCGGTGTGCAGCATACGCAGAGCGTCCGCCTGCGGCACCGACAGCACCTCGGCTTCCAGCGAGGGAAACTCCTGGGCCAGAGTGGCCAGCGGATCCGTCCAGGCCGAGGTCAACAGCTCCGGAGCGATTGCCAGGGTCAGCCTGGGTTCCAGGCCCTGATGGAGGGACAGCGCGTGCGCCTGCAGCAGGCGCAATCCCAGGGCCGACTGTCGAGCTAGCGGCTCCAGCGCTCGGGCGGCTTCGCTGGGCCGCGGCTCACGAAACGAGCGGTCGAACAGCTTGAGGTCGAGTTCGGCCTCGAGCTGAGAGATAGTCGTGCTCACGGCCGAGGGGACTCGGTTGAGGCGACGCGCCGCGGCCGAAAACGAGCCCGCGTCGAGCACCTCTAGAAACACCCGCACGTTATCGCTGGTAAACGCCATTCGTCCAAACTATCAGAAGATCTGATAGAATCCAACTTTTCCTTTCAGGTGTGGCCCCCTAGGGTAGGCCTTGTCGAGGGGGAGATCGGAGCGACCAGCATGTCCGGTTGGAAGAGAAAGTTTGTTTATGTAGCCCTCTACGAAGGGCTCGCCATTGTCTGCAGCAGCCTGGGGCTGGCGATGATCTCCGGTAAAGGAGTGGCTACCGCGTCCTGGGTGGCAGTCACCGCCTCGGTGATCGCCATCGTCTGGAACGTCGTGTTCAATAGCCTGTTCGAGCGGTGGGAGTCGCGCCAGGCGTCCCGTGAGCGAACGGTGGCGCGGCGGTTGATGCACGCGGTCGGGTTCGAAGCGGGAATGGTCGCCTTCATGCTGCCCGTGTTCAGCTTCGCCCTCGACATCTCTCTGGCCAACGCTTTCGTGATGCAGGCCGGGCTGATGGCGTTTTTCTTCGTCTACACCTTCGTCTTCAACTGGGCCTTCGACCGGGTCTTCGGACTCCCCGAATCCGCCAAGGCGGCCGAATCCGCCGAAGCCGAATCCGCCAAGTCCACCGCCGCCTAAGCCGCCTGGTCGCGACCTATAAAAAGTGCTGCGAGAGCCACTGCTGGGCGCGCAGGTCCGCGCTCAGCAGGCGCCCCTGGCTGTCGCAAACAGTCAGTTGGTAGCCGTGGATCCTGGCCCTGGCGAAGGCGGCGCCGGGCAGCCGCAGGTTGAACTTGTGCCGCAGGCTCGAATAGGGGAAGGCGCACAGGTTCACACCCTCCTCGTCCCGGGCGTAGACCACCGCGTGGGTCTCGAAGTCGTGCGCGCCGATCACCTCGCCCTGCAGCCCCAGATCGACCCCTTCGTAACGGACCTGGCCAAACTTCCGGGAGAGGAAGCGGCAGCCGGTCGAGCTCAGCAAGAACGGATTGGTATCATGATAGGGTCGATGCGACAGCACGGTCATGCCGGGCAGACGGTAAAGAGAAAGCTCGTCCTCGGTCAGAACCGCGACGTCCCGCGCCCCAACTTTGACCTCGCGTATCGCGGTACGGAACGCCATCTGCTCGAGCGCCGCCCAGCCGCGATGCCCCTCGCCGTCCGGGGTCAGATCAACCCGGAACAGTTCCGCCTCCTGCCAGACCCACCAGTGGTAACCGTCGTGCGTGTCGGCGTGGCCCGCCATCCGCGCCGAACACCACGCGGCTGCTCGACCGCGTTGGAAAACTCCCAGCCCGTTGCCGCTCACGATCAGATACAGGTCGCCTCGCGTCGGCAGAACCAGGCGATGCGCCGGTAAGGAAAAGCTCTGGGAAAAAGTCCCGCGGCGGGACGTCACCGCCAGCCCCGCGTGCCCCAGCGCAAGCAGCGTCCGCCCGTCGCCCAGAGGCGTGGCGTCGTACAACGGTAGCTGCCCCCGGGATCGGACCGTTTCGCTCCAACCTTCCAGGCGCAGGTTCAGGCGGGGCAAAGTCGTCGGAGCGTCCACCTTCAGCCAGGGGTCGCCCGAAAGCTTGATCAGCGCCGCCAGCGTCTTGTCGTCGCCCAAAGCGAACGGTCCGCCGGCTTGCTTCATCACCCCGCGGGCCGTGCGTTCAGCCCAGCTCGCAATCCGGAGATCTTCGGTCGCGGTCGAGGGCAATCCGCCCAGCACGATCCGCCGCCCCTCCGTCGTCAACGGACCGTCGGACGAGAACCATCCTTCCAAGACCTCGCCCAGCCGGACGTCCCGCGAAAGGCCGCTGTCAGAGACCACCAGCGCGGCCGCCTTCCAGGCCGGAGCTCCCCCGGCCGCCAGCGTCTCTTCTACCCACCTCTGGTACTCTGGCAGCCGCGGACGCACGCTCCACCCTACTTCCAGCGCCTCGGCGGCGAGTCCCAAACGAGCCAGGTCGGTCGCCCAGGCGATGCGGAACCGTCCCGCCGCGGGACGGTCCAGGCGCTCTAGCGCCACGAACGCCTCGGCCCACACCTGGTGACGCCGCGCCAACTCGAGCGCCTTATCCACCTTACCGGCTCGAAACCACAGTCGCACCAGCAGCTCGGGTGGCAGCCCCTTGGTCGTAGCCAGCCGCGCCGCCGCCTCGTACATCTGCTGCTGCTCGAGCATCTCGACCGCCGCCACGGGATCGTCGAGCAGCTCTCCCATCACATAGGCGGCCTCTTCATAGCGACCCGCCTTCATCAGCGAGTCGCAGGCCGAGCGATAGACCGCACGCAGCATCTCCATCCCGCTCATGGAGGTGCCCACCACGTAATGGCTGCCGCCCTGGGGGGAGAAATCCAGGCTTTTGCGGGGGCGGAACAGCCCTCGAAAGGCCCGGATCACCTCGCCGGGAAACGTGCCTTCCTTCAGCGGGATGGCGTAGCGCAGCGCCTGCTCCCAATCGCCCTTTTCGAACAGGCGGAGCATCTTGTCCAGATAGCGCTGATCATGGCTTCGTCCCAGCAGACCCAGCAGGGTTCCGAAAGCCCTATGCAGGGGGTTGGAGGGGGACTCGGGCCGAGACTCCTGACGCTGCAACCATTCCTCTCGCTCGGGAGCGGGTGAGGGCAGCGAGGGCAGGATGTCTCGCAAACTCTCGACGGGAGACGGTTTCGGGGGGAGAGGTCTCTTGCGAGGCTCCTGCAGCGGCCTCCCTACCTCGAATTCCAGTCCCGAGCCGTCCCATAGCTCGGCCAGTTCGACCGGCGGCAGGTCGGCCAGGCGGGCGCTCCAGCTTTGCCCCTGCCAGAACAAGACTAGCTCGTCCCGCGCGGGACGCGCCGACGGATAGGAGGCCCAGCCGTCGCCCAGCGCCGCCACCGGGAGCGCTAGGGACAGCTCCGCCCGGACCGGTCGGGGGGAGGGGAGGAGGAGCAGCATCCCGCCGCCTGCCTGAAGCAGTCGCGAGCCTGGCTGCCACGCCCCCGCCAGCCGATGGGAGGTGGCCGCCTCGGGTGGGAACCAGAGCGCCCAGGCCTCGACCTGCCCCTGCCACCTCATCCTTCGTGACTCCAGCGGCTCCAGCGGACAGAGCGATCGGCGAAGCCGTAGACGACCAGGTCGCCGTCCTCCTGGAGGTAGGCCATCAAGCCGTTGGGATGAAAACGAAAGCGCATGCCGGGATGCAGGTCGAGCTGCTCACTCCAACCGCTCCCCTGAAGTCGGATCTCCTGGCCGTTCTGCACGACCAGAGCGGGGCCGTAGTGGTCCTCGCAAACCAGCCCCAGCACCCTGCCGTTGACAGGCAAGATCTCTTCCTTGTCTTGCCAGAGAACCTTCCACCCCTGACCCGGCATAGGATGTGCCATCACCATGCCTAGCTCGCCGACTCAGCGCTCTTGCTGACGAAGCTGATGCAGCTTGCTCCGAGCCATGACGACATCGCCCTCGGGTTTCGGGTCCAGGCCATAGACCGGCTTCTCCCTGGCGTCGAGCAACATTCCCGAAGCCAGCATCAGGTAGCTTCCAGCTCCCAGCGGGGAGCCGCCGTGTACCCCTAGACAGGGTCGGAGTTGACCCGACTTCACCGTCCAGAATTTGTCTTCAATCCAGAGGCGCCAGCCGCCGTCGACCGTCCAGCAAGTTCCGATGTCGAAAGCATTGGAATCGTCGGCGCCGACCCGCACCATCTCGTCCAGGTCGCTGAGTTCGGGATTCAGCCGGTAGAACACCCACTCGCCCCCGACCTGCTGGACCACGCGGATGGCCCTGCCCTCCATGCTCATGCCCAGCACGGGACCCGAGAAACGCAGCGGATAGCTGCGAGTTTTTCCCGGCTCTTCACGGACCGAAGACGGGATCGGAGCGACCACGATCCGGTCGCGATAGGCCAGCAGCAGCTTCTTGCCACAGAGAGAGAAGGTATAGTCTTCGAGCGCCTCTCCGAGCGGCGGCAGGTTGGCGCGTTGGACCGGAGCGTTGGTTCGTTTCACCACCTTCCAGACCATAGGGTCGCGCAGTAGTCGCACCGCCCTCTCTCCTGTTGGCAGCGGCAGCTCTAACCGCCGCTCCATCGCCTGCAACTCGACGCTCTCCGGCCCGTTCTGACTTAGCGTCACCCGCTGAAAGCTCGAGGGGACCTGGCTCATCCAGCCCTCTGAGCCGACGCACCAGGTGACCATCCCATCCATCCGCTCCGGAGGGCGACGCGGCGGGTCGGTCGAGCGCAGGGAGAGAAACTTCGTCAGCTCTTCGGCTCCGAACCCCTCGTACCCGGCCTCCGGCGCTTGAACCACGCCCCAGTGAAAGCTCCCGCCGGTCCGCCGGCAGACCCGCTGCAGCCAGAGCATCAGGGCGATCTGCACTACCCGGCAGGCGCCCAACTGGTCCGGTCCTGCGTCTAGCCAGAGCCAGACCGAGCGGCTGGCCGCCCGGCCGTCCCGCGCCATCTGCCAGAAGCCCAGTTCGCCCTCGTCGGCCCGACGCGCGAACTCTTCCGGGGCGACTTCGAGCAGCGCCCACTCGGACGGGACCAGGCGGTCCCAGGGGCCGCGTCGAGCTAATCCCGACCAACCCGCGGGCTCGTCCGGAAGCGTGGCGGCCCCACTGCTGCTTAGCCCCCGTTCCAACAGGTCGACCAGCCGCCCAAAGTCCTGGCGAGTGTCCGGCGCCAGAAAGTCCCAGCTCTCCCACCAGGCCGGCGACTCGACGGAAGAGCTCACGTCAGCACCGTCGCCTGGCTTAGCCCCATCGCCCGCCCCGGCGGGACCAGCGCCCAGGGCGGCTCGCCCAGTTGACGCAGCCGAGCGAGAATCCAGGCGATCGGGACGTTGGGCTGCCACAGAGTAGGAAGGTACAGCCCCTGGTCCCGGCCCAGAAAGATCGCGCCTTCGATCCAGGGCGGCTCGGCCCCCAGCACCACCAGGCGCCCCTCGCCCAGGGCCACCCGAAGTCCCGCGGCGGGACCGTCCCGCAGCCGTTTCCCCAGGCTCTCCGCTGCGGCCCCCTCGACCCAGCATCCCTCGACCGGCAGAGGCTGCTCGCGCGGTAGCCATTCTAGCTTCATGAGAGGGCGGATTTCAGCTGCCCTCGCAGCCGAACCAACTCTTCGGGCAGCGCTTCGGTGGCAAAATTGGCGTCGATGTCGCGCAGCACGCCTTCGACGCGTAGCGGATCGACCGGAGAAGTCAGCGCCTTCTGAGCAGCCTCGGCCAGGCCGCGCGCTCGCACGGCGGGCGCCCTCGAAACCTCTTCGGCCAGGTGGTGCAGGGCGGCGCTGTCGCTTTCGGCCAGCAGGCTCTCCAAACAACGTCGGGCCAGGCGCTGCTCGGCCGCCGTGGGCACCGCCAGCAGCAGTGGCCACAGGTCGGCCGAGGTCGCCTTATCTCGCCCGCTGATCGCTGCGGCCGCCGCGATCAGGTTCTGGGCCCTGACCGAGCGACGATCGGAAAGCCCTATCCCCTCTTTGCGAAGGCGACGAAGCGCCTGAGCCAGCAGCGGCTGAACTTCGCTCAGATCGATCTCCCGAGCTCGTCGAGCGTAGGCATCAAGGTCGCTTAGTGAACCGGTGTCGCTCCCGTCTACGGCGACCCTGGCCCGACCGCCCGCCAGCAGATCCTCCAGCAGGCTGTCGGCCACCGGCTCGACAAAGCAGCGCACCAGGAAGCGGTCCGCGAAGGCGGCCAGACTCTCGTCTTCGGGCAGGCTGTTGCTGGCCCCAATGCAGACCCGCAGAGGGCAGACCAGGCGCGTGTTCCCGCGCCGGTAGGTGCGCTCGTTGAGCAAGGTCAGCAGGCTGTTCAGGATAGCCGTCGAGCCGGCGAACACTTCGTCGAGGAAAGCGACCTCGGCCTCTGGCAGCATTCCCTCGGTGGCCGTCTCTAGCAGACCGTCCTTGAGTTTGCGAAGATCGGTAGGGCCAAAAAGCTCCGAAGGCTCGGAGAACTTGCCCAGCAGATACTCGAAGTAGCGTCCGCCCAGGCCTCTCGCGACCCGTCGAGCCGCCTCGCTTTTGGCCGTGCCGGGCGGTCCGATCAGCAGCACGTGCTCTCCCGCCACGGCGGCCAGCACGATCGCCTCCACCACCGAGCGTCGTTCGACCAAACCCTCGGAGCATCGCTCCACCAACGTCGTGATCATACCGTCCGGCTTTCGGACCGCTCGCGGGGCCTACCTTGCGAGCCCCCTGACAATCCTTAGTCCTCAAAGTAAGGTGTGCGACTCGTCGTCTCGGTACAGCACCGCGACCGGGGCTCCCACGACAAGGGAGGTTTTGACCGCCTCTCCCTCTCCCACCATCACCTTCTCCCGGATCTCCTGTCCGGTGGTAGGAGAGGTCGCGCTGTAGATAACGTAGCGGAAGTTCTGCGATGGGATGACCTGGACCACGCTGCCGGGGACGATATGGGTGCAGCCTTCGGCGATCCGCTCCAGATGTCGCTGGGTCTTCATCGTCAGATGGCCGGCGTAGGCCAGGGCGAAGACAAACAGAGTGATCGAGATGGCGCCGCCCCAGGACCAGCGTTCGACGCGAAAGTCCAGGTGCGCCCGAGAGGGCCAGAAGGTCAGGTAGCGGATCGTCTCGTCGGGATCGCCGGATTCCCAGGAACTCTTCCAGGTCGATCCGGGCGACTCCGTGCGCTGGTAAGTCTCGCCTTCGACCTGATACGAATAGGCGAGCATCCGGTTCCCGCCCCCGTCCACGACTTCGAGAGAGGTGGCGGGCGTCTCCGCTGCCAGCGGAGAGTTCCAGGTTCCGTTGTAGACCAGAAAGGTCAGCCAAACAGCGGCGAAGAGCAGGAAAAAGCCTCGCCACAAAGCTCCCAGCCTCCACCACCATTTCGAATGACCTCCGACCGACAGCTCGCGGTCCTCGCCCTCGAGGTAAGCGGTGTTTGCGGCGTGACGCAGCACGACCGGTTGCCCCGGAGGCAGCCGACAGTCCAGGGAAGAGAGTCGCTTTTTGGCATGGCTCATAACGTTTCTTACGCAGAGGGTAAGAGAGCGCCCTTTATGCTCCGGTATGGAAAGCCATTATGCGATCGGCGTGTCAGGCCCTGTCCACGAGCCCCGGTCGGCGGGCGAGGCAAGCATCGGCACGGCGTAAACGCCCAGCAACCCCAGGTCGGTGCGCACCGCCAGATGGCCGTCGCCGGTCCAGGCCAGAGCGGCCCGCTTTACCGTCTGGTCCAGCCGAAACTCGAGCAAGGGCGAGCCGTCCAGCCCGACCATCCGTAGGCGTGAACCGGACACCACCGCCACCCGTTCGCCGTGAGCGTCCAAGGCAAAATCGCCGTTGCCCAGGTCGCCAAGACCGGCGAAGGTGTCTCTCAAGACGCCCGCCTCCAGGTCGAAGTCCAGCAGGCGCCAGCGACCGTACTTCTCCTTAGCCAGCAGTCGCTGGTCGTCCGAGCTAAACGCCATCCGCTCGGTCATGGCAAAGTCGGCGCAGATGGTGCGCAGCCAGTGTCCGCTTCGCACGTCGTAGAGTTCCACCACGCCCTGGCCGGCGGAAAAAGCCAGACGGTCGCCGCTGGGCGACAGCGCGCCGGAAAGCTGCAGCGAATGGCCGGAGACCAGTTCGGGCTCGACCTTGACCCGCAGCAAGTCGCGCCCCGCAGCCAGGTCGCGCACCACCACTTCGGGCTCGTCGTACCAGGCGGCCAGCGAGCCAGAGCAGGAGAGGAAGCTGACCGGGTGTCGGGGACGAGGAGTCAGTTCGCTGAGATCGCTTGTGGAAAGATTCCACGCCTTTACCTGATGGTCGATCAGCAACAGCACGCTGGCCTTGCCTCGGCCCATCTCCCAGACCAGGCCGCCGGGGGAGAGCACCGCTTCGCCCTCTCCCTGACTGTTCACGACCCAGAGTCCGTCGCTGCCGGTCGCCTCGTCGAACAGATTGCTGATCAGCTTGCCCTGACGTTCGGCTACCACCAGGGCGCCGGTGTAGCCGCGACCCAGATGGCGCAGCAAGCGAGGCTCGCCTGGGCCCGCCTCGGGATTGCGCAGCATGAACCCCTTGCGCAGTCGAGCGCCTTCTTCTTTGTCTAGAAAGCGAAAGGCGCTGAACGGGTCCGATTGGGGCTTCTCGACCGTCCTCTCCTTACCGGGAGCGCCAGAGACGACCTGAACGGTCGAGCCATCAAAAAAAGTCCCCCAGAGCTTGCCGCTCTGGGGGTCTTGAAATTGTCGTTGTCTTGGGAGCACTTACCGCTCTACGAGCGGGCTTGCTCCACGGCCTGCTGGAACTCCGGCGGCAGTTCGCCCTCTCCGTACTGGCCTACCACCTTGCCGCCCTGTCGGATGACGATGTTCTCGAAGCCGTTGGCGCTGATCGCCTGGTCGCCTTCCTTGTAGCCTTCGGGCAGTATCCCCTCGGCCTCGGTGGCGCCCCAGCCAAACCACCCCGAGTCAGCTTCTTTGGTGACTATCGCAGGGATCGCCGCCCCTTCAGGCAGGTCGATTACCAGCTGGTCGTTGCCACCGGTGCCGCCGCTGACCTTCAGGTCGCCAAAATCGCCGCCCTGGATCATTACCGTGTCGTCGCCCTCGCTGCCGCCGATACTTCCGCTGATCTTAGCGTTGCCGCCGTCAACCAGAGTGGTCTGCGAGCCGTTGTCGTCCATTCCCACCCCGGTGTGCAGGTTCAGGTCCAGTTCGCCATCGGTCTTGCTGATGATCATGGTGTCGTCATTGGCGCCGCGCTGCATCTCGACCCGGTCGTTCCCGTCGCCCAGACCCAGGTCGACCCGCGACGACTCGCCGCCCTGCGGCAGATTGCCCCGTACGAAGTTGTCGCCTTCGCGACCTTCGAAAGCGATGTCGACCGACTTCGAGTCCGAAGTGCGAACCTCCAGGTCTTCACCCCGAGCAGAAGCTTCGATGGAGTTGCCGGTGCTTGTACCCGACATGGTGGGGTCGTTGCCCTCGTCGAGAATCCTGGCGTCGCCGGCCACGTCGATGTCGAACGAGCCTTTGCTATCGCGCCCCTGGTTCACGACCGTTCCGTCGCCTTCACCCGTCACGGCCGTCTCGCTGGTCTTCGCGTCGACCACGACGTCGGCGTTCCCGGCGCCGCCATTCGCGGCGACCGAGGCGTGCTCGACCCCGGTGGCTTCGGCGTGGGCGCCGTCGGCGCCCGCAGCGCTGACCTCGGCGCGACCGTTCTGATCGTAGCCGCTGTTGTCGACGTACGCTTCGGCCGAGCCCCCGTCGGATGAGGCCGAGGCCTCGAGAGTGCTGCCTTCAGCTCCGGTCACGAAGGCGCCGGCGCCGGCGTTGGAGCCTTCGCCTTCACTGACGGCCGTAGAAGCCACGGTGGAATCTTCGGCTTTGGCGACTTCACCGATCGCTACGGCCTGGGAATCTTTTCCTTCAGCCACCGCAGTCGTCTCTACGGTCGAATCTTTGGCTTCCGCTACGCTGGTGGCGGCCTCTGCCGTCGACCCTTCGCCTTCGCTGGCGGCCTCAGTCTTGACGGGAGAGTCTTCGGCCGTGCCAACGGCGGTGCCGGCGTTGGCTTGCGCTCCGTCGCCGATGGCGGCGGCCGAGGTGGTGACCTCTGACTCTTTCGCTTCACCGACGGTGGTGCCCGCGTTGGCTTCCGCGCCATCGCCGGTGGCCACGGCCGCGGTGGTGATCTTGGATTTCTCCGCCTCGCCGACGGCGGTCCCGGCGTTGGCTTGCGAGCCTTCGCCTTCGGCGGCGGCCACGGTGGTAATCTCGGAATCCTTGGCCTTGCCAACCTCGGTCGAGGCGTTGGCGGTGGCTTCTTTCCCTTCGGCTTTCGCTTCGGTGGTGATGGTAGAGTTCTCTGACTCACCGACCTTCGTTGAGGCGTTAGCCTCGGAGCCGTCACCTTGGGTTTCGGCGCTGGTGGTCAGGGTGGAGTCTTCAGCGCGACCGACCTCGGTAGAGGCGTTGGCTTTGGCGCCTTCCCCTTCGTTGTAAGCCTCGGTGGTGACGGTTTCCCCTTTGACCTCGTCGGCCTTGGTCTCCGCATCGGCGGGAGGCGCATTCTTGGTCGGCAGGGTCAGCGACTGCTCGGGCGTGATCAGGTTCGGATCTTTCAGTCCGTTGGCGTCAGCCACCCGCTGCAGCAGATTTTGTCCGTTTTCGTCCTTCTTGTAGATGTCTTCGACGGAGTAGCCCTGATTGCGCAGCATCCCTTCGAGATGATCGTTGCGCGCGACCTGACCTTCGCCCGGAGTGCGGTCCTTCGTCCAGGAGTCCGGTTTCATCGAGACCGAATGCTCAGAGAACCCTTCATACGGGTTGGGCGCTGCGGCTCCGCCGGCGTCCGCGCTGATGGCGACGGCGTCGGAAGGCGGCGCGGCGGCGACTTCAGCGGCGCCGGCGGTCTCGGGGCGAGCCTGCGGGCGGATCGAAGTGGACGGGACGGTCGAGGATGAACTGTTGATAGTGCTGGACATAGCTATCTCCTCCAGGGATTCCCGGCGGCGACAGAAGGCCCACAGGGTGGTTGAACATGCTATGATTTCACGGCTAAGAGCGTAATCCTCTCCGACGGCGCGTGGGATTCGGCCCCAAAAGGGCCAGCGCCGAGGCTGGACGGCGAGCCGCCGCCAGCACGTCGGTCTCTCGCACCACCCGAACCCGCTCGGCGTACGGTTCCGGCACGATCGGCTCGCCGCTGGCCACGGTCTGGGCATGGGTCAACTGGGCTCCGAAGAGCATGATCAGACTGGTGTAATACACCCAGAACAGGATAAGTACCAGGGCCCCCGCGCTGCCGTAGTCGGCCTCGAAGTTGGTGTGACCCAGGTACCAGCCCAGAGCGTACTTGCCCACGAAGAACAGCAGAGAAGTGATGATAGCCCCGCGCCAAACGGATTTCCAGGGGACACGCACGTCGGGCAGCACGCGAAAGATAAAGGCGAACAGCAAGGTCAAGGTGATCATCGCCACCGCCGCCTCGGTGACACCGGCGGTAGCCGGACTCCACCCCAGGCGAGCCCTCAGCCAGTCGCTGGCGGCGGCCAGCAGAGCCGTCAGGACCAGGGAAACTAGCAGCAAGAACCCCGTCCCGAGCACCGCCGTCATACTGATCATACGCTTGACCAGGAGCATCCTCCAGGCCACGCTGGGCTTGGCCTCGACCCCCCAGACCTGATTCAGGGAGGCCTGCATCTGGCTGAAGAAGCCGCTGGCGCCTAGCAAAAGGACAAACGACCCTGTGAGAGCAGCGGTTTCATTCGGGGCCTGGGAGCGACGCGCTAGAATTTCGGCAATCGAGGCGGCCGTGCTCTCTCCAAACAGGGTCGTCACCTGCTTCATCAACTCGGCAGCCGCTTCGGGGCCGCTGAACGCCATG
The DNA here is from genome assembly GCA_023447635.1 of Vulcanimicrobiota bacterium. Classification (GTDB taxonomy): domain Bacteria; phylum Vulcanimicrobiota; class Xenobia; order Xenobiales; family JADMJV01; genus JAEXNA01. The sequence continues at coordinate 83,229 of JAEXNA010000219.1, read as the reverse complement.
CTCAGAATGGCGGTGATCACCACCAGCAGCGGCGGGATCGAGATGACCGCGTAGAACGACATCGCCGCCGCCGACTGCGGCGAACCTTCCGCAACGAATCGGTACAGGGCCGTTTGGACCGGATATAGAGCACGCGACATCGGCATACTGTTAGTGTAGAACCCCTGTAGAGTTTCGCGTACCTCTGATCACCCAAGCCCCCCCTATCATCGGGTATAGGTAGGTATGCCCCGGCGTAGAGCTTCCCGGAGCGACCCCGACCTGTCAGGCCCCGAGTCTTAGCCTGGGGCCTGACAGGTCGGGCAGTAGTACAACCGCCGCCCGGCCAGCACGGTTTTCACGATCTCGCCCCCGCAGCGGTGGCAGTCCTGTCCCTGACGGCTGAACACCCAGTGCCGGTAGTCGCGACGCCGCCATCGGCGAGCCTTGAGTTGGGCCACCAGGTCGGGGTCGTTGGTCTGCCCGCCGGTCTTGTGCGACCGTCGGAACAGCTCTATCGAGGTGTGGGCCAGCGCCGTCCGATCCTGAGGCAGCCGTCCGTGCGGATCGACGCCAGCCACGAACAGGATCTCGCTGCGCAGATAGTTGCCCACCCCGGCCAGGAAGTTCTGGTCCAGGAACAAAGCGGCGACCCCGCGCCGCGAGTAGGACGGTCCAGCCCAGTGTTCGAGTAAGGTCGTCGCGTCGGTTTCTGGACGCAGGGGGTCGGGGCCCAACTTGCTTAGATAGGGGTGGGACGCCTCGCTCTCCAGCACCTCGATGTCGCTTGCGCTCAGCAGCCAGGCGCTGCCCCTGGGGGTAACCAGCGACAACCGGATCTGCCGGTTGGTCACGGGCGCCGAGCTGTCCTTATGAGTCACCCAGCGTCCGTAAAGCTGGTTGTGGCTGTAGATCCGCAAACCGTCGGCGAAATGGATCAGCATCGCCTTGCCTCGGCTCTCTACCAGAGTGATCGGCTGCCCCTGCAGGCGCGCCTCGTACTCCTGGAGATGAGGGAAGGCGAAGTTCACCTGCAACACCTCGCGCCCTTGCAGCACACGGGCCAGGCTGTCGGCGGAACGCCGGATTTCTGGCCCTTCAGGCACGCGAGTTCGACGACCCCGCTTCGCCGCTCAACACCAGACGCGACAGTTCGGCGGCGGAGATCGGTTTGACGAAGATGGCGGTTGCTCCACACTCCTGACGCTGCTGCTCGTTGAGCATCGAGTCGGCGGTCAGGATGAAGATCGGGCGAACAGTGTCGGGGTATCGCTGACGCAGTTCGCGACAGGCACTGATGCCGTCCAGGACCGGCATCCGGGCGTCGAAAATGGCCAGGTCGTACCGTTCGGGATGGAACTCGTCGATGGCCAGGGCCCCGTTGGTCACCACCGTGACCTGCTGGTTCAGCCCGTGCAGCTGTTGGGTCAGGATGTGAGCCAGGATCGGATTGTCTTCGGCCACCAGAACCCGACGCTGCACCGGCACCACAATGTCGCCTCCTTCGGCGACCTCCGCCTCGAGCGGCTCGCCGCATTCCGGTAACGGCAAGGTGAACCAGAAGGTGCTGCCCTGGTCGGCCTCGCTGTAGCAGCCCATCTGCCCGCCCATGGTCTGCACAATCTCGCGCGCGATAGAAAGGCCCAGGCCGGTGCCGCGCTCTCCCAATCGGGAGTTGGTGGCCTGGAAGTAGCGCTCGAAAACCTTCTCTTGCTCGTCTTTCGGGATGCCGATTCCGCTGTCTTGAACCTCGAATCGATAGAGACCGTCGGCGCCTCGCTGGACCCGAATCTCTAACCCGCCTTCCGAGGTGAATTTGATGGCGTTGCCCCCCAGGTTCAGGAGAAGCTGATGGATACGGCGGCCGTCGCCCTGGACGCGTCGCGGTAGGCCGTCGGTTCGCAGCTCGACCTGCAGCCCTTTAAGGCCGGCCGCACGGCTCAAGACGGCTACCGTCTCTTCAACAACCTTCGTCAGATCGATCGACGTCGTCTCGAAAATGAGCTCTCCGGCTTCGATTCGGTTCAAGTCCAGCACATCGCTAATCGAGGCGTGCAGCGCCTGGCAGCAGCTTTTGATCGTGCGAACGTAGTCGTCCACGATGGGGCTCAGCGGCTCACGCTCTACCAGTTCGACCAGGCCCGCGATCGCGGAAACGGGGGTACGGAGTTCGTGGGTGGCGTTGGCCAGGAACATCGACTGCAGGGCGTGCTTGCGTTCTAGCTCCTGGTTGAGCCGGCGTAGTTCGGTCGACCGCTGATGAAGCTCTCGCGCGATGGAAAAACGTGAAAGCGCATAGCTGACGGCTCTCCAGAAGGTGGGCTCGCCCAGGCGGGCTTTGTCGATGTAGTCGTGCGCTCCGGCCTGCAGGCAGCTCTCTCCCAGATCTTCCGTCGTCGAACCGGTGACGACGACACAGGCAAACGGCAACAGCCCGGTGTCGTCCTTAAGTTGTTCGAGCAGTTGCAGGGCCGTGGTATCCGTCATGTGCATGTCGACGACCATCAGATCGACGGCGACTTCCTCCACCAACCGCAGGGCGTCGCTTCCGCTGTGGGCTTCCCAGAACGTCAGCTCGCGATCCGAGTGGCGTCCGAGGCTGCGACGAACTGCCAGGCGGTCGGCGCGGGAATCGTCGACGATCAGAACGCTGCGAAGCCGCTGGGCGGCCATCGGAGTCACGCGGGCTTCCTCGTAGGCAACATGGTCCTACTCTTGGTCAGGATAGCGAGAAGCCCCCTGGATTTGCGTTTTTTCTGCCAAAGAACCACCGTAGGGCCCTCCTCTCCACCCCTGCAGGCTATCACGGGATATCCCTCGGCACCCCCTCCAGGACTTTGGGCAGGGCCCATCCGAGGGGAGTAGAGGATAGGGGAGAGGACGCCTCAGGAGGCGGAAGAGGGGGAAGGGGTTGGAGTTGCTGGCGTCGCCGGTTGAGAGTAAAGTTTTAGCAGGTCCGAGGCCATCGCGGACCAGACTTTCTTGGCCGCCTCTTTGTCCGAGACCTGATCGCTGAGACAGACCAGGATGAAGTTCCCTCGAGGGGCGTAGACGATACCGGCGTCGTGCAGAATGCCGTCGAGTTCGCCGGTCTTATGGGCAACTCGGACCTCGGCAGGGAACCCCTTGCCGATCATGTCTTTGCGCTTCTGGCGCTCGAGAATCTCGCTCATCGCCGGCGATCCGGGAAGCTCTTGGCGGGCCAACTGCTCCAGGAACAGCGCCGCGTCTTTAGCGGTGATATAGTTATCCTTGCCCGCGTCGATCGCTTCGAAGTCGAAGATATCGCGCTGTACCGTCGTGCCCTTCATTCCCATGGCCGTCGCCCCGGTCTGGACCTTCTCCTTGCTCAGAAGATCGGTCAGCATCTGGGTCGCGGTGTTGTCACTTTCCGTGACCATCGCTTCGCCCAGGGCAGCCAGGGTGTGCTGGGAGCCTTCCGGGGCGTCCTTGAGTTTGCCAGAACCGCCCTTTTTCTGACTTTCCAGCAGGACCAGGGTCTCCTCAGGGGTGTGCTCGCCCATCTCGAACTGGCGGTACAGTTCCGCCAGGATCGGGAGTTTGACCAGGGAGGCGGATTCAAACCTGGCCTCGGGTTCGAACTCGACCCGGGTGTCCTTATCCAGGTCGGAAAAAATCACGGCGGTGTGCCCCGGATAGGCGGCCCTGGCCTTTTCAATGATCGCTCGAACGGCTTTCCGTCGGGTCTCCGCTGTCTTGGGGTCTTCCCCTCGGGGAGGGGTGGGAGTGGCCGAGGCCGGGGTGCTGTTGACCACGATCGGGGTGGCTACAGGGGTAGAACTGATGTCGGGGGAGGCGAGGGGAGAGCCGGTGCAACCGGACAGTCCACATAACAGCATGGCGGCCGCCGCCGCCCTTTGGGTCCCCCCCCATCCCAGACGCACACTCAGGGTCATTCCCGAGGGTTCTTCGCCCCCCTACGGTTTCCCCCCAGAGGGGGATTTCGCGCTTCCCCCCTCGTCCTGGCTCAGGGCAGGGGGAGGGGCCAGGAACTCTGGTCGGGGTGGGAGAATTCGGCGCCGGTATGTTTAAAGAAATTCTTATTACCCGGGACGAGCGCGAAGGCCGCGCCGCCGTTCTGGAAGACGGAGTCCTTTCGGAGTTCCTCATCGCCCGCGAAGAGCGCCAGGTCGGTTCGATCTATAAAGGTCGGGTCGCCAACGTGCTGCCGGGCATGAACGCCGCCTTTGTGGACATCGGGTTAGAGCGTAACGGATTTCTGTGCGCCGACGACGCTGCCGCCCATCTGGGAGAAGAGGCCTCCGCCAGCCTGCGTAAAGCCAACATTAGCGACATGATCAAAGTCGATCAGGAAGTGCTGGTCCAGGTGGTCAAGGAGGCGGTGGGCACCAAGGGCGCCCGCATCACCACCTTCGTGACGATGCCGGGTCGCTATCTGGTCTTGATTCCCGCCGCTAACTACACCGGCGTCTCTCGCCGCATCGAGGACGAAGGCGAACGTTCGCGCTTGCGCCAGATCGCCGACAAGATCAAACCGGAAGGAATGGGCTTGATTCTCCGCACCTCGGCCACCGGACGCTCTTTCGAAGAGTTGGAAGCCGAACTGAGCTTCCTGGTCAAATCGTGGCAGCGGGTGCAGAAGGCTTCCAAGCGCCGTCGCGCTCCCGCTATCGTCCATCAAGAGTTGGCGCTGATCGACAAGATCCTGCGCGATATCCTGCACAGCGACGTCAACCGTCTGATCATTGACAACGCCGAAGAGTACGCCAAGGTGGTCGAGCGACTCGAAGCCACCGCCCCCCGACTGCTCGAGCGCGTCTTCCACTACAGCCATAACGTTCCGCTGTTCGAATTCCACGGCATCGACCAGGAGATCGAGCAGGCGCTGGATCGCAAGGTCTGGCTCGAGTCGGGCGGCTATCTGATCATCGACCGCACCGAGGCGCTCTGGGCCATCGACGTCAACACCGGAAAATACACCGGTAAGACCGCGTCGCTGGCTGACACCATTCTCAAGACCAATCTCGAGGCGGTGGGCGAGATCTGTCGCCAGTTGCGCTTGCGCGACATCGGCGGCATCATCATCGTCGACTTTATCGACATGGAGTCGACCAGCGACCGCCGTAAACTCCTGTCCCATCTGGTCGAGGAGCTAAAGAAGGACCGCACCAGGACTCATCTGGTCGGTATGACCGAACTTGGTCTGGTTCAGTTGACCCGCAAGCGCGAGGGCAAAGACCTTGACCTGGTTCTGCGTGAGGAGTGTCCTTACTGCTCGGGTCGCGGTCGTCTGCTGTCGCCGAAAACCGTGGCTCTTCGCATCCGCCGCGAGATTCTGCGCCGCGCTTCCAACTCTCAGGAAGAGGCCGTGTTTGCCCAGATGCACCCTCGCGTCGGGATGGAGTTCCTCGGCATCGACGGGGAAGAACTGGACGCTCTGTCTCAGCAGATCCGTCTGCCCATCTTCGTGCGCGTCGACGAGGACCTGCATCAAGAGGACTACACCGTCAAGTTCGGCCGTCGTAAAGACATGGCTCGACGGGTAGAGAAGCTGAACCAGGGGCAGCGGGAACGCGTCTATCTGCAAGAGGGCTTCGGCACCAACTCGCGCAGCGCCCTGGCCGTGATTGCGGGCAACCTGGTCGAGGCGATCAACCTGGGCGACCGGGTCGGCGACCTGGTCGAACTTCGGGTCACCGATGCCAACTCGGCCTTCCCCCGGGCCGAACTGGTCCGCTCCTAAGTTCGGAATAGACCCGAGCAACAAAAGTTTAACCCGCTGTTCGCCGGAGAATCCGGGGAGCAGGTGTAAACTGAAGGCATGAGACTCTCCGTCCGTGCCTTTTTTCTTGCTGCTCTGCTCGGTCTGCTGGCCTGCGCTGTCCCGGCTTCGCCGCCGCCGTTGGCCAGGGAGAGTCGGTCGCCGGTCGCCGACGGTTCACCGCGCCAAGCCGCGCCAGCGGGGAAGAAGGCGCCCGTTCGACTGGCGGCCTGGAACGTGGCCAACTTTTTTGATGACGTGGACCACCCCGGAAACGACACCGTGTTGACCCGGGCCCAGTACGACAAGAAGGTGAAAGAGGTGGCCGGAGTGCTGGCAGGACTCGATGCGGACTTCGTGGGCCTGGTCGAGGTCGAGAACATCGACTGCCTGCGGGCCCTCAACGCTGCCCTCGATAAGCCCTACCCCCAGTTCGGGTTAATCGAGGGCAACGACCGGGACCGCGGCATCGACGTAGCGTTTCTTAGCCGACTCCCCGTCGCTTCGGTGATCAGTCACAAAGACCACGACCTGCCGGACGCGCCAGGGGTCTCCCGTAACTACAAGTTCTCCCGCGACTGTCTCGAGGTGCGACTGGCCACCTCGCCGCCCACCACGCTTTTCGTGAACCACTTCAAGAGCCAGTTGGGCAGCAAGAAGTCGTCGGCGGCCAAGCGACGAGTGCAAGCCCAGGCCGTGGTCGAAATCGCCGAAACGACGGCCCGCGAACTGCCCAACGGGGTCGAGGTAGTCATGGGAGACCTCAACGACCGACCGGAAAGCTGGTCGCTGGAGCCGCTGATGAACGCCTACACGGACATCTACGCGGACTGGCCCGAAGCGATGCGGGCGACTCACCGTTCCCGTCGAGGCGCTTCGGCGCTCGACCACATTCTGGTCAGCCGGGACGCCGTTCCCCGAATGGAAGACCCTCGTGTCTGGCAAAACGCTGGCCGGCCCACCAGCGACCACGACCCGGTTAGCGTGGTGCTGCGTCTCGATAAAGAACCGACGCCTGCCAACGGGCGAACCTGGACAGCCAGCGACCGGTAGTACGGCGTTCGTGTTGCCTGTTAGGTCCGCTTACCTACGGGGGGCGAGACCTTTTCCGCCTGCTCGTACAGTTCGCCAAAGTCGAACAGCGATTGATACCCCGCCTCGATTTCGTCGAGACCTCGACGTAAGGTGTTGGCGTCCAGCCCGTCGGCTCCATCGCGCAGGATAGCGTGACCTTCCGCCAGCATCTCGACCGCCTCCTCGAAACGAGAGCGTCCTTCGCGCAGCAGATCCAGATGGTCGGCGGGGATGTCCGAAGGCGGCTCTTTGAGCCCTCCCAGCCGTTTCTCGACCCCTTTGAGGCGGCTTTCGAATCCGTCTAAAGCGTCGTGCAATGAAGCGTTATCGCCGTTGCGAAGCGCAACTTCGACAGCCCGCTCTAGCTTGAGAAGCTCATCGGGCTTGCCGGCGGCGCTGGGGGCGGTGCCTTCTTTGATCTCGATAGAAGGGGCCCGCTTGTCACTGGCGTCGAAGCGGGGGAGCACCGCGCCGCAGCCGGAACAAAGTCGCTGGTCCGCCCGGTTGCTGGCCCCGCAGCGGAAGCAAGAGACGGTGTCGGGCTCGTTTTCGGCGGCCTGGAGTTCCAGATAGATTTCGTGCAGAGTTTCCGCTGCCACTTTCAGCGCTTCGGCGGCCTTGATCACGGCTTTGTCCGAGCGTCGCTCGAGGGCGACATCCAGGTCTTCGATCCCTTGCAACTGCAGCGCCAGCGCCTCTTCCAGATCCTCTTGCCGGGCTTCCAGGATGGGCGCCTCGGCGTCGGTCGGGATCATCTGCTCGAACGACAGTTCCAGGTTGTCGTGATAGTTACAGAAAGCGTCCAGTCGCTCTTGTACCGCGTTGACGCCCAGGTTGCCGTCCAGGTAGTGGTGCACCACCCGCAGCAGCTCCTGAGTGAACGGAAGCTCGGAATAGCGAGGCCCTTGCTGGGCCTGGGAGCGCAGATCGGCGAAAGAGCCGAAAAGTCGACCAACCACGGTCTTGAGCTCTCGCGTCGTGTCCAGGCAGCGGTCGCCTTCGCCCAAGCTTAGCTCGTTGCGGAGCTGCGCGATCACTGGTCGCACTTCGGTGAAGTCGCGAGCGATCTGATTGGCCGCGACGTTCTGCGGCTCTCCGGCAGCCAGAAACTGAAGCTCGTTGAGGTAGATCGCATAGAGCTGACCCAAGATATGGTCGATCTCTTCGAACAGAGGTTGCAGATAGGCCGTCCCGGTTCCGTCCTCGAGGTGTTCGAGCAGTTGGTCGATCTGCTTGATCTCGGAGGCGAAATCCTTGACGGCAAAGGCGTTGGCGCGGTCGTGGAGCATGCTTGTAAACATTTTTTCGAAAACTTTGACGAGACCCCTTGTCATGATGCGACACAGGTGGGAGATAAGCTATAATCACCAGACTACACCACTGTACGACAGACTAAAAGATTCCTCGAGGAGCGTTCCATGGCAGCTATGCAGTTCAACCCCATGATGATGATGGCCGGCCCCATGATGATGGGCGGCGGCGGCAACATGATGAGCAGTATGTTCATGATGATGCAGATGATGCAGATGATGCAAATGATGCAGATGATGATGGGCGGAATGAACGGCATGGGCGGCGTGATGCCTAACGGCATGGACCACGCCGGGAACTGCGGATGTGGACAGGGCATGGGCCAGGGTTTCGGTATGGGGATGCCCAGCATGCCCGGAATGATGCCGATGCCGATGCCTATGCCCTTCCCCGGAGGCGGCGGTTACGATATGGGCGGTGGCGGATTCGGTGGAAGCTGGCCGATGTCCAACGGCCCGATGACCGATATCGGTTCGATGCGCGGCGCTGGTCCCACCGGACAGCGTCTGCTCCAGTCGATGCGCAACTCTCCCGTGCCCCCCGGCTGCTGCCCCGGCTACTGCTACCGCGGCGTAAAGCACCACCTGCGTCAGGTCGGCGTCAACCTTCAGGGCGGATCGGCCTATCAGGCCGCCGATCAGCTGGCCAACAACCCCCGCTTCCGCGAAGTGCGGGTCAGCCGCGACCAGCTGCGTAGCCTGCCGGCCGGCGCCGTCGTCGTGTGGGACCGCGATCCGTCCAACCGTGGACGCGGCGGCAAGCAGCACGGTCACATCTCGATCGCTGACGGCAACGGGCACGAGTTCTCCGACAAGCCTCGCAACCAGATGACCAACTACGGTCCGCGCTACCGCGTGTTTATCCCTAAAGACACCCCTGGTGCCCAGGGACGGTAAAGAGATTTCACAAAGAACGTCGCTATGAGTTTTAGTTATCTCAGCGACGGAGCAAGGGAGCAGCTTCGGCAGCTCCCTTTTCCTGTCGCCTTACCTCAGCAGCTGCCCCCCGGCTGGAGCCTCCAGCCTTTCGAGACCTACCACGACATCGACGACGGAGACACCTCGGTCGAGATCCCATTTCAAGGCCCCGAGGACGCTCGTTGGTCGGTGATGACGACGGACGGCGGACTGGGCGACACTATCCCGGGCGAGACCGACCACATGCAAAAAGTGGTCGAGCATCCGGCCTTTGGCCAGTTCATCCTGCACAGCTTTCGCGAGGACGAACGAGCCGAAGTGGCCAGCGACTGGTTCCCGGAAGAAGAAGGCGCCGCTTACTATCACGCCTTCCGTGGTGTGGGGCTAAGCCCGGCCGACCTGCAGGCGCTGATCGACAGCCTCGACCTCTACGAAGAGAGCTAGAGCTAGGCTTTGTCTGGCGAGCGGGGGGCGTCGTCGCTCCCCGTTCGCTCTCGGCCCTGCCGCTCTCGCCCTCGGACTTCGTTGCGCAACGCCAGGGCGTAGGCGCAGGCTCCGTAGATCTGCAGCCCAAGCGCCGTCGAGGCGGTTCCGATCGGTCCGCCGGCGGTGATAGTGTGGGGGTAGATGAACAGCCCCAGCACGACCTGGCTCAAGGCGATGCAGCCCAACGTGATCGGCTTATCCAGGGTCAGCAGTACGGTGCTGAAAATGGCCGAGGGGATGGTGAACAGCGTGACCGCTACCATCAAGTAGAAAGTTTGCGCGACTTCGGGTTCGGCAAACGCCTCACCGAACAGCCCCAGGAACGGGGCGGCCATCACCATCCACAGCATGGCTGACAGGAACAGGACGGCAAAGTAGCGCCCGCTTCGTTTGACCAGGGTCTTGATCTCGACCAGGGTCTTGATCTGGTTGACCTTGGGTAGCAGCACCATCTGCAGCGACTCGCTGACCAGCAAAAGCGCGAAGGCCAGCCCTTTGGCGGCCTCGTAAAGTCCTACCTCGGTCAGTTGGCCGTAGCGGGTCAGCATCAGCGAGTCCAGGAACATCAGGGTGCCCGAAGCCGAGCGGAAAAAGAAGATGCCGCGAGAGAAGCGGACCAGTTCGACGAGTTCGGTTCGCTGAAGGAGCGGCTCCCGGTGTTCGCCGGGATGATAAAGCTTGTTGAGCATCAGCGCGCCCACCGCCAGCGACAGCACCGGGGCCAGAAAGTACAGCCACATGTAGCGGTCCAGGGTTAGGTAGCTTCCGCCCTGATAGGCCCATAGGGTCGCGAACGACAGTAGCCGGGTCCCTTCGAACAGGATACGGCAGGCGGCGCCCCAGGAGAACTTTTGCCGCACGTGCAGCGAGCCTTCCAGACCGTCCCAGAGCGCCCAGATACACACACCGATCGAAGTGATCTGCAGGTAGGGAGCCAGTTCCGGCTTATGCAGCAGGCTTACCGCGATAGCTGGACCCAAAAGCCAGCCGGTCAGGGCGACTAGGAAACTGCCCAGGAGCTTCAGGAACAGCCCCCCGACCACCAGTCGCTTGGCTCGTTCGGAGTGGCCTCCGTCCTCCCGGGAAGCCAGGTTGACCAGGCTGTAGCGGACTCCCAGGTCGGCCAATACCGAAACGACGGTAAGGAAGGCGTAGCAGGCGCCGAAGATCCCCAGTTTGTCCGCCCCCAGCAGTCGACCAAGGAACACCTTGATCAGGAACCCCGCGCCGGTGGCGAAGGCGGTTCCGCCGAGAACCAGGCCAAAGTCCAGGAGATGGGCCAGGCGCGGCGAGCGAAGGCGCTCCATGAAGGTCATGGGCGGCCGTTCTTCTGGCCTTCTAAGGTTCCTCCACCCAGGTGCCTACGGGCGGGGTTCGTCTCCAGGTGCGGATCCGGGAAGGGCCGGCCAGGGGAACCTCTAGCTCTTTCCCCTCGACCGTCAAGGCCACCGCTCGCACGGGGAACACCCCCTCGCCCTCCGGGGTCGAAAGCTGGAATTCGAGATCGGTCGCCTCTCCGGGGAAGAGAAGGAACTCTTTGGGGTTCTCTTGCCCGAACGAGTTCCAGCTCTCTCCACCGACGATCTCGAACCGCCATCCGGCGATCATCCGAGAACTCAACGGCCCCTGTCCCTGGTTGCTCAAGGTCAAGGTGATCGGCACCAGGCTCCGGCTGGGCAAGGACGTCTGGCTGGGCAGCCCGGCCAGAATCCACTCGGTGGGAGCCACCTCCAGGTGGCGGCGGGCGCCTCCCGCTTTCAAAGAAGCCAGTCGCACTTCACCTTCGTGATCGGAAACCATCACCACGGCGCGGTCGTTGGGAAAGGAGACCTCGTAGCTCTGCCCCGCACTGACCCAAAAATAGCCGGCGCCGGGGGTCTTGCTGACCGTCTGAGGCAGATAGGGCACCGCCATCAGATGGCGGAAATCCAGGGGGGCCGGCGAGCGCGGAGCCGTCGGTGGGGGAGCGATCTGGGCGCTGTCGCCCTGGCGCAGAATGACCGCTGGACCGCGGCTAAGAAGATTTTTCCCCTGCAGCTTGCTCAGCAGAAGCGGAGGGGCCAGGGAGCCAGGATTGTCCCATCCCACCAGCTTTTGGCGGGACAGCAGGCTGTAGACCAGGGCGATATCTCGCCGTTCCGCCCATCCGTCCAGGGTTAGGGGGCAGATTCCGGACGGCGCCCCCTCATCCGCCAAACGCAGGGCCAACTCGCAGTCGGCGGCGCTCAGGCCCGCGACCGGGGCTCTCGCCCTCCAGGGGTCCTGGGCAAAACGACGGGCGTGCTGGTCCAGGGACAGAACGCGGAAGAGCTGCGGCACCGGCACTTTTTTCTTGTGAGCCGCGATCAGCACCGTGCTGTTGAGGTAGCGCTCGCCTGGCAGCACCACCGCGACCAGAATCAGGGTGGCAAAAAGCCCTCCGAGGCTCACTGCCGAAAGCCGGAGCGCCCCGGTGGGCTCGGCCGGCCCGACAGGTTCGGCAGGTTCGACCGGAGCCTCGCCTTGCTCCGTCTCGGTGGTGGAGCGGCAAGCCTGCAGCGCTACGAACGCCAGATCGCCCAGGGCCAGAATCGAGGCTAGCTCTCCGCATCCCGTCAGGGCCGAGCCCAGCAGGAGACTGAGGTAGATGCCCTGTCGGGCCTCGCGAAGTTGCGAAGGGATGAAGGCCAGCGCCAGAGGAAGCAGAGACCACAGGTACCAGCCTCCCAGGCCCGGCTCCATGCGATACCCTCCCGCCATAGGGATCATCAGGCATCCTACACCAAACACAGCGACGGTGGGGATGGTTAGTCCGTAGGCCGCTTGCCGGCGGTAGCCAAGGTAGGCCAGGGCCAGGTACAGCGAGAGCGCTTCACCGGGCGCGAAGGTCGCCACGGCCAGCACCAGACAGGCCATCAGCGGGACGGCTCCGGCCATCAGGGCGGCTAAGCCCAGGCAAAGCCAAAGGTGCAGCAGCGAGTCGGCGGGGGTCAAGCTTTCGACCCACATGGTCGTGGCGCCAAAGAAGGCAGCTCCTACCGCCAGCACGGGACTGATCGGATTTTGCCAGGAGCGTCGACAGGCCAGGTAGAGAAGGACGGCGGCCAGGCAGTTCAGCGTCGAAGTCAAGCCGCTGGCCCAGGCCACGCTGTCTCCCGGCAGGCGGCCCAGCAGGGCCAGGCCGTCGAAGGTGGGGGGGCGTTCGGGAGGGGGGACCAGTCCCTGACCCCGCGCCAGCCCCTCGAGCACCTCGAGCGGCACGCCATGAAGTAAGATGTGCCCGGTCCCGGTCAGCCAGACGGCCACCACCAGCAGAACGAACAGGAAGCCCCACCACAGTTTGCCCATTCGCCCGATCACGGCGCTGCTCCGTCAGAGACGACTTCGACCTGGCCTAACGGGACTCGGACCAACTGGCCCTGGCCTGCGGACAGGTAAAGAGCCAAACGGTAGAGGCCCGGGCGTTGCGGGGTCACCAGAGGAAGTTCGAGCGGCTTCTCGTTCAGAGTCACCCTTCGCATGTTCACTGCGGGCAGAAGGTCGAACTCCTTGCGCTCGCCGGAATAGAAAGCCCAGCAGGCCAGAACGTCGTTGCCCTCGGTAGGCCAGGCAGAAGGAAGGTCGAGCCGGACCTGGGGTGTGATCAGCGAGCGGCTCGGCCAGCTCTTTTGCCGACCCCAGCTTCCCTGAGGGTAGCTCACATCGGCGATGCGCACCTTGCCGAGCAACTCGGCGAAGGCGACGTCGATGTCGGGAGCCGCAATTTCGAGGGGAGGGGTGTCCGGGTCAGGATACCAGCGAGCCGTCAACTGGTAGAGGCCGGGGTCGTAGGGCGGCACGAACGGCACTTCGAGCGGTCGACCCTGGCTACCGTCAAGCCTCCAGCGCAGGTTCTCGGACGGCGAAGATACCAGTCCGTCCGAGCGTCGGACGGTGGCGAACTCGAGCACCCCGCGGAACGCCTGGCTGGCCGACGTCAGCGTGAGATCGACCGGACGCCCCCCGCGCAGCGAGGCGGGCTGGCCAGTCAGACGGGCTTCTGCGCCGGGCAGCCCGTCGGTAGCTGGCTCTTCCGAAGGGTTCACATCGGGCAGGGCCGAGGGGTCGATGGCGTAGACCAGGCGCAGTCTGGGGCCATCCTGGACGCGATGAGCCAGCTTCGCTCCGGGCAGGGGAGGAAGCTCCTCGCCCTGATCGTTGCGGTAGTAAACCCAGTTGGCTTTGAGCTGACTCAGTGGGTCGCCCTTGTAGGTTGCCCAGAAAGCGACGGCGGCGGGAGAGCGTCGGAACGGCGTCGTCCCGATCTTTTCGTCCTCGAGGGGAAGGGCGTGTCCCACGCAGCGGGCGCCGGTCAGGCCGGTCAGGGTCGACTCGAAAAGAATAGAGAAGTTGTTCTCTTCGGCGAAGTTGGTCAGCAAGCGATCGCCAGGGCGGACCTGGGCGGCTAACCATTCGGCGGCCTGGTAGTCCAGTTCGTCAAAGTCGAGCACCTGGTGTTTCTGCAGCCAGGTCTCGGTCGAGGGGAAAAGCAGCCAGTTCATCGGCGAGCCGCTCAGGGCCGCGGAGAGGCGCCCACTGACAAAGGTCAGGCAGGCCCAACTGTTGAGCAAGGTCAGGGCGCCCAGCAGCAGGAGCCGAGCGCCTCGGCGCTCGACGCGCAGGTAGGGGGCTCTCCAGCTGAAGGGGGGGGCGGTGAGGCCAGGCTTCTTTTCGGCTAAAGCTGCGACCGTCAGCCCCAGCGCTCCGGCGAAGCCGAGGGAGGCCGCAAATTCCCAGCGGTAGTATTCCGATTCATAGATCGGTCCGAAATGCACCAGCGCGGGCGTCAGAAAGGCTATGACGCCAAAAGCGCCCATAAAATGGCCCGCCAGGTTCTTTCGTCGCCACAGGATTCCGAGCGAGAGTGGAAACAGGTAGAGGGGCAAGAAGTGGATCTTCAGGACGTCCCAGGACCAGACATAGGCGTAGCCACGCTCGACCGACGGGGTGTGCAGCCCTTTGAGCGGCGTGTCCAGCGTGTAGATCTGAGCCACTCTCTGGTACTCGCCGGTCTCGAGAAGGATCTGGAACAGCTCCTTCTTGGGGAAGGTGACCTTGACGACCTGAGCCTGGTTTTGCATCCCGCGGGACAGAGTCTCGGCCTGGGTATGTTCGATGCCTTGCTGCTTCCGATGAAGTAAGTCGGTCAGGGGGCCGCCCTGAGTGAAGGCCAGAGGCAGAGAGAGAGCTAGCGCCAGGGCAGAGAGCAGAGCGGCTTTCCCCGTAATCATCTTGCGCAGCCAGAAGATCGGGGTCAGGCTAAGCACGGTCAAGAAGACCAGGCCGAAGTGGGTTTCGTAAACGATGGCGTAGGAGCCCAGGGTCAAGCCTGCCAGCACGGCCGCGCTCTTCCCCTGCCATTTCCAGACGTCCACCATCAGGGAGAGCAGCAAGGCCAGGTACAGGTGCACGAAGGCGTTGTTGTTCTGCATGGTGTCGATCAGCCCGCCTCGCCCCCCGGCGTTGATTCCGAAGAAGACGAAGACGGTTCCGACCAGGCCGGCCTGCCAGCTTCCCGACGAGCGCCAGAAAGCCGAGAAGAAGAGCCAGAGGGTCACCACCTGGACGACACTGGTCAGCAGGTGCTGGCTCATGAAGACGTCGGTGCCCGAAAGAAGGGAGAATACGACGATGCTCAGGTTACGACCGTAGTGGCCGTTCATGGCGATGTCGGAAAAGAACGGGTTGAAGGGGGGAAAATTGCCGTGGCGCATCAGCCCCTGCAACGGGGCGTGGATCCAGTAGTCGTCGTCGGGGTTGGCGATCTGCTGGGCGTTCGTATAGAACAGAACCAGAGCGCTCAAGGCCAGTATCCAGACCGTGGTGGCCGACGGCAGGCGGCGCCAGTTAGGGCCGCGAGGCGCCTTCCACAGCAGCAGCAGCGCGACGAGAAGTTCGACGCCCAGCGTCACGGCTACGGAGACCTCCAGGGCGGTCCAGCCGTCGAAGCTGCGCGAGCCCAGCAGTCGATAGACGCCGTTCACGCCGATCAGGGTCAGCACCCCGGCAAGGGCGGCGGTTTCCCCCGCCACCGCCGGCCAGATGGCTCGACCTAAACCTCGACGAGCGCACAGGTAGCCCAGCAGGAGCGGTATGGCTAGCAGCGGTAGCACCGCTGCCGCCTTCCATGCCGGGCTTAGGTCTCCTGGGAATTGACGAAATGTAGGTCTACGGCTATTTCGACCAGCCGTTCGGCTGCAGCAGCTTATAGGGCCCTTCGCCGTCACGGGTCAGATAGAAAGTGGCTTTATCCCCTTCGGCCGGGATCTGGTTCTGCCCCTGGGGGCCGACCATCCCTTCAGGACGCTGGGCGGTTTTCTGACAGGTCGCGGTGATGGACTGTCCGGCTTTCAGCGCGCCCTTTTCGACCTGGCCCACCTCGAGTTGCATCGTGAAAAGGGTGTCCGTGCCACCGGGGACCGAGATCGTGCTCTTTTCCACTTTGCCGACGGTGGCGACGACGATGTCGCTGGCCATCTGCTCCTGCGCTTCGGGAGACAGCGGCGGCAAGGCGGCAAGGGCGGCGCCAAACAGGGAGAGCATCAGGGTCAGGGTGATCAGGGTTTGGAATTTTCTCTTCATATGAGACCTTTCTCCCTCCGGCAGGGTGTCTTTCCTGCCTGGTCATCGCCCCGTCGCAGAACGGGGACGCGATCTTCCCGCCTGGCAAAGCCGCTCGGGGCCTGCCTTGCCTTGGTTGACGCTCGCGGAAGGCGGCGACTATAATTGCGGAAATTTTCCCCAACTCTCCTGGCTTCACCGGGGGGAGAGAGGTTGGAGCCGATGGAGATGTTGCTCGGCGCGTTCCGGACCATCGCGGCGCTGGCGGCCAGGAACGGTCAGGCCTAGAGATGCTCGCCCTGCTGGGCACGCTGTGCGGGTACGCGGCGGCTCGCCGCCTTTTTGCCGAACCGTGCCGCTGGCTAAGCCTGGCCCTGGCTCCTTTGCTGGGGCTGTTCGCGGCTTTGCTCTCGGGCGGGTTGCTGCTCAGGGCCGTTCCCTGGATCCCCTGGATGGTGCTGACGGGTCTTGGCTTCGTTGGGGGGGGCGTGTGGTTGCGTCGACAGCCTTCGCCCTCGGTGAGCTACCCTGCTCCCGGCCGCTGGCTGCGCCTTTATCTGCTCCTGGGGTCGGCTCTGGTTCTGCTGCTCTGCTGGTTCCATCAGTCGGTCGGAATGGTGGTGGACGGCGACTTCTTTATTCACGGAGCCAACATCGGGCTTTTCTCCCGCGGCTACCTGCCTCCCGTCAACCCATTCCTGGGAGTCCCTATGAACGGGCACTACGGTCGGGATCTGGCGATAGCGATCTGCGTCCGCGACACCGGCCTGAGCCCGCTGACCAGCGAGTGGCTCCTGACCACGGTCTGGCAGCTTCTCTCTTTCCTGGTCCTGACGCTGTGGCTGCGGAGAGAGTTAGGAGATGACCTGGCGGGGGTGCTGGGGGGCGGGTTTGCTTTCTTCGGGATGAACTTCTCGGCCTACTGTGGGCTTTCCGAACTGTTGGCCAACAACAACCCGGCCGCCTTTTCTCTGCTGATCGTGGTGGGTTGGGCGGTGTTTCGAGCGTTCCGTCTGGGTCCTCGGGTGTGGCTGGCGGCGGGGCTGCTGTTAGGGCTCGACGCTCTGCTGTATGAGAACCATTTTGGGGTGCTTGGGCTAAGCTTGCTGGTCTTCTGGCGTCGACCCCGGGCGATGCTGACGATCGGTCTTCTGGCGTTACTCAGCGCGGCGCTGCTCAGCGGCGTGATGCGTTCGACAGCGCGCGGAGCCAAGGAGAGCGGGGCGGAGCAGACGATTCGGGTTCGACTGTTCAAAAAGGAGCTGTTTCAGATCCGTTCTGACAATCTGCGGCCCAGCCGCGCTTTCGAGACCAGAGCGAGGCCCTGGAGAGCGGATTTTGCCCCCTCGTCGGACTATCGACCGATCTGGAGCAGCGACATTCTGGACACTTTCTGGTACCCGCTGTGGCTCTTCCCTCTTTCGACAGCCTTCCTGGCCTGGGCCGCCTGGCGGCGGAGCCGATCTCCGGTAGGCGTCTGGTGGTGCTTGCTGGGTTGGTTCAGTTTGCTGACGCCGGCGCTGGCGGATTTTGGCTTTTTCGAACCGGAGTCGGCTCGCTGGCTGGTGGTCACGGCGCTAGGGTCGGCCGTCGCCCTGGGGCTGACCCTGGCCACCTGTTGTCGGCTCTGGCGTCGCCCGGCCGTCGTCGTTACGGTGCTGCTGGTGGCTCTGAATTCGGTTGGTCTTCAGCTCGCTCTGCGGGACATGCTCGGGGCGTATCGTCATCCAGGAACGCCTCTACCTATCGGGCGCCCGGGGCTGCCTCCAGGTCAGGGGATCCTTCCCAACCCCCAATTGGCGCTGAGCTATCATTACGGAATCTCTCCGGCGGTCCTCGAAGCGGCCGACTGGATCCGGGATCACTCGAAACGGGGCGAATACTTCTTGTGCGACAGCTGGGACCTGCCCGCTAACGCTCGAGGGACCTTGATCGGCGCCACCGGTCTTTTGCCGGCTATGGAAGCCACCCCGCCCTGGTGGTCTCGCAGTGTCAACAGCTACCAGACCAACCTGCAGCAGCGCGGTTTTTGGGCTACGGGAGATCTCCAGCGGCTGGACCCGAAGGTGGATTGGCTGCTGGTCAGTCGAGGCGAAGCCAGCTTTGGTCGGGCGGACTACCAGACCGCCGGCGCCAGAGTCTACCGGGTGGCCAATGTGCCGCCTCTGCCGGCGCCGGGCGACGGCCCTTTCGGGATCCGTTTCGAAAGGGCTGCGGCGGCGGGTCGCCCTCTGACCCTGCTCTATAACGGGCCGACTCCATGCCTTTTCGAACTTCGCTTCGAGCCGCTGGGGGAACAAGAGTTTCTAGCTGACGAGAACGAGCAGAAGGCTACGGCACGGGCCCAGATGGTCTTCATCGCTCCTTACGTCACGGGGGAATACCGGGTCAAGGCGCGTCTGTCGCCGGAGCACGGCTGGGACGACTTCGGGACGCTGACCGTCACCCCCTAGGTTGGTCTACAGGTTCTGGATCAGCTGGACGGTCGGCAAGACGGCGGCCAGCACGATGAAGCCGACGACGCCGCCCATGACGATCATGATAATCGGCTCGATCACCGAGGCGATATCGTTGAGGGCGACCTCGACTTCCGAATCGTAGAGATTGGCGATGTGGGTTACCATGTTCGACAGGTTGGCCGACTCCTCGCCCACGGCCAGCATCTGGATGGCGGTGTTGGGAAAGACCTCGTAGATCGAGAGCGCTTCGGCCAGCGAGGCGCCTTCCATGACGCTCTCGGTGGCTTTGTTCAGGCGAAAAGCGATGAACTGGTTGCCGGACGCCATGGCGGCTCGTTTCATGGTGGCCGTCATGGTCAGGCCGGCGTCGAGCATAGTGGCCATGGAGTACAGGATGCGGGCGGTGGCCAGTTTGGAATAGATGCCGCTGATCACCGGGAGATAGAACGGCAGCGCGTGCACCTGTCGTAGTTTGTCGGGATGGCTGTGCAAGTAGATTTTGATCCACGGCTTGGCCAGCCACATCCCGAACAGGGCCAGTACGGCCAGGATGCTCAAGGTCGGCACGACGACCCGGGTGGAGAGTAACATCCGGGTAGGAAGCGGTAACTCGACCCCCATGTTTTCGAACATCGGTGTCATCATCGGCAGCACGAAGTAGACGAACCCCACAATGGCGCTCATCGACACGACCATCAGCACGCAAGGGTAGGTCAGGGCGGAAACGACCTTCTTGCGCATGTTGGTCTGTCGCTCCATCAGATCGGCCAGACGGCGATAGGCGGAAACGATCTGGCCGGACTGTTCGCCCATTTCGGCCAGGGCGATGTAGATCGGCGAGAAGACCAGGGGGAACGCCCGCATGGCGTTCGAGAAGGTATGTCCACTGGCGACATCGAGCGCGACTTTGCGGATGATCAGCGGCAGGTCGCCCTCGCTGGTCTCTCCGTAGTAGAGCAGCGCCTGGTGAAGGGCGATGCCGGACCCGAGCATGGTGGCCAACTGGCGGGTGAAGATCGTTAGCTCTTCCCCGGAAACCTTATAGCGCCGCTCGCCCTTGCCGACGAACGCTTGAAGCTGAAGCTTCAGTTCATCGACGGGGGATAGAGTCACATCGCGCCGGGCAAACCGTTCCTGCCGAGTTCTCTCTTTCGCCACATGGCGACATTCTCCAACCTCCGGAAGCTTCCTCGCCCCGCTCGGGAATTCCCCACCCGGGTAGGCCTGCGGTATGCCCCCTCGCCGTACAGGTGCGTGCCAGGGGATTGAGGGTGGAAGCAGGGGCGAGAAGGGCGGAACAGAACCGGCCGGGGTACCCATGCCTGTCTCGCTCCTTCTCTTTGCTTCCGCGGTCCTTTTTGGCTACGGAGTCAGTCGCCGATTCCTGGGCGCCCAGCGCGCCTGGGAGGCGATAAGTCTGGCTCCTCTGATCGCCTGCCTGGTGATCATCGGCGGCGCCAACCTTTGGGGGCCGGTTCAGGGGCGCTGGCCCACACTGTTCCTGTCGGGTGGGCTAGGTCTGCTCTTGCTGCTCGACTGGTCTGCGCTTCGTCGCGGCCGACCTGGCGGCGGCGACAAACCGGAAGGATCGCCGCTCGAAGGAGCCGCCGCGATAGACGGGGGCGGTGAAGCGACGCCAGAGGTGGCTTCCTCGGGGTCAAGGCGGATGCCGGGGCGGGCCTGGCTGTTCACGCTGGCGCTCCTGGTGGTCGCGGTGGTGGGCTATGTAGTCTTCGCCCAGCTTTTTTTGCTCGACACCGACAACTGGATTCACGAACCGCTGATCGCCGGCTACACCCTGGGCATCTTCCCGCCCGTTCACCCGTTTTTTCCCGAGGTCGAGATGCATGGCCACTACGGTCGCGATCTCCTGATCGGAACCTTGCTTCCCAGGGGCTGGGACCCTCTGCTCCCGGTATGGTGGCTGAACCCCTTGCTAGCCCTGAGCTGCTGCGGCGTCTTGCTGGCTATCTTTCGGCGCTGGGGGGACGGCGCGGCAAGCACGCTGGCCGCTCTGGCCATGCCGTTTTTTGGCGCTTGCGTCGGTTTCCGGATCGGTCTGGCCGACTGTTTTGACGGCAACAACGGGCTGGTTTATGTCCTGGCGGTTCTGCTCTTTTACGTGATGCTCCGTGTTTTCGACCTGCTGCCCACCGAGCGGCCGGGCAACCCCGTGGGGCTGGGCTGCGTGGCTGGGTATCTGCTAGGGACGTATCAGCTGGTCTATGAGACCCACTTCGGTCTGTTTCTGCTGACTGGCCTGGTCTTGCTGATTCCGGCCTGGCAGGTCAGCAAGAACCGCAGGCGACTGCTGACAAGCGTTGCCGTCACGGTCGGTGTAGCGCTGCTGCTGGCCTGCACGGAAGGCGGTCCGATCACCGATATGGTTCGCTCTCGTCGGACGACGGGGGCGGCCTCGCAGTCCGACACCAACAAGGGTCAGCACGTCAGCATGAAGTTTCCCAAGAAGGACCTGTTCTGCGTGCTGGCGACTGCCGCCGAGTACACTCGTATCTCGCCCGGCTTTCGGCTCGACCCGTTCCGGGACCTGACCCCTTCGATCGAAGGGGAAGGGTACGTCAACATCTTCTCGCCGGCTCTGCTGGCCACCCACTGGCTGCCGGTTTTTCTGGCCCCCCTGACCCTGGCCTGGTGTCTTCGGCGGCGGCATTGGCCGGGGCTGGCTTTCTGGGCTTTCGGAGCTTGCGCGTATCTGGTTCCGGGCTTGATCGATTTCGGTCCGGTTTACGAATGGGAGTACTTCCGCTGGGAGTTCGCCGCCGGCTTCGCCCTGGCGGTCCCGCTGGGTCTATTCTGCGGCAGTCTGATCGAGACGCCGGGATGGGGTCGCCTGCGCAGAACGGACGAAGGCGCTTTAGAGGTTACCCTGACCCGCAAGGCGGCCCTGGTCGCTCTGGGCTGGACGCTGCTGTTTTTTGCGCTCTGGCCGGGTGAGAAAATGGTCAACGGCGCGATCATCGAGATTCAAAAGCACGGTTGGCCTTCGTTCTACGCCGATGACTGGCGGGCGGCCCGACCCGAGTTGGGGGTCGGTCCCGCCGACCTGCGTCTGGCTCATCGACTGGCGGGTCAGATCTTGCCCGGCGAGACCGTGTTGACCAACCTGGGCTCGGAGTCGCCCCTTGGTCTCTGGCCCGACTGTGTAGTGTCAGCGCTGACCGGAGCGCGCATGGCGGGTCGGGCTCATCCCCCGGAGGGACGGCGACTGCACGCCCATCCCAACTACCACCGGTCCAGTCTGGAAAAAGCGTTGACGGCGAGCGGGCGACCCGATCTGCTTTGGAACAGCGAGATCGACTGGCTGACTCTGGACCCCAAGGGTAGCGCTCTCGACGAGGCGCTGGTGCGCTCGCCCCACGCCCTGTTGGCGGGCCGAGAGGTCGACCCGGACGGACGAACCCGCGAACTGTGGCGACTGGACCCCCCGCCTTCGCTGGCCGTCTCCCGGCTGGCTTCTCAACCGCCTTTTCGCACCCAAACGCTGTTTTTGGAGGCCGGCAAGACTCGCCCGTTAGCCGCTCTGGGCTCGCGGGAGTGGCGCTGTGGTCAGCCTTACGGCCTTCGAGTTTCGGCTTTCAACCCGCGGGACCGATCGGCGCGCCTGGGCTGGCTGCGGATTCGGGTGGTCGACGGGGACGGACGCGACGCTACCGATCCGCTGTTCTACCTGCTCGGGGTGAACCCGCTACCCTCCCGAACCGGAGACCTGCACGACGTGGTCTTCGTGACTCCCATCGTGGAAGGCGACTTCCGGGTCGTGGGCGAGTTGATGACCGGGCCGGCCGGGGGAGAAAAGATTTTCGATTTCCCCCTGAACCTTTCGCTGCAGAAGCGGTTAGAGGGACTGGTGGCGACGCTGGAGACTCCCGGCGATGTGCCTCCGAAGGGCTTCGTGCCGCTGCGTCTGACCTTGAACTCGGAACAGGCGGTGGACAGCCAGGGAGAGTTGGAACTGCTGACCCGAATTCGTCAGGTCGACGCGGACTATGTGTGGGAACTCGACCGTGTCTCGACCCCCCTACTTTTACGATTGGATCAGGGAGGGACCCAGGGTCTTCGGTGGAACATCACCGCGCCCTGGCGACTGGGCACCTATGATCTGGAGTTGGAAATTTTCGACAAAGCCACCGGGGCGCGTGTGCCGCTGAAGCTGCCTTCCTCACGTATTACCGTGGTCGAGGGGCGTGGATGAACGGCGCCCAGTTTGTCGATCAGCGCTGCTGCTATCTCTGTGGTAGCGATCGTCGGCGGACCGAGCAAGAGGTCGGAACCGGCCTGGGGGAACTGCACCTGCGCTGGGTTCGCTGTACGGACTGTTCTCTGGTGTATCTGGACCCGCGCCCTTCCGCCCATGCCCTCTCGGCGCTCTACGACTCGGTCAGCTATTGGCAGGGGGAAAGCGGTTACCGCGACTATCTGGCCGACGAAACCTGGCGTCGCAAAACGGCGCAAGCCCGAGCGGCCTGGCTGGTGGGTCATCTTCGGCGATACCATAGGGACGAGACTCTTCGCGTGCTCGAAGTCGGCTCGGCCGCGGGCTACTTCCTCGAGGCGTTGGCTGATCAGCAGGTGGCGGCCGAAGGGCTGGAGCTTTCCCAGTCGATGGCTCGTCTAACGGACAGCAAGTTTTCGGGGCGGGTCAAGGTGCGGCAGGGGTTCGTCGAAGACGCCGAGTTTGAAGGGACCGGTTTTCACGGTTTGGCCGCCTGGGGCTGCGACTCGAACTTCGACAACCCCCGCCAGACTTTCGCTCGCTCGGCCCAGTGGCTCGCTCCGGGCGGGCTTTTAGCGATGAACTTCCACGCCTACGACCACTGGGCGCGCTATCTCAAAGGGCGATTCAAGAAGACCCCTAACGCCCTGTACTTTATGAACGCCGAGCACGTGACGTCGCTGCTGGCCGAACACGGCTTCGAGACGCTCGAAATGGAAACGGAGTCCCAGTGGATGAGCCTGTCCAGTGTCTACCACCACACCGGGCACGTCTGGTTGAAGCCGCTGCTGCGCACCTCACTGGCGGATATTCCGCTCCGCTTGCCGGTGCTAGGCTCCTACCGCGTGCTAGCGCGTAAGCTCTAGGGCCCCAACGGGAAGCCCTAATTCCCGGTATTCTGAAGACTCGGAGTTAGCGGTAGGTGCTGCCGTCGAGTCGCCAGCCCTGGGGCGAGAGCACGGCCAGGTACAGCGCCTCGAGAATCTTTTTCTGGCCGCCTTCTTCGACTTCGACTTCGGCTTTGATCCGCACGTGACGAGCGTCCACCGTTTCTGCCTGCCCGATATCGTAGGTCAGCACGCTCGTGGTTTGGTAGCCGGCCTGGAAATCTTCGAACGCTAGCTCCTGGCGCCATTCCGGGCTGAGCATGTCGTAGGCGGCCCGGTAGTCCTGGTCTTGCAGCGCTTTGAGATAGTTGATCAGCACCCGGTTCGCCTTGGCGTGCAGGTCTTTGGTGTCAAACCCTTCCGAGAAGGCCGATACGTCGAGTTGGGCGTCGGACTGCGTGACCTTATGCTCGAGTTGGGCTAGCGAGGTCTTGCCCACCGAAGCCAGCTTCAAATAGCGGCCCGAGTAGACGCCCACGGCGACCATCACGAACAGCAGCGCCAGCGAGATGGCGGCTTCCAGCAGAGCGCTGGAGAACGGCTTGACCACCTCGCGGCCAAAGGTCTGTCCCTGCTCCTGGGCCGAGCGGCCCAGGCCGAACAGAAAATGCGAGAAGTTGGCGCCGAAGCGACGCGCCGCACCGGCGAAGCCGGCCCAACGTTCGGCCGCCGGAGGGCCCTCCATGGGGAAGTCCGAGCCGCCGCCAACGGGCGCCGAGGGCAGGCTGACGGCGCGGGTAAACTCGGGCTCGTCGTCCGCAGCCGTTGGCTCTGGGACGGCGGAAGGAAGCGGCTCTTCCTCGGCGGCCTCCGAGCCTCCACCTTCCTCTTCTGCGCCTTCTTCTTCGTCTTCGTCTCCGGATTTGCGACGGCGGCGGGAGCTTAGCCGACGGGAGCGGGATAGCGGCGCTCGCCGCCGTCTTCCGCCTTCGTCCTCGTCTTCTTCATCACTCATGGGTCGCTTAGGGTTCTCCCGAGTCGGCCCGGCGACCTTCGTCCGTCTTCAGGGGAACTTCCCGGCCGCTGCGGTCGAGCAGGAAGTAGTCGGGGCGCTGACCGTCGGGCATGGGGAAGCTAAACTCCTTGTCGGTGGGTACGAAGGTGACTTCGGGCTGACCGGTCCAGACGGCTTTCGCCTCGAAGCCGAACGGCTGGTTGTAGCGGTTCTCGTCGAGTCGGAACAAGCGCATCCCCAGAGTCAGGGGCGGTTGAAGCTTTCCGTCGTTGGGCTCGAATCGGGCTTTGTCGTCGCCCAGGCGAACGAGGCTGGCCTGGCGGGCCTGTTGGGTCCAGTCGAACTGCACCGTCAGCGCCTTCTGCGCCTCGGGCGTCCCGGCAGCGACCTCGCCGTCTACGGTCGACACGATCAGGCGGTATTTTCCTTCGACCAGGGGCGGCACCAGCGCCCCAGGGAAGCGGTAGCCGTCTTTTCCAGCTTGACCGCCCCCGCGAAGCACCAGGGGCTCGATCGGGCCGCCGGGATCGGTGCCCGGTTCGGGTTGCCACAGGACCGACACTTCGGCCTGCGGGGGCAAAGGCTGGTCGAAGACCAACGTCATGGACTGGACCGTCTCGCTCTGAAGTTCTTCCTGGGGCTCGCGTTCGACGGCGACCAGTCCCGGTTGGGGTGCGTCGGGGTCCGAGTTGGACGGCTCGCCGAGGAAGGTTCCCGTGTAGCGCCACAGAGTCACCTCTCCGACCTGACTAACCTCTTTGAGCAGATCGGGATGAGTCGCGGCGGCTTTGCGCAGCATTTCGCGGTGCTCCGGCTCGCGCACCAGCAGCCAGCGGGCTCCCAGGGAGGGCAGCACGCGAAGGTCGCCGGTCTGCCAAAGATAGTTCCAGCCCGCACTGCGGAAAAACGGAGCGATGCCGTCCTGCATCCAGGGCGGAGGCGAGACGTGCCCAACCGAGCGCAGCCCGGCCAGTCCGCACACCGTCGACTCGCGGAAGATGTCCCAGTGAGCTCTTGCGTCCAGGTCCGTGAGCATCCGGTCTTCGGGTCGCGAGCGCTTCTTGAGCTCTAGCGAAGCCGCCAGCAGATCGGGATCCATGCGCAGCTCTTTGCTGCCCAGCACCCAGCGTTCCGGCGAAGGGTAGAAAGGCGTGGCGGCCAGGGCGCGGCGGTCGTCCGGCATCTTCTCGATTTCGATCAAGGTGCGGTTGACCTTCCGCTCTCCCCCCAGAGTGACCGCGACGGCCAGCAGCACGACCACGAGTTTGGCGACCTTGCCGCGCGGCCAGAGGTAAGCCAGGGCCACGGCCAGGGCGCCGGCGAAACCGAAGCCGGCGGCGAACTCCCAGCGGAAATACTCCCGTTCGTGCACCGGACCGAAGTCGACCAGGGCCGGAACCAGGAACGAGGCCAGGCCGAAAGTCCACAGCAGCGCGCCCTCCCGGCTGCCCTTCCTGATCAGCCACAGTCCGGCGGGCAGGCCCAGGTAAAGAGCCAGCCAGTGCATCAAGAGCACGTCCGGTCCCAGGATAAACGCGTAGCGGAAGTTCTGACGAGCGTCTTCGCCTTCTCCCACCCCGTCGTTCTGTAAGCCGCTGAACGCCTTGCCCTGATAGACGTAAGACAGACGTCGGTAGCGTTCGGGGCCAACCAGAATCTGGAACAGGTTGGCTTTGGGGAAGCTGATCTGGACGCGCTGCTCCTGGTAGGTAGCGGCGTGGTCGACGCGAGCCTCTTTGCCTCCAACCATCCTCAAGGCCAGGTCCTGGATCGGCCCCCCCAACAGGGCTGCGACCACCAGGCTGCCCAGGGAAAGCGTCAGCGGGCGACTCCAGTTTCGAGGGTGAAGCGGGCCGCTTTTTCTCCACAGCAGCGGCCCGGCCCACAGCACCAGCAAGAACAGCAGCATGTGGGTCTCATAGATGATGCCGTAGACCCCCAGCGCCAGAGTTAGGAAGATGTCCGCAGGTCGACCAGGCGACCGCTCGGACTCGATGGCCACAAACAAGAGCAGCAGCACGTAGACCAGCAGGTTGTTGTTGTCGTAGGTGTCCATCAGGCCCACCCGACTGCCGACCGAGATGCCGAAAAAGAGCAGCGATGCCATCAAAAAGCCGCCCGCGTTCCCGCCCTCGCGCTTGCCCAGGCCGAAGGCCAGGAAGAAGGCGCTGGCCTGCAGGGTATGGTTGAAGATCCAGGTGCCCGACAGCAGCGCCAGTCCGCCGCCCGACAGCCAGCCTAGCACGGCGATCAGAT
This sequence comes from Vulcanimicrobiota bacterium, assembly GCA_023447635.1. Lineage (GTDB taxonomy): Bacteria > Vulcanimicrobiota > Xenobia > Xenobiales > JADMJV01 > JAEXNA01. Next base: position 56,349 of record JAEXNA010000219.1, on the reverse strand, counting down.
AGTCGCGGCCAAAATGGCCGTGCAGAGCCAGGTCGTAGAAGAACGGGTTGGGAGGGGGAAACTCGCCCCGATGGAGCAGCGAGATCAGAGGGAAGTGGATCCAGTAGTCGTCTTCGGGGCCTAGCGCCTCGCGCGTGTGCATGACCAGCGAGGCAGTGCTGAGCAAGGTCATGAAGCAGGCCCACTGGATCGGGGAGAAGCCGAAGTCGTCGAGCGTGGTCGTGATCAGCCGATCTCGCTTGACGTACAGCGTCACGGTCGTCACGAACAGGATCAGGACGGCGATCATCCAGCCCCTGGGGTGACCGGCTAGCCGAGCCATCGGAAACGCCAACCCTAGCAGGGTGACCATCACCACCGGCAGGGCGGACCCGAAGACGATCCAGGGGCTGCTCGCGCGTAAAACGACGCGGGTCAGCAGGAAGCCAGCTATGGTAAGCCACAGCCAGAGGACGAGCTGAGCCATCATTCCCGACATGGCGGGCGGCCTTTCGTCTCTGGGGAGATTCCCCTCCACTTCAGGGGGAGGGGAGGGAAGGCCTGTTGGAGGATCAGGAGGCCATCAAGGCGACCGGCGCCGACGAGTTGCTCAGGCGGGCGGTCGCTTCTTCCAGGCTCAGTCCGCCTTTGGCGGCGTACCAGGCTTGAGCGTCGACCGGCTTCTGGTCGGCCTTGGTAGCCACGATGTCGGCGGTGCGGTCGCCGGCCCACAATCCGGTCAAGGCGCCGGCTCCCGCGCCGATCAGGGCGCCTACGGAGCCAAAGCTGTTGCCGATAGCGTATCCGGCCACCCCCCCAACTCCCGCTCCGGCCAACTGCAGGCCCGGTTTGAAGAAGCCCGAGCGACTGACTTCGGCCAGGTTGGCCTGCAGGCTGCTCACTTTGGTCTGTTCGTCAGGGTAAAGTTCGGCGTTCGGCTGTAGCGAGAGGATCGGCTCGTCGGCCAGCAGGCCCTTTTGCTTGAGGGTGGCGCCTTCCAGCACGGGCAGAGCGGTGGCCAGGCGGGCAAACTTCAGATGTTTGCTCCAGCGAGCCATCTTTTGGGATTCCGGCACCACGTCGTTGATCAGGTCGACCCCGCCGGTGTAGCACGAGTTGGTCAAGGTGTGGTACCACTCACCCAGGCGGTCTTCGGTGGCCGCGTTCAGGCCGTCGTGCACCAGCTTCTCTTTCTGCTCTTTGTCCAGCTCCAGGCGGTGCATGATCAGTTTGTGTCCACGCTGGCGGCTGACTTTCTGCAGCTGGTCCGAAAGCGAGCCCATCTGGTAGAGCATTCCAAAGTTCTTTTTCATCCCGGTGAACAGGCCGTACTCCTGTCCTTTGGGCAGGCGAGCTTCGATGGAGAGCGCGAATCCGAAGTCCTCGCGTCCGTCGGCGCTCTGGACCGCGCTGCCGTCTTCCATCTCGAACACTAGCAGGCCGTGGCCAGCCACGATCTCGGGCTCGAAGGGTTCGAGCGCCAAGTACACCTCTTTGACCTTCGAGGCGTCGATGGTGGTTTCAGCGTGGATCGGGGCCCAATCGGTCGACTTGACCTTGGGATCTTCGTTGAAGCCCCAGCGGAAATTCGAAAGCGTGTATTTGTCGCCCTCACGTTTCACCAGTTGCGACGGGGTCTGGGCGGCGTTCCAGTCGATGGCCAGATGGTCCTTACGGTCTTGCTCGGAGACCTTCAACTCGGAGCGGTAGCGGTCGCGACGGGAGACCTGCTTGCCGCGCATGATGTTCAGTCCGGGTACCGAGTTGAGGATGTTCATAGGCTCAAGATAGCTTTCTCCCTTGAAAGAACGCTGAAAAGCGAGCCGGCCCCGCCGCCGCTGTGACCCCCCTCTGCCCGGCGACTACGACCTGATCCCCTACCTCTGGACCAACGGCCAGCTCCGCCCCGGCCCCACTCGCCACCCCATCAAGGTCAAAGAGCGCTAGAGGGTGCGTTGGCCCCCGAGCCCTAGTGCCAGACGGCGCGGTGCCACTGCACCAACCGCTTGCAGACCTGCTGCACGACTCGGGGCGCATCCTCGCGAATGCCGCGAAGGTAGCGGCTGCGGATAGAGAACTGGTTGTCGAACCCCAGGAAGAATAGCCCGTCGTGCTTCGGGTGCTCGCCTTTGCGCAGTTTGCGCGGGGCGATCGGCTCGTCGCCGACCACCGGTTTGAGGTGGTTCCAATCGGTCTTGTAGCCGGTGGCGAAGACGACCAGGTCGAACTTCTCCTCTTTGCCGTTGGTGAAGACCACGGTATCCCGCTCGAAACGGGCGATGTCGGGGAACAGCTCCACCCGGCCGCGCTGGATCATTTCTCGGGTCTTGCCGCCGGCCATCCGAGGGTAGGAGTTGGCCTTGATCCCCAGTTGGGCGATCACCCACTCGAAGCCCAGCACGAACGGCGAGTTGATCCCTTGCCAGAAGGGGGTCGGTCCGAAGACCAGTTTGCCTCGGTGACTCAGGGCCAGCCCAAAGTCGTGGCGGGAAAGGTCGATCAGGAGTTCTCCTGCCGTCACCCGCTTGCCGACGATCAGGATCCGGGCGTGCTTGCCGAGGGAGGCGGCCAGGTCTTCCGGCTCCTGGTAGTCGTGGGCGTGAACCGTCCTGACCTCGGTGGTCTTGAGGCCGGGGTACTCCGGGTTCAGAGGATATCGATAGAATCCGGTGGCGTTGATCACAATCGGGGCGCGGAAGGTCTCTTCCGGAGTGGTGACCTGATAGAGGGTCTGTCCGTTGTCCTCGATCACCTCCAGCGATTGAGCGGGGCGGTTGAGGGCCACTTTCAGTTTGTATTTGCGCGCATAGCGCTCTAGATACACTCCGTACTCGCGGCAGCGAGGACGACGAAGGATGTGAGAAGGGCTGACGATGGCGCCGGGCAGATAGTTGTTGAGCCAGGGCCCCAGATGAAAGGCGCGAGGCATGGTGTGGAAGGAGTGGCCGACCCGGCCCCCGGCCTCTAGCACAACGTTAGAAATGCGAAGCTGGGTCAACAGGTAAGCCGCGAGCAGCCCCGCTGGTCCACCGCCGATGATGACGACGTCGGGATTTGGCATGCCGAAAGGGTTAAGACTCCGTGGGGGTGGGGTGATACTCGCGGGACGGATGCTGAGCCATCTCGATAGAGTAAAGACTGTGAGCGATCATTTCCACCGACTCTTCGAAGACCTCTTCGGAGTCCTCGTGGAAGTCGGCTTCCCGCTCGAGAATGGCGCGAGCGCGGGAAAGGTACGGGGCGAAGTCGACCACGACGGGACCGTCGGGGCGAGCTTCCGAGGTCGAAGCGGCGCCGCGCGAGGGGCGGTCCAGCGGCGACCGGCCGCCTTCGAGAACCTGCCGAAACTCGGTTTCCAGGGCGTCGATGTACAGACGCAGACGAGAAATGTTACCGATGGCGGTCTCCGCGCCTTCCACCGAGATGGTGGCGGGCTGTTCGCCAAAGAACCACCAGATCGGACGTCCTACCAGCTGGCCGTAATGATAGAGAAGGGGCACCGGCATTTCGGCCTTACCGCTGAAATAGTCGCGTAGCCTCTCGACCGACTCCACCTCCAGGAGGTCGGCCAGCTCCGAAAAGGAGCGGCCGCTGTCCACCTGAGAGCTGTGCAGTTTGGCCCGAAGGGCGGCCAGAAAATGGCTATCGTCGCGCGGCGTAGGCATGAGCGGGGCCTTTCCGATGCGCGCTCAACCTCCTCCTGGCGCGGCGGGGGGAAGCGAGGGGGTTGACGCTTCGGAAAATGAGTCTTGGAATTCTCCTCATTTTTTCCGGGGCGGCGCAATAAAGCGCCATCGACGCGCGTTATAGGGGCAGAAATCAGCGACTGCGAGACATCGCAAGGGAAGCGGCCAACCTGTCAAGCCGCGCTTCGAAGTGCCGACCTCCCCAAAAGGGAACGGCATGGACCTGGGCGCGGCTTCATGCCGCTTCGCGAGGTCTGTCGCTAGGAATCGTGGCGGTGGAATGGACGTTTTGAGTATGACGGCGAAGTTGGGTTGGAGGGGCGACACGAGCGCTCTGCTACAAGGACAAGAGGGTTTAGGACAGGGGCTGCAGTCTCTGGGCGAATCCTATTTCGTGGTGCGCAAGGGCGATGAGATCGCGCTGGCCCCTGTGGACAAGGGCGAACTGGGCGCAGGCGATGGAGACGGCTGGACCTTTGCCGGCTTCTTGCCTTCACTGACCCCCGCGGGGTTGGGCGACGCCTCGTTCCGGAAGGCCCACGGAGTCGACTACTCCTATGTGGTCGGGGCGATGGCCAACGGCATCACCTCGGTCGAACTGGTCCAGGCCGCCGCCGAGGCCAACACGCTGGGCGTGTTCGGCGCCGCCGGACTTCCGCTGCACGTGGTCGAGAAATCGATCGACCGCCTGCAAGCGAGCCTGGGCGACAAGCCGTTCGGCTCGAACTTGATCCACTCGCCCAACGAGCCCGACCTGGAAGAGGGGATCGTCGATCTCTACCTTCGCAAAGGGGTCAAGCGGGTCAGCGCCTCGGCCTACCTGGGTCTGACGCTCCCGCTCTTGAAGTACCGTTTCCACGGCATCTCGCGCAACGACAACGGCGAGATCGTGATGCGCCAGCAGGTGCTGGGCAAGGTGTCTCGCGTCGAGGTGGCCGAGAAGTTTTTCGCTCCGCCGCCCGAGAAGATGCTGCGCGAACTGGTGCAGCGCGGCGACCTGACCCCCGAACAGGCGGAACTTGCCGCCTTGATGCCGGTGGTCGAAGACCTGACGGCCGAAGCCGATTCCGGCGGACATACCGATAACCGCCCGGCTCTGGCTCTGCTTCCTACCATGATCGCTCTGCGCGACGAGAAGCAGAAGCTGTACGGCGACCGCGGCGTGGTGCTGCGGGTTGGCGCTGCCGGCGGTATCTCGACCCCGGCCTCGGCCTGTGCCGCCTTTGCGATGGGCGCTTCTTACATTCTGACCGGAAGCGTCAACCAGTCCTGCCTCGAGTCGGGAAGCTCTGATATCGTGCGCGAGATGCTGTGCAAAGCCGGACAAGCCGACATGGCGATGGCGCCTGCCGCCGATATGTTCGAAATGGGCGTTCAGGTCCAGGTGCTGAAGTGGGGCACTATGTTCCCCGTGCGCGCCAAGAAGCTGTATCAGCTTTACCGCGACTACGGCTCTATGGAAGAGCTGCCCGCCTCCGAGCGCGCCGTGCTGGAGAAGACCTTCTTCCGTCAGACCCTCGACGAAGTCTGGGCCGACACCCACAAATTCTTCGAAGGTCGCGACCCGCGCCAGAACCAGCGCGCCGCCGCCGACCCCAAACACAAGATGGCACTGGTCTTCCGCTCCTACCTCGGCCGCGCCTCGGGCTGGGCCAACTCGGGTATCGCCGACCGCAAGGTCGACTACCAGGTTTGGTGCGGTCCCGCCATGGGCGCCTTCAACCAGTGGGTCGGCGACAGCTATCTGGCCGAGCCGAAGGCTCGCCAAGCGGGCGTGGTCGCCCGTAATATTCTCGCCGGCGCCGCTTATCTGGGCCGGGTCCACGCCTTGCGTCAGCAGGGCGTGCCGTTGAGTCACGAGCTGCAGGAGTTCCGCCCCAAAACGGACGCCGAACTCGCGCCCTACTTCTCGTAACCGCCGTCCCTTACCATCGAAATCCATAAGAGGAACCAGAGATCCATGAAGAACGCTCCCGCTCAGTCCCAGAGAACCGACATCGCCATCGTGGGCATGTCGGCCCTCTATCCGAAGGCCAACAACCTGAAGTCTTTCTGGAAGATCCTTCGACTCGGCACTGACACCATTTCGGAGATCCCGGACACCCATTGGAGTCCGGACGACTACTTCGACGCCAACCAGAAGGCGTCGGATATGACCTACTGTCGCCGCGGCGGCTTCCTGGATCCCTATCCTTTCGACCCCACAGAGTTCTCCATGCCGCCCACCGCGCTGGAGGCGACCGACACCTCGCAGCTGCTGGGTCTGGTCGCTGCCAAGGCGGCCCTGGAAGACGCCGGTTATGGACCGGACCGCGAGTTCGACCGCAGCACCACCTCGGTCATCCTGGGTGTCACCGGCACTCTCGAACTGGTGGTTCCGCTGGGCGCTCGCCTGGGCCACCCCTACTGGAAGAAGGCGCTGCAAGAGTCGGGCCTGGGCCCGGAGCTGGTGGAAGAGGTCATGCAGCGCATCTCGGCCGACTACGTGCCCTGGCAGGAGAACTCGTTCCCCGGTCTGCTTGGTAACGTGGTCGCCGGACGTATCGCCAACCGCCTGGACCTGCACGGGACCAACTGCGTGGTCGATGCGGCCTGCGCCTCGACCCTGTCGGCGGCTCACCTGGCGTTCCTGGAACTGCAGACCGGTCAGGCCGACATGGTGATCACCGGCGGTACCGACACTTTCAACGACATCTTCATGTTCATGTGCTTCTCGAAGACGCCCGCCCTGTCAGCCTCCGGGAAGATCCGTCCGTTCGACGCCGAAAGCGACGGCACCATGCTGGGTGAAGGCCTGGGCATGGTCGTACTCAAGCGCCTGGCCGACGCCGAGCGTGACGGCGACAAGATCTACGCCGTGATCCGCGGCGTCGGAACGGCCAGCGACGGGAAAGGCGGCGCGGTCTACGCTCCGATGTCGCACGGACAGGCTCGCGCCTTGCGCCGCGCTTACGAGAACGCCGAAGTTTCGCCCCGCACGGTAGAGCTGGTGGAAGCCCACGGTACCGGAACCAAGGTCGGTGACGTGGTCGAGTTCGAAGGGCTCAAGACCGTCTATGGCGAGGTTTCCAGCGACAAAAACTGGTGCGCCATGGGTTCGGTGAAGTCCCAGATCGGGCACACCAAAGCCGCCGCCGGTTCGGCTGGCTTGATCAAGGCGGCTCTCGCGCTGCACTACAAGATCTTCCCGCCCACCATCAACATCACCAAGCCGAACCCCAAGCTGGGCATCGAAGACAGCGCGTTCTATCTGAACACCATCAGCCGCCCCTGGGTCTCGCACCCCGATCACCCTCGCCGGGCCGGACTGTCTTCTTTCGGCTTCGGCGGCAGCAACTTCCATCTGGTGCTCGAAGAGTACGGCGCTCAGCGTAAGGATACGGCCTGGGACGGCAGCGTCGAACTGGCCGCCTTCTCGGCCGGATCCAAGGACGAGCTGATCAAGAAGGTGCAGGGCGCCCTCGACGACAGCCGCCACTCCTCGCTGATCGCCTGGGAATCCCGCCAGTCGTTCAACCGCGCCGATGCTCACCGCCTGGTGGTGCCGGCGCTGTCCGACGACTTCGCGAGCGCGCTGACGGCCGCTCTGGACAAGCTAAAGAAGGGCGAAGCCTCCGAGTTTTCCTCGTCGGGCAGCGCCGACAACGGCAAGGTCGCCTTCCTCTTCCCCGGTCAGGGTTCGCAGTATGTGAACATGGGCGTGGACCTGGCTTGCGCCTTCCCCGAACTGCTCGAGTCGCTGGAGGCCACCGGTCGCGACATCGCTCACGCCATCTACCCGGTGCCCGTGTTCGACAAGGCCGAAGAAGCCGCCCAGGGCGACTTCCTGACCGCCACCGACCGCGCCCAGCCCGCTCTGGGCGTGATGGAGCGCGGCTACTTCCACCTGCTCGAGCGCTTCGGCCTCAAGCCGGAAGGCACCGCCGGTCACTCTTACGGCGAGCTGTCCGCCCTGTACGCCGCCGGCGTCCTGGACGGGGAGGGCCTGGTCGAGCTGTCCCGCGAGCGCGGCCGCCTGATGGCCTCGCAGGGCGACGACCTGGGCACCATGATGGCCGTCAAGGGCACCCTGGACAAGGTCGAGCAGGTTCTGGCCGAGACCAAGACTCCCGTGGTTCTGGCCAACCGTAACTCTCCGGACCAGTGCGTGCTGAGCGGCTCCGCCAAGGACCTCGAAGCGCTGGCCCCCGAGCTGAAGAAGGCCGGCCTGCGCGGCGTGCCGCTCAAAGTCGGCGCCGCCTTCCACAGCTCTTTCGTAGCGGGCGCTCGCGACCCGTTCCACAAGGTGGCCGGTAAGGTCAAGTTCAACAAGTCCGAAATCCCGGTTTACGCCAACAAGACCGCCGAGCTGTATCCCGCCAGCGGCAAGACCGCCCGGGCTCTGCTGGCCGACCAGCTGGTGCACCAGGTCAACTTCGTGGGCCTGATCGAGAAGATGTACGCCGACGGATTCCGCACCTTCATCGAGGTGGGCCCGAAGACGGTGCTGACCGGTCTGGTCAAGGCGATCCTCAAAGACAAGAGCGACATCAAGGTGGTTCCGATGGACCGCTCGGTAGGCAAGAAAAGCGGACTGCTGGACCTTGCCACGGCTCTTGCCGAACTGGCGGCCGCCGGTCTACCGGTCGAGCTGGCGCAGTGGGAAGAGAAGCCCGCCGCCGAAGCCAAGCGCCGCATGACGGTGCCGATCTCGGGCGCCAACTACCGCTCGGGCAACGGCAAGAAGCCGCCCGTGCGCGAGCCCAATTCGGTTGGCGTCAAGAGCGCCGCTCCCGCTGCAGCTCCCGTCGTAAAGGCGGCTCTTCCGGCGGCTCACAGCGCTCCTGCGGTAGCCAAAGCTACGGTCAGCCTGCCAGCGACCCCTCCGGCTCGTCCGGCGGCTCCCGCTCCAGCTGCTCCGACTCCGTCCTCTGTAGCTGCAGCCAAGGCTCCTGCCCAGGCCCCGGCGCCTCAGCGCCCTGTCGCTCCCGTGGCCGCTCCGGCGGCTCTGGACAGCCTGCTGCCTCACCTCGAGGCGCTGCAAGAGCTGACACGCCAGACGGCTCAGGTCCATCAGCAGTTCCTGAAAAGCCAGGAAGCGGCTCAGAGCGCTCTGGGTGCGCTGCTGGCCGGTCAGGCCGCGCAGCACGCCGCTGCTCCTGCCGCCCCGGCTCGCCCCGTAGCTCCGGCTCCCGTGTCTTCGGCTCCCGTCGTTGCGGCGCCCGCGCGCCCCATCGCGCCGGCTCCCGTTGCCCCTCCGGCACGCCCGGCCGCTGCGGCTCCCGCCCCTGTGGCGGCCCGCCCGGCACCGGCACCGGCACCGGCACCGGTGAAGGTTCACACCCCCGCTATCGCCTCGGTGGCCTCGCCGGTCGACCAGGTGCTGGGCAGCGGCGTGGCCGACGATTCGGTCTCGAAGGCGCTGCTCAAGGTCGTCGCCGACAAGACCGGCTACCCCCAGGAGATGCTGAATCTAGAGATGGATCTCGAAGCCGACCTGGGCATCGACAGCATCAAGCGGGTCGAGATCCTGGCCGCCGTCGAAGAAGCCGTTCCCGGCCTTCCCAAGGTGGACAGCGACCGTCTGGGCGCTCTGCGCACGCTGGGCGAGATCGTGACCGCGATGACCCCGGCCGGCGGACTACCCAAAGCGGCCGCTCCCGTTGCTGCTCCCGCTGCCTCTGCGGCTCCCTCTGGAGCGGTTTCGAGCGCTCTGCTCAAGGTGGTGGCCGACAAAACCGGCTACCCCGTAGAGATGCTGAATCTGGAGATGGACCTGGAGGCCGACCTCGGTATCGATAGCATCAAGCGCGTCGAGATCCTGGCCGCCGTCGAGGAAGCCGTTCCCGGGCTGCCCAAGGTGGACAGCGACCGCCTCGGTAGCCTGCGCACGCTGGGCGAGATCGTCACCGCGATGACTCCGGCCGGCGGACTTCCCGCTTCCGCTCCCACCGCTTCCGCTCCCACCGCCTCCTCCGCAGCTCCCTCCGGAGCCGTCTCCGGCGCACTGCTCAAGGTGGTCGCCGACAAGACCGGCTACCCGGCCGAGATGCTCAACCTGGAGATGGATCTCGAAGCCGACCTGGGGATCGACAGCATCAAGCGCGTCGAGATTCTGGCCGCCGTGGAAGAAGCCGTTCCCGGTCTTCCCAAGGTGGACAGCGACCGTCTCGGCAGCCTGCGCACGCTGGGCGAGATCGTGGCCGCGATGACCCCGGCCGCAGGCGTTCCCGCTTCCACCGCTTCGGCGCCCGCCGCCGCCTCCCACTCTGCCCCCGCCATGGGCCTTGGTGCCACCGGAGTGGCCCGCGCCCTGATGAACGTGGTGGCCGAGAAAACCGGTTACCCGGTGGATATGCTGACCCTGGAGATGGACCTGGAGTCCGACCTGGGGATCGACAGCATCAAGCGGGTTGAAATCCTGGCCTCCGTGGAAGAAGCCATGCCCGGCCTTCCCAAGGTGGACAGCGACCGTCTCGGCAGCTTGCACACCCTGGGCGAAATCGTGGAAGCGATGACCCCGGCCGGCGACCTGCAGCCCCAGTTGACCGCCCACGCCGCTCCTGCGACGGGCGTTCCCGCGACCGACCCCGGCGTGGCCAAAGCGCTGATGGTCGTGGTGGCCGAGAAGACCGGCTACCCCGTGGACATGCTGACGCTGGAGATGGACCTGGAGTCCGACCTGGGGATCGACAGCATCAAGCGGGTCGAGATCCTGGCTTCGGTAGAAGAAGCGCTGCCCGGTCTGCCCAAGGTCGACAGCGACCGTCTGGGCAGTCTGCACACCCTGGGCGAGATCGTGGAAGCGATGACTCCCAAAGGGATCGCTCCTGCAGCGGCTGCCCCCGCCGCCCCTGCTGCTCCGGCCGCTTCCGGTGGAGGGGACGCCTCGGGCGTGACCGCCGCTCTGCTGGCCGTGGTGGCCGAGAAGACCGGCTATCCGCAGGAGATGCTGAACCTGGAGATGGACCTGGAGTCCGACCTGGGCATCGACAGCATCAAGCGGGTGGAAATTCTGGCCTCCGTCGAGGAAGTCATGCCCGGCCTTCCCAAGGTCGACGCTGACCGCCTCGGCAGCCTGCGCACCCTGGGAGAAATCGTGGTCGCGATGACTCCGGCTGGTGGGGCTGCGGCCGCGCATGTGGTCGCTCCGACCGTTGTGGCAGCTCCCCCCGCAGCTCGTACCATCAGCCGTCAGTGCCTGCAGCTGATCGACCTGGGCCCGGGACAGGCCAGCGGCCTGCCCCTGCCTGAGGGCGCGGTTCTGGCCGTGCTCGAGGACACCCCCGGCCTCGGCGACGAACTGGTCGGTGCCCTGCAGTCGCGCGGCGTGGAGGTGGAGAAGGTCGAGGCGGGCAGCGCCCTCCCGGCCAACCTGGGCGCTCTGGTGCTGGTCGGCAACGGCGGCGACGGACAGCGTTCGCGCGAGTTCCTGATGACCGCTTTCCAGCGCACCCGCGAAGCGGCGCCGGCTCTGCGTAAGAGCGGCGGCGCGCTGTTCACCGTAACCACCCTGGACGGCAGCTTCGGCCTCAAGGGCAAGGCGTTCGACCCCTTCATCGGCGGTCTGGCCGGCTTGCCCAAGACGGTAGCTCACGAGTGGCCCGAGGTGTTCACCCGCGCCATCGATCGTCATCCGGAGATCACCGTGGAAACGGTGCTCGAAGAGCTGATGAAAGACGGCCCGGTTGAAGTCGCGCTAAGCCCCGGTCGTCGCGAGACCCTGGTCACCGCGACGGCTCAGGCCAGTGCGGGAGCTCCTCGCCTGGGCAAGAAGGACGTCGTGCTGGTGACCGGTGGCGCTCGCGGCGTGACCGCAGCCTGCGCTATCGCCACCGCTCGCGCCTACGGCAGCAAGTTCGTCCTGCTGGGACGCACCCCGCTGGAAGGACCCGACTTCGACCTCTATCCCGGTATCGAGGATGAAGGCGCTCTCAAGCGCGAGATCATGCAGCGCCAGTTCGGCGGCAAAGCGACGCCGAAGGACCTCCAGGGCGTGGCCAACAAGGTCGCCGCTCAGCGTGAGATGCAGGGAACTCTGGCCGCCTTCGCTGAGGCCGGAGTGGAAGCTGTTTACCTGGCTTGCGATGTGCGCGATAAGGACGGTCTGAAAGCCGGCCTGGCCGAAGTGCAGAAGCAGCTCGGGGCCATCACCACCCTGATCCACGGCGCCGGCGTGCTGGCCGACCGCAAGATCGAAGACAAGACCGACGAGATGTTCCAGAGCGTCTTCTCGACCAAGATCGACAGCTTGCTCATCCTCAACGAACTGCTGCCCGACTTGAAGACCATGCTGTTCTTCTCGTCCGTGACCGCCCGCTTCGGACGGCCCGGTCAGGTCGACTACTGCATGGCCAACGAGGTGCTCAATAAGTTCGCCCAGCTAGAATCGCGCCGCCGCCCCCGCTGCACCATGGTCGCCATGGGCTGGGGTCCCTGGGCGGGCGGAATGGTCACTCCCGCCCTGGCTCGAGAGTTCGAGCGGATCGGCGTGGGCTTGATCCCGCTCGAAGCCGGCGCTCAGGCCGTGGTTGATGAACTGTCGCACCACGGTGCCGGCCAGGCCGAAGTGCTGTTCGGCGACGGCTTCCCCGAGCCGGTCTCTCCCAAGCCGCGCACCTCGTCCTCGAGCGAGGGGCAGAGCGGTGGGGGAGAGCAGCTCCTGCAGAAGGCGATCTCGGTCAGCGCACTGCCGTTCCTCGATTCGCACAAGCTCAAAGGTCAGCCGGTGCTACCGATGGCTTTCATGATGGAATGGTTCACTCAGGGCGCCCTGCTCTCGGGCGCCGGAATGCGCCTGGTGGGCCTCGATGATCTGCGGGTGTTCCGCGGCGTCACCGTAAGCGGTGGGGTCGAGCCGACGCTTGCCGTGAGCGTGGTCTCGACGAAGGTCGTCGACGGTCGCACCCACGCGACGTTAGAGCTCAAGGACACCGGCCGCAACGCGCTGCACGCTCGGGCGACCGTGGTCCTGGGCGACGCTCAGGACAGCGCCCCCGCGCCGTTCGATCCCGCCCCTCTGAGCACGCGCAGCTATAGCCACTCGCCCGACGCCATCTACTCGGAACTGCTCTTCCACGGGCCGGATTTCCACGCCGTGAGCGGGGTGTCGGGCATCTCCGAAGGCGGCCTGGTGGCCGAACTGAAGTCGGCCGGGAAACCCGCCGAGTGGGAACGAGATCCGCTGCGCTCGGACTGGGCCACCGAACCGCTAGTGGTCGACGGAGTGCTGCAGCTTGGCATTCTCTGGTGCTGGGACGGTCTGGGCAAGCCTTCGCTGCCGAACGGCTTCGCCCACTATCGCCAGTTCGTCAACCGCTACCCGAAGAGCGGCGTGAAGGCCGTCCTGAAGGTGGTCAGCCACAGCGACCGCGCCCTGGTGGCCGACTGCGACCTGATTGACGCCAAGGGCAACCTGCTGGGCCGCTTCGAGCGGCTCGAGTGGACCGCCGACGACGCCCTGAAGGCCGCCTTCGGTCTGAGCGGCGCCCTCGCTCGCTAACCCCGGTCCGGGCCCCGCGGGGCCCGGGCTTGTTTTTCCTGACAAGACAAAGGACCCATCGTGAAAAGACCTTATGCCATCGCTGTCGTGGGGATGGGCGGAGTATTTCCTTCGGCCCCCGACGTGCCGGCTTTCTGGAACAACATCCTGAGCGGCTACGACGCCTCTCGCGAGGTGCCGGCCGAGCGCTGGCCCGCCGACCCGAACTGGTTCGCCAAGAACGGCACGGGCGCTGACGGCGTCGGTTCGCTGCGCGCCTGTTTGATGGATGCGATTCCGCAGCCGCGCAGCGTGAGCGGTGAAGGCTTGGACGATCTCAGTCGTCTGTCCCTGGTGGCCGCCGAGATGACCCTCGATGACGCCCGGGGCAAGCTCGAGGACCGCTCTCGCGTGGCGACTATCCTGGCTTCGATCGCACTGCCCACGATGGAGTCGTCGCGCCTGTCCGAGGAGTTTTTCCTGGACACCCTGGCCCAGAGCCTGAGTCCTCGCCCGGAAACGCCGGAACCGCTGTCTCGACCGTTGGACCGTCAGGTCACCGGGCGTCCGGCTGAAGTGGTGGCTGACGCCCTGGGGCTGGGCGGCTTCACCTTGACCCTGGATGCGGCTTGCGCCTCCTCGCTGTATTCGGTGAAGCTAGCCTGTGACGCCCTGACCGACGGACGTGCCGACGCGGTGCTGGCGGGCGGCGCCAATCGCGCCGACAACCTTTACACCCAGGCGGGCTTCACCGCTCTGGGCGCTTTGAGTCCGAGCGGCCGCTGTTCGCCCTTCGACCACAAAGGCGACGGCCTGGTGGTGGGAGAGGGAGCGGGCTTCTTGCTGCTCAAACGCCTGCCGGACGCGCTGGCTCAGGGCGACCGAGTCTACGCTGTGATTCGCGGTATCGGCCTTTCCAACGATGTCGGGGGCAGCTTGCTGGCACCCGACACCGAGGGCCAACTTCGCGCTCTGAACGAGGCCTACCGTCAGGCCGGTTGGAGGGCCGACCAGGTGGGTCTGGTCGAGTGCCACGGTACCGGCACGCCCAAGGGCGATAAGATCGAGTTCAACTCGCTGCGCAAGTTCTGGCAAGAAGAGCGCTCTGACGCTCCCGGCACCGTACTGGGTTCGGTGAAATCGCAGATTGGTCACCTTCTGACCGGCGCGGGCGTGGCCGGCCTGATCAAGGTGATCAAGGCGATCGAGACTCGCACCTTGCCCCCGATGAACAACTTCGAGAGCCCCTCGAAGGGGATCGATTTCCAGGACACCCCGTTCCGCGTGCTCACTAAGCCCGAGGCCTGGCAGTCGAGCGACCCGCTGCGGGCGGGCGTTTCCGCTTTCGGCTTCGGCGGCATCAACGGACACGTTCTGGTCGAAGAGCCGGGGTTTGGGCCCGAGACCGTGGGGCAGCCCGCGCCGGTGGACGAGGTGGTGATCACTTCGGTGGCGGTCAAGATCGGGCAGGAGCACGACTTCGAGCGTTTCCTGGTCGACCGCCTGCTGGGACGTAGCGCCGCCACGCCGCGTCCCGAGAACCGCTGGCCCGACCGGCTGGAAGGTTCGATGGCCTCGCTAGAAGAGGTCTGGGGCAGCTACCTCGAAGCGCTTCACGTCGAGGCAGGCGAGTTCCGGGTGCCTCCGATGGACCTGCCCGACATCTTGCTGCAGCAGTCGCTGCTGCTGGCGGCGGCCCACCAGGCCACCGAGCGCAGCACGCTGGGCCCCAAGGAGCGCTGCCGTCGCAGCGGCGCCCTGATCGGCATCAGCCTGGATATGGAGACGACCAACTTCCACCTGCGCTGGGCCCTGCCGCGCATGCTTTCTCGACTGGGCGTCCGCCCCGAAGAGTTGGACGATGCCGCACGGGAGCGGCTGCGCGCGACCCTCTCGCGTCCGCTGGACAGCACTCGTACCCTGGGCGCTCTGGGCAGCATCGCGGCCTCTCGAGCCGCTCGCGAATTCTCTCTGGGTGGGCCGTCCTACGCTATCTCTTGCGGAGAGCTGTCCGGAGTGCGCGCCCTGGAGATCGGAATGCGCGCCATCCAGAACGGAGAGATGGACAGCTGCCTGATCGGCGCCATCGACCTGGCCGGCGACCCGCGCTGTGTCTGGGCCGAGGACCGAGGCAAACGGTTGGCCAGGGGCGGCGTGGCCCGACCCTTCGACCCTCAGGGTCAGGGCGCTACGGTGGCCGAGGGGGCGGTGGCGCTGGTGCTCAAGAGCCGGGCCGCGGCCGAGGCCGACGGCGATCGCATCCTGGCCGTGCTCGATGAGGTGTTCGCCACTTCGGGGCCGCGGGCGCTGATCCGCAATCTCGAAGCGCTCTCGAGGAAGCTGGACGGCGAGGCTCCCGGCTTTGTCGACGTGCTCAGCTGGGCCGACCCCGAAGACGACGCTCGTTTCTTGAAGCATTACGGCCACCATTTCCCCGCTCCCGCCGGGGGAGCCCGGCCGACCGCCTTCGGAACTCAGGTGGGCAGCTTTGGCCAGGGCGGCGCCCTGGGCGGACTGCTCTCGGTGATCTCGGCAGCCACCGCGCTCGATAGCAAGGTGCTGCCGGGCGTGGTCGGACTGCAACAGCCGCTGCCCACGCCAGTGGGTACCTATCTGCCTCGCGAGGCTTCGTTCTGGTGGCACGACGACCGTCAGGGGCCGCGTCGCGCGGTCAGCGTGGGCCATTCGTCCGGTCGCGACAGCCACGCCGTACTGCTGCGCGAAGGCGGTAAGGGGGGAGGCCTGGCGGAAGCCGGAGTTCGCTCGCGAGCCCTGCCGGCTCAGCTGTTCCTGCTGCCCATCGCCTCCCTGGGCGCTCTGCGCTCGGCGGCGGGGGAGCCCGGCCCCTTCGAGGCGCTGGCACGCGACTGGTCGACCTCGCAGGAGGCCAACGTGGCCGGTCCTCGCGGCGCCGTGGTCGCCCGTAACGCAAGCGAACTTCTGGCCGGACTGGACCTGCTCGAGCGCTGCGCTCGGGGCGAGACGCCCGCTTTAGATGGGCAGGCCGGAGTGTTCTTCCAGGCCGCGCCGACCCCGGGCGAAACCGCCTGGGTGTTTCCCGGCTCGGGCAATCACTATCTGGGCATGGGCCGCGAACTGGCCGTGCTGTTCCCCGAGGTGGCCGCTCAGGTCTCCTCCGAGGCCGCCACGTCGTACCAGCATTTCACCCCCTGGTTGACTCAGCCGTTTGCCTCGGAGAGGGGAGACGGGTGGGAGGCCGAGGCGCTGGCCGCCATCGACAACGACCCGCTGGCCCCGATCTTCAGTCAAGTTACCTTTGCCATCCTGGCCTCACGAGTGCTCGGGCTGTTCCTGGAGCCGCCCCAGGCCGCCATCGGTTATTCCTTGGGCGAGACGGCCGCGCTGTTCTCGATGGGCGCCTGGCAGGCTCGCGACGAGATGTTCGAAAAGACCATGGCTTCGCCGCTCTTCCTGAGCCAACTGCGCGCCGGCTATCAGACCGCTCGCGAGGTGCTCGGCCTCGCCGCCGACCAGCCGTTCGACTGGCGGGTAGCGGTGGTCAACAAGCCCGAAGCCGAGGTGCGCGAGGCGATCGCGGGACGGGAGCGGGGCGATGTCTTCCTGCTCATCGTCAACACGCCCGAGGAGTGCGTGATCGGCGGAGCCGCCGAGGCGCTCGACGAGGTGGCGGACCGCCTGAAATGCGACCTGTTCGCCCTCGACGGGGTGCCCACCGTGCACTGCGCGCTGATGCACCCGGTGGCCGAAAGCTATCGCGAACTGCACCGCTTGCCCACCACGCCGCCCGAAGGGGTGCGTTTCTACAACGGATTTCGCCAGCGGGCTTACGTTCCCGATCGGGAAAGCGCGGCCGAGTCGATCACCGAAAACGCCCTGCACGGCTTCTCCTTCCCGGCGCTGGTCCAGGCAGCTCACCGCGACGGCGTGCGCCACTTCATCGAGATCGGTCCGGGCGGCTCGTGCGCTCGCATGATTCGCTCGATCCTGCAGGGCGAAGAGTTCTGGAGCCGCTCGCTCTCGCTGCCCAAGACGGGCGAGGCGATGGCGCTGCTGCGCCTGCTGGCCTCGACCTACGTGCACGGCGGCAAGGTCGACCTCGGGGCGCTCTATCCGGCGGCCCGTGAGGGTGCGCGTCGGGGCAGCCGTCCCAGCATCGCGGTGGGCTCGGGTTCGGGCCTGGCCCGCCGACTGGCCAGCCCGGTAACCCGCAAAGCTCCCCCGGCCCCTGCCGCAGCTTCCCCCGCTCCCGCTCCGGCGCGACCCGCCGCTCCTGCGCCCGCTACCCCTGGGGTTGCTCCCGTGGCGGCTCAGGTTCCGGCGCCGGCCCGCTCAGCGACCCCCGCTCCGGCGCCCGTTCCCGCGGTGAGCCGGCCTGCGCCCACTCCCGTGGTGGCCCGGAGCGCTCCCACGCCGACCGCTGCCCCCTCCACCGTAGCCGCTCCGGCTCCCACCCCGCCTCCCTCCCACCCCACCGGGGCCCCGAAGAGGGCGCTGGTGTGGAGCGGACCTCAAGCTTCTCGACCCAAGACACTGACAAAGGATGGACAGATTATGACGCCCCCCACCACGCCCGGACACGAGTTGAGCCCGGTCATCGGCCTGCACCCCGACTACGCCGGGGACCCGGCCGCTCGTCTGGCTGCCTCTATCGTAGAGAGCACCCGCCAGACCTCGCTGGCTCACGAGGCCTACCTGGAACTGATGGAGCAGACTCGTCAGCGCATCGAGAGCCTGCTGGGCGGCGCGCTGCCCGGGGGCGACTCGGCGGCTCAGGCGACGGTCCTTCCTCTGGCGCCGGTGCACCTGCGTCAGGTCGAGGAGGAGAGCCCCTGGGCCAAAATCGACCCGAACTCTCCCAACCCGATCATGCGGGGCGAACGCCACCGCGACGGTCAAGCGTGGCTGAACCGCGCCGCCTGTATGGAGTTCGCCATCGGTTCGGTCGAGAAAGTTCTGGGCCCTCAGTTCGCTTCCGTGGACAAGCGTTCCGTTCGGGTACGCCTGCCTGACGAGCCGCTGATGCTGTGCGACCGGATGATGGGCGTGGAAGGCGAGCCGGGCTCGATGACCGGCGGACGGCTGATCACCGAGCACGACGTTTTCCCCGAGGCCTGGTACCTGGACCACGACCGCGCTCCCGTCTGCATCTCGGTCGAGGCCGGACAAGCCGACCTTTTCCTCTCCTCCTACCTGGGCATCGACCTGGTGACCTCTCCCGACCGGGCCTACCGTCTGCTCGACGCCACCGTACAGTTCCATCGCGGGCTGCCCCAACCCGGTGAGGTGATCGTGTACGACATTCGCATCAACCGGTTCGTCCAGCAGGGCGAAGTCTATCTGTTCTTCTTCGAGTTCGACGGCACCATCGACGGTCAGCCGCTGATCACCATGCGCAAAGGCTGCGCGGGCTTCCACACCTACGCCGAGATCGAAGCTTCCGGTGGTATCGTGCTGACCAAGCGCGATAAGGAGCCGGTTCCCGGTAAGGCCCCTGCCGGTTGGGCTCCCAAGGCGCCGTTCCCTCGCGGGTTAGGCGCCGTCGAGTCCTACTCGGACGCTCAGGTCGCCGCCTTCCGTCGCCGCGACCTGGTGGGCTGCTTCGGCGATGGGTTCGCCGGTCTGCCGCTGCAGCGCCCCTACGGTCTGCCCGAGGGGCGGATGAAGCTGTTCGACCGCGTCACTTCGCTGAAGGCCGACGGCGGCCGCTTCGGGCTGGGCCAGATCGAGGCCGAGGCCGACATCCATCCCGACGACTGGTTCCTGACCTGCCACTTCACCGACGACATGGTGATGCCCGGCACCCTGATGTATGAGTGCTGCGCTCATACCCTGCGCTTCTTGCTGGCGCGAATGGGCTGGCTCTCGGAAGAGTCCCGGGTGGCCTTCGAGCCGAAACTCGAAGTGCCGGCCGCGTTGAAGTGCCGTGGTCCGGTCACCGTGAAGACCAAGAAGGTGCTCTACCAGGTCGACATCAAGGAGATCGGCTTCGGGCCGGAGCCCTACGTGCTGGCCGATGCGCTGATGTTTGGCGACGGCAAGCCGATCGTGCGCTTTGTCGACATGTCGATGCAGTTGACCGGTCTTACCCAGCACGACGTCGACAGCATCTGGGCCGGCCGCGCGGCTGCCTCTCCGGCGGTCGAGAGTCCGGCCCCCACCTACGAGGTGCTCTACGACAAAGAGAGCATCATGCAGTACTCGAACGGCCGCCCCTCGCTGGCCTTCGGTCCCGAGTACACGGTGTTCGACAATGAGCGCAAGATCGCTCGCCTGCCCGGGCCGCCCTACCAGTTCATGGACCGGGTGGTCGAAGTCAACCAGCCCAAGTTCGTGCTGCAGGCCGGCGACTGGATCGAGGCGCACTACGACGTGCCGCCCGACGAGTGGTACTTCGCGGCCAACCGCCAGGACTCCATGGCTTACTGCATTCTGCTCGAAGCCGCCCTCCAACCCTGCGGCTGGCTGGCCGGCTACCTGGGTTCGGCGCTGCGCTCGGAGACCGACGTCAAGTTCCGCAACCTGGGCGGAACGGCTACCCTGCACAAGGAGTTCTTCCCCGGCGTGGGCACCGTTCGGATGCGCGTCAAGATGACCGAAGTGTCCGAAGCGGGCGGCATGATCATCGAAAACTTCGCTATGCAGATGTGGGTCGGCGATGAGTTGTACTATGAGGGTACGACCTACTTCGGCTTCTTCTCGGCGGCCGCTCTGGCCAACCAGCTCGGGGTCCGCGATGCGGCTCGTCGGACCTATACCCCCAGCCAGGCCGAGACCGCTTCGGCCCGTCCCACCACCTTCACCCTGTTCCATCCGCTCTCGCCCGAAGACCCTCAGCTTGACGCCGGACCCAGCGCGTGTATGCCGGCCAAGGCGCTCTTGATGATGGATCAGGTCGACCTGTTCTTGCCCGAAAGCGGCCTCAAGGGGCTGGGCTACGTGCAGGGCAGCAAGATCGTCGACCCGGACGAATGGTTCTTCAAAGCTCACTTCTTCGAGGACCCCGTATGGCCCGGATCGCTAGGTTTGGAGGCGTTTTTGCAGCTGCTGAAATACGCCGCTCTGCAGTACTGGCCGGAGTGTCTGGACACCCACCGCTTCGAGCCGGTTGCGGTCGGTTTGCCCCACACCTGGGCCTACCGCGGACAGGTGATTCCGAAGAACAAAAAGGTGACGGTGGACGTCTCGATCACTCGCCGTGAAGGCGGCGCGGAACCGATCCTGCTGGGCGCCGGGTTCCTGCGCGTCGACGGGATCCCGATCTACGAGATGACCGATTTTGGGCTTCGCCTGGTACCGCGCTAGGCTACTCCGAGAACAGTCTAAACGGCTGATACCTCTCCCGGCGAACGGTATCTAACTACTAGCGTCGGGGGAATCCCTTTCTCTGAGGAGAAGCCACTAACCCGGGGTTGTGCCCCTGGCCGGTGGCGTTCGGTCAGAGCGGAGCAAATCTCGCCCGGGGGAGTTCAATATATCGTGGTGCAGCAGAGTTGTCTCAGAGAAGCTTCGTACTCCGTCCCTTCAGGACGGCCTGAGAAGGCTGTGAGAGGATTTCGAGCGTGGCGGTAGAGGAGGCTCTGACAGCCAGGGAGCTGGGCGTCCCCACGCTTTATCCGGGCGCCCCGGCACATCTCGAGCATCTGCTCGACGAGCTCAACGAATCGCTGGACCTGGATGCTCCCGGCACCTCGCTGCGGGTGCTCAAGCGCACTTTGGGGTTTATCTCTTGCTACCTGGCCGACCTGGTGGAAGGCGTCGCCTCGGTTTTTGGCGAGCTGAAGTTCAAGTTCAAGAAGCGCGGCGATATCGAAGAGACGGTCGATACCTTACGTCGGGGGTTGGCTTTCCTGCAGGCCGACGCGCCGGGAGAACTGCCCGAAGTTCGCGCTCTGGTCGACTGCTTCTATGACGCGGGGACTCCGAAGAAGTTCGCCAGGCTGCTCGAGATCGGCGGCAAGCCCCGACGTGGCACGATGGCGTTGGACCGGTTTCTGGAAGCGCCGATCCCGGTGCGTAAGAAGTGCGTTCAAGAAGTTCGCCACTACACGCCTTACTTGCGCGAGTGGCTGGAGAACCTGACTCCGCTGTTTTCTGCCGCTCGCATCATCTCGGAGCGGACTTCGCTGCAAGGGCATCAGTCGATCCGGGTCGAGCTGGGCAAGCAGACGATCGTGGCGGGCAAGCGGATCGAGGTGTCGTCCTGCCCGCTCTGTATCCCGGAGAAGGAGATCGACGTCCCGCTTTCGCTCTACGAGCGTCCGGTCTACTTCTTTGTCCCTCAGAAGGCGCCGAAGTTTCTTTCCACCATTTTGGACCGGCTGGACGAAGCCATGAGGGCCAAGGACGCGGTGGCTGGCTGTCTTGAACTTCGCAACGCCCTGGAGTTCCTTATCCGCTACTTCGCGGGCGTCGCCTCCAAGGTGTGCGAGGACCTGAACACCTTGCCTCGAGCGGCCGTACCGCTGCTCGATAACAGCGCCTCGGTGTCGTCGTCGGAAGCGCTATTGAACTATAGCCTCGAGGCTTTGCGACGGATGCCCGACTCGCTGGCCGCCAAGACGCTGACCGGTATCTTCTACCGGCGTAACGAGCACTTTGCCTTCGTCCCTCGCTGGCACACCCAGATTCTAGCCCTGCACGGTCAGCTTGCCGGCTGGTGCCAACTCGAGCCTGGCTACGGTGAGCTCGAAGACCCCGAGGTCTGCAAACTCGAGTTCGAAAAGCACGTCCCCACTCTGCGAGAGTGGCTGGTCGCGCTGGGCGGCTACCTGCAAAGCACCGAACACTTCTTCAACGAGCCGCGACCGGACGGCAGTGTCGAGTTCTCCCTACGCATCGGCGACCGTTTCGTCGAGGTAGGCGAGCCCGGATACTTGCTCTGGCTGAACAACCCTCGCCCGGAAGGTGAGGGGGTCATCGAGGAGAGCGAAGGGGAAGTTGTCGCGGCTAAGCCGCTGATCCGCGAATCGCTGGAGATTCCGCCCCACTGCCCCAAGGTTTTAGAGCGAATTCTCACCCGCATGGACCTCTATCTGCGGCTGGGCGACCCGGTCGAGTCGTGCGCCTCGCTGCGCGATTCGCTGGACTACTTGACCCGATATTTTGCGGGTGTGGCCGCGGCGGCGTTCCGCCGTTTGGGTACTCTGCCGCCCGAGGCCGAGAAGCTGGCCGAATCCTCGCTGTCCATCCACGACTGCGAGAAGCTGCTGATCCTGGCGCTTCGCTCGATCGGACGTGAGGGGGAAGAGAAGTTAGGGCACGCCGTCCGCAACGTCTTCTACTACGAAGAAGAGCTCTCCCACGAAGAGAAGCCGACGGGCGCGCACGCGCGACTGCTAGCCCTCGATGCGGATCCGTCGAGCAAGATGCAGAATCTGGCTCAGTTCTGCTCGTTGGTGGCAGGCGTTGGTGTGCTCTCGAGCCCGGCACGAGCCAAGCGAGAGCTCGAGCGCTTCATGCCGACCTTGCAGGACTGGATGGCCATGGCCGGACCGTTCTTCCGGGAGTGCCAGCACCACGAAGAGCCGCCGGATAAGACGGGGCGCACCGAGTTGGTCATCGAATACTCGGATATCTATCTGGAACTGGTGGCGCCGGACTACACCTTTTACATCCGCCCCGGAGCGGATCAGGTGCCGGACATCGAGGCGCCAGAACTGCCCCCGCCCGACCTCGCTTTCGATGAAGACCTGGTCGACGTTCCCACCCGTAAGAAGACGCCGGAGGAAAGAGAGAAAGAGCGTCCTTTCCTGGTCCATCGCGTCGATCTGATCGGCGATCGGCCCAACTCGAAGGGCAAAACGTGCGCGGCGGGCTACATCGTGCTGACCAACGCCGGAGGAGGCACGCTGTCGGGGGCGGCCACCACGACCGACGACTGCATCGAGGTCGAGCCGGCGCGCTTCCGTGGTAACAAGGTGCAGCTGTCGTACTGGGTCGACACCGACGAACTGCCCGACACCCACGAAGTCTTCATTTTGCTCAAAACGGCGCACGAAGAGCGCACGATCTCGGTTTATGAGATGATCGGTCAGGCCAAGGCGCGTCCGGTCAGCAAAGGTTTTGGGGTGTTCAAACTGCTGATCCCCAACCTGGTGCTGCTGTCGGCACTGGTCACGGCTTTCCATGCTGCTTCGGCATGGATGAACGGAGCCTTGACCGAAATGCTGGGGCGAGGCTACGAAACCCTACGCCTCATTCAAGACGCTCCCGACGCTTACGGCAGGGTGGTCGCGCCTTCCCAGTTGGTGGGCTACCTCTATCTGGCGATAGCCGGCCTGGTCCCGATTCTGGTGGCGCGAGCCTATCGTCGGATGCCGCCGAGCACCCAGGAGCTGCTCGAAAAGCGGCGGGTAGTCATGATGATCCTTCCCTCGATTTTTGTTGGCGTCTGTATGTTTACCCCGGTGCTCTCGAACTTCTTTTCCTCGTCTTCCGACTTCCCAGGGATGGACTTTTACGGGCTGTACCTATATTTTATTGGCCTGAACTTCGGCGCGACGTATTATCAGGAGATGTCGTTGACTCAAAAACTCGACGATCTTTTCCTTAACCCCACCGTTCGCAAGAGCATCACCGTGGCGGCCTGGTTCATCTTCTTTACAACCATTTTGCTGGGAGTTTCCGCGTGACCGTTACTAACCCGGGAGGCGCTGCCTCCACTCTGCCTCCGGCCGTCAGAGAAGAGTACCCCTTCGAGTCCAAGTTCTATCGGCTGCGTTCGGGACACACCATGCATTATGTCGACCAGGGAGAAGGTCAGCCGTTTCTCTTCGTGCACGGCAACCCGACCTGGTCGTTTTACTACCGAAAGCCGCTGGCCCATTTTTCCGATCGCATGCGAACCGTCGCCTGTGACCACATCGGCTGTGGTCTCTCGGATAAGCCTCAGGACTTCGAGTATCGCCTGGAGCAGCATATCGACCATCTCGAAGAGTTGGTGCTCCATCTCGACCTGAAGAACATCCGTCTGATGGTGCACGATTGGGGCGGGGCCATCGGCCTGGGCGTCGCTGGGCGCCATCCGGAGCGTTTCTCTCAACTGGTGATCGGCAACACGGCGGCCTTCCGCAGCCAGCGGATGCCCTGGTTGCTCAAGGTCGCGCGGACGGCCAGCGTGGGCCAACTGCTGATTCGCGGCTTCAACGCTTTTGCGGGGCTGACCCCGACCCTGGGCGCGGCCGATCCCGACCGGATCACCCCGGCGGCCAAGCAAGGCTTCCTGTTACCTTACGATTCATGGGCCAGTCGCATCGCCACCTATCGTTTCGTGGCCGACATCCCGCTCGACGAAGCGCACCCCTCCTATGCCGAACTGACCCGGGTCGAGGAAAACCTGGAGAAGCTCAAAGAGCTTCCCACCCTGCTGCTCTGGGGCGAGAAGGACTGGGTCTTCACCCCTCACTTCATGACCCGCTTCTTCGACTTCTTCCCCCACGCTCGGGGGCGCAGCTATCCTGACTGCGGCCATCTGCTGACGGAGGAAGCGCCGGAGCGCGTGATCGCCGAGATCGAGGCCGCCTTTCCTTGAATATCGTCGAGATCTTCGAACAGACCGCGCGTTCTCGAACCAACAGCCTGGCGCTGGTCGATAAGTCCCGACGCTTCACCTTCGCCCGGCTTTGGGGCGAGGTCGACCGGCAGGCATGTCGCCTTCGCAAAATCGGCTTCGAGCCAGGCGTCACCTGTTTGGTGTTGATGCGGAACTCGGCAGAATTCGTGGCCAGCGTGTTTGCCCTTTTCAAGATCGGAGTGGTGCCGATTCTGATCGACCCTGGTATGGGGCTGGGCCGATTTCTCAAGGTAGTGGACGAGGTCAAGCCCGAAGCGCTGCTCGGGATCCCTCGCGCTTTCGCTCTGCGCCGACTGGCGCCGAAGCCGTTTCGTACCGTCAAGGTGATGGCTTGCTGGGGGCACTTCCCCGAAGTGCCCGACCTGCGTCGGGGCAGCCTGGACGCTCAGGTTCCCGTTGCCGAGGCGTCGGCTTCGGGTATGGCGGCGGTGCTCTTTACCTCGGGCAGCACGGGACCGGCCAAAGGGGTGGTTTACACCCACGGCATTTTCTGTCGCCAGGTGGAAGTTTTGCGGGACGTCTATCAGTTCCGTGACGACGATATCGATCTGCCCGGCTTCCCTCTGTTCGGACTTTTCTCGGCCGCGCTCGGAGTCACCGGAGTCGTCCCCGCACTGGACCCGAGTCGACCGGCGCAGTGCCGCCCGGGCGAACTGGTGGCTCAGATCCATGAGCACGGAGTGACCTCTCTGCAAGGCTCCCCGGCCATCTGGAAACGCGTGGCCGCCGAATGCCTGCGTCGGAAGATCACGCTTCCCACGGTTCGTCGTTTGATCACTTTCGGGGCGCCGATCCCGTTCGATTTTATCGAAAGCTGGCAGCAGATTGCGCCTAACGCCAAGATCCACACTCCGTACGGGGCCACCGAGGCGCTTCCCGTGACGGACATCGAGGCGTCCGAACTGCTGACGACCAAAACCGCTCGCAACCACCAGGGAGCGGGGCTTTGCGTGGGCCGACCGCTGAACCTCAACGAGGTCCGGGTGGTCGACAGCGAGGGCGGCGACCCGGAAAACCGCAGCGTCGAACCGCTGCCGGCCGGGGCAGTAGGAGAAGTCGCGGTGCGGGGACCGGTCGTGACCGAAGCTTATTTCCGCAAGCCCGAGGCGACGGCGGTAAGCAAAGTGATCAGCGAGCAAGGGGTCTGGCATCTGATGGGCGACCTGGCCTACTTTGATGACCTCGGACGCCTCTGGCTGGTCGGCCGAAAAAGTCATACGGTGCCGCCTATACGTCCCGGTTTAGAGCCGATCTATCCGCTTCCCGGCGAGGCGCTGGTCCTGCCCCACCCCGAAGTCGAACGCGTCGCCTTAGTCGACGGCCGTGAACGCCCTGTCCTGGTGGTTGAAAAGCGAGCGGGCTCCCGCTCGCGGGACGAAGTTCTGGCGCGGGAGTGCCTGGCGCTACTCCATCAGGTGCCTACCTACGCGGGGATCACCCAGGTCATGTTCCACCCGGCTCTGCCGGTGGACCCGCGTCATAACGCCAAGATTCACCGAGAAGAGCTCAGCGTCTGGGCCAAGAGACATCGGTCTTGAGGATCCTGGTCAGCGGAGGTCAGGGGTTCCTGGGCGGGGCTCTGACCAGGGCCCTGGTCGAGAGGGGAGGCCACGAGGTGATCGCGACGGCCCGTCGCCCGGCCCCCGACCTGGAAGCGCTGGGGGTGACCGTGGCCCGGGTCGACTTGCGAGACCGGGAGGCGGTTCTGCCTCTGGGCGAAGGGGTCGACCTGATCTTTCACACCGCCGCGAAAGCCGGAATTTGGGGCGCCTACAGCGACTATCACGACGCCAACGTGGTGGCCACGGAGAATCTGCTTGCGTCGGCACGGCAGAACACGGTTCGATATTTCGTTCACACCTCGTCCCCGTCGGTCACCTTCTCAGGGCACTCGGAAGTCGACATCGATGAGACCACCCCCTATTCTCGAGCGCCGCTGAACCCGTACTGCATGACGAAGATCTTGTCGGAAAAAGCCGTGCTGGCTGCTCACGGAGACGGGGCTTTGCAAACGCTGGCGCTGCGCCCGCATCTTATCTACGGACCGGGAGACCCCCATCTGCTCCCTCGAGTGTTCGAGGCGGCGGCGTCACGTTCGGGTTTGATTCGGGTGGGCGACGGGCTCAACCGGGTCGACGTCACCCATATCGCCGATACGGTGGCCGCTCATCTGGCCGCTCTCGACCGGCGCGAGGACGCCGAAATCTGGGGGCGCCCCTATTTCATCACCTCGGGCCAACCGGTCCTGTTATGGGACTGGTTGGAGCAGGTGCTGGCCTGGAAAGGGCTGCCAGGAGTTCGACTTTCCCTGGGCCTTCGTAAGGCCGTGCTGTTGGGAACCGGACTGCAGTGGCTCTACCGACTTCTCCGCCTTTCCGGCGAGCCGCGGCTGACTCGCTTTTCCGCCCTGCAACTAGGGTGCTCGCACACCTACTCGATCGAGCAAGCCCGCCAACGACTGGGATATACCCCGGTAGTCGATCCCTATTCTCCCTTCGAGCAACAGTTCCAGCACTAGCCCTTATTTTAGGGGGATTCGCTCCGCGCGAGGAGAACCGCCGTCTTTAGTGGGTTTCTTTTCCGGGGTATCGAGAAAGCGGTAGGTCAGCCACGCCGTCTGTGGCGTGCCTTTTACGATGGCTGAGGTTGTATTAACAGCAAAAGAGCTTGGTGTGCGAAGCTTGCCTCCAGGCTCCCCTTCACATCTCGAGCATATTCTCGATGAGCTCAACGACTCTTTGGATCAGGACGCTCCGGGAACATCTCTCCGCGTCCTGAAGAAGGCGTTTGCTTTCCTGGCGGCCTACACGGCCGACCTGGTCGAGGGCGTGGCGTCGGTCTTTGGCGAGCTGAAGTTCAACTACCGCGATCGGGGCGACACCGCCGAGGCGGTCGAGGCGATCCGCAAGGGCGTCGAGTTCTTGCAGCACGACGCTCCCGCGGACCTGCCAGAAGTCCGCGCCCTGATCGACTGCTTCTTTGAAGGGGGCGCTCCCAAGAAGTTTGCTCGCCTGCTAGAGATCGGTGGCAAGCCTCGCCGCGGCACGATGTCGCTGGACAAGTTCATGGCGGCCCAGATCCCGATCCGCAAGAAGTGCGTGGAAGAGGTTCGCCATTACATCCCTTACCTGCGGGAATGGCTGGAGTCTTCGGCGGCCCTTTTCACCCACGCGGCCATCGTTTCCGAAAGGACCACCCAGGACGGGCATCAGAGCCTGAAAGTCCAACTGGGTAACCAGACGCTGACGGCGGGGAAGCGCATCGAGGTCTCGTCCTGCCCTCTCTGTATTCCGGACAAAGAGATCGATGTACCCGTCTCGCTGTATGAACGGCCCCTCTACTTTTTCGTTCCCCAGAAGGCGCCCAGCTATCTGACCGCCATCCTCGACCGTTTGGCTTCGGCCATGCAGGCCGAAAATGCGGTGGCCGGCTGCCTCGAGCTACGCAACGCTCTGGAGTTTTTGATTCGCTACTTTGCCGGCGTTACCGCCAAAGTCTGCGAAGAGCTGGGCACCCTGCCCAAGTCGGCGCTGCCTTACATCGACAACGACCAGTCGATCTCGGCCTCGGAAAAGCTGCTCAACGTCTGTCTCGAGTCGCTGCGTCGTATGCCGGATTCCCTGGCTGCCAAGACGGTGATCAACATCTTCTACCGGCGCAACGAACTGTTCGAGTTCGTGCCGCGTTGGCACACCGAGATTCTAGCCCTCAACGGACAGCTGTCGGGCTGGTGCCAACTCGAACCCGGTTACGGAGAGCTAGAGGACCCGGAAGTCTGCAAGGTCGAGTTCGAGAAGCACGTCACTACCCTGCGCGAATGGTTGGTCGCGATGGGCGGCTATCTGCAAAGCACCGAGCACTTCTTCAACGAGCCGAAGAAGGAAGGCTACGTCGAATTTAGCCTGCGCATCGGTGACCGTTTCGTCGAGATCGGCGAACCGGGCTACGTGCTCTGGCTGAACAACCCTCGGCCCGAGGGAGAGGCGGTCGAACTCGAGCCCGGCAGCACCACGGCCAAGCCGCTGATCCGAGAGTCGATCGAGATCCCCAAGGGGTCGCCCAAGGTGCTTCACCGGATCCTGACGCGTATGGATCTCTATTTGCGCCTGGGCGATCCGATCGAGTCCTGTGTGTCGCTGCGCGATGCCCTGGACTACCTTACCCGGTACTTCGCGGGGTTAGCGGCTGCGGCGTTCCGTCAACTGGGCACGCTCCCTCCGGAAGCCGAGCAGTTGGCCCAGCAGAGTCTCTCTATTCACGACTGCGAGAAGCTCTTGATCCTGGCCTTGCGCTCGATCGGTCACGACAGCGACGAAAAGTTGGGACAGGCCGTGCGTAGCGTCTTCTACTACACGGAAGACTTCTCGCATTCCGAAAAGCCCACCGGGGCTCACTCTCGTCTGTTAGCCCTCGACGCCGATCCGTCGTCGAAGATGCAGAACCTGGCCGAGTTCTGTTCGCTTAAAGCCGGAGAAGGAGTGCTATCCCATCCCGCTCGCTCGAAGCGAGAGCTCGAGCGTTTTTTGCCGACGCTGCAGGACTGGCTGGCGATGGCGGGAGAGTTTTTCCGCGAAGCCACTCACCACGAAGAGCCGCCTGAATCCGATGGTAAGACGGAACTCATCATCGAGTATCTGGACTTCTACCTGGAACTGGTCGAGCCAGAATACACCTTCTACATCCGGCCGGGAGCCGATGAGGTGCCCGACATCGAGGCGCCCGAACTGCCCCCGCCGGACCTGGCTTTCGAGGACGACCTGGTCGACGCCCCGGCGCGCAAGAAGAGCCCGGAGGAAGCCGCTCGAGAGCGGCCGTTCCTGGTCCATCGTGTCGAGCTGATCGGAGAGCGGCCAAACTCGAAAGGGAAGAAGTGCGCCGCTGGCTATATCATTCTGACCAATGCCGGCGGGGGAACTCTTTCGGGGGTGGCCTCGTCAACCGACGACTGCATCGAGGTCGATCCGCCGCGATTCCGTGGTAACAAGGTTCAGTTGTCCTACTGGGTAGACACCGAGAACTTGCCTGACACCCACGAGGCGTTCATCTTCCTTAAGGCGGCCCACGAAGAGCGCTCGATTTCGGTCTATGAAATGATCGGGCAAGCGCGCGCGGTCACCATCGGAACCAAGTCGGGAATGGCGCTGCTGTTGGCTCCGGTAGCGTTCTGGATGACCCTTTTGGTGGTTGCGTTCCACGGCTTATCGCGATTCATCCATTCCGTTCTGGTTCAGATGATCGGCGAAGGATATGGGCATCTGCGGCTGGTCAGAGAGGCGCCGGACGCCTACTCCGAGGTGGTCGCCGCGGCCCAGGCGGTTGGGGTGCTCTCCCTCTTCGTGGCGGGCTTCGTTCCGGTCATGGTGGGTAGAGCCTACCGGCTGTTTCCTCCCAGCACTCAGGAGCTTCTCGAGAAGCGAAAGATGCCGATCATGATTCTTCCTTCGATCCTGATGGGGATAGGGATGTTCACTCCGGTATTCCATAATCTGTTCTCAATCAGTGCCGACTTCCCGGTGCTGAGTTTCCGAGGCCAGTATCTGTACTTCCTCGGTTTGAATCTGGCCTCGATGTACTATCAGGAGATGTCTCTGAGTCAGCGTCTCGACGATCTGTTCTTCAACCCCACCGCCCGCAAGGTGGTAACCGGGGTCGCCTGGTTCATCTTCGTGACCGTCGTGATCTTAGGAGCAGCCCTCTAGGCCTGGGAGCGGCCCTCTAGCCTTTCGAAGGCGAGGTCTGCTCTTCGAAGAGAAGTTCGCCGAGCGGGGCCCACCCCTGGGAACCGGACTGTCGCCATTCCAGCCGGTAGCGACCGGGGAAGCTGGGTCCAATGAGGTGAACGGGGACCTGGTTTCTGGCCGAAGTCAAGATCAGACGGTCCACCATCGGGTCGCTCGCATGGCTTGCCTCACCGCTCTCCTGAGCAAGGTAGCGAAACTCGATCTCGGCGGTTCCCTCCTGATCGGCCAGGGCCTGACAGGTCAACTCCAACGGCTTCCTCGGTTCCCACGCTTTATCCATGCCGTGGGTGGCTGTCAGGCGCCGGAGCGGCGCCCAGGGCGTGGGTGGAGACGGATTCTCCAACGCGACCTGCCACAGCGAGAGCTCTCCGGCACGGAAAACCTCTTTGGCGGCAGCCAGTTGAGCGAGCGATGCGGTCGAGACGACCCGCTCGTCGACGATCAGCCAGCGGGTCTTGAGGCGGTCTAATCTCCAGGCTTGCGGATCGCTCCAGAAGGCTCGGGCCTCTAGCGTCTGGCTGAACAGCGGCGCGCTCCAGCGGTTTTCCGGCGAGCCCGAGATTCCGGCGGGAAGCCGGCCGCTCAAGGCTGTCTGAAGCCCGATCAGGTTGACCAGGCCGCCTGGGGTGAGCTCGACATCCTGGATCGGCGTCTCGTCCCGATAGCTGACCAGGTAGCGATCCTGGCGATCCTTCGAGCGCTGACGAAGCTCGGCAAGGACCGCCCAGTTTTCCGGGCGGAATCCGAAGTGGTGCGCCAGATTTCGTTCGGGACCGGGCCAGAGCCCGCCGCCCGGGGGCACCCCGGGGCTGCCGTTCGGTAACGGCTGGCCCGGATGGGCCAGGGCGTTGGCCATCTCGGACCCCTCCAAGCGGAGTCCCGGCCAGTGAAAGACCACCATCAGCCCGGTCAGCGCGACGGCGGCGTAGCGGCGAGGGAGGGGAGCTTGCCAGCCCTGAGCCAGGGTCATGGCAAAGGCCATCGACAGACCGTAGGCGGCCCCGAAAAGCCAGCGGGCGGTCTCTCCGTCGAAGTAGCCGAAGCTGACCAGGCATGGGGTCAGTATCGAATAGCCGCCCAGGGCAAAGAACCAGCCCGCCAACCAGTTTCGCTGTCGTATCGCCACGGCCAGGACCAGGGGCGCCAGCCAGACCGGATACCAGAAGCAGGAGAGGATCCTCCCACTCCAGACCGGCACGACCTCGCGCGAGGGAGTGAAGGAGGCGCCAGTTGGTCGAAGCTTGGTTTCGAAGAAGCGGCTGGGACGAAGGTTGTCCAGGCGCAGCGTGAACGGCTGTTCCTTGGGGACCTTCAGTTCTACGTTCTGGCTCTGGGAGGACTTCCTGACGTCCTGCTGGTGCGCGGCTCTGCCAAGCACGGCTTTTCGGGCCAGATGAGTGATCGCTCCGCCCTCGATGGCAGCCAGGCCGACCGCCACGGCGACCAGAAGGAGAAAACCCTGATAGCGTTCGCGACGGGGAACGGTGAAGCTAAACAGGGACAGCCCCAGAAGGCCAAAGTGGACCTCATAGACCAGGGCGTCGAGGCCTAGCACGGTCCCGGCCAGGATCGCGGCTCCGGTCCCGCCCTGGCGCCACCAGCGGAGCAGTAAGTAGCTGGCCAGGCTGACGGTGGCGTAGGCCACCGCGTTGTTGTTGGCGATGGTGTCGATCAAGCCCAGGTGCGAGCCGAAAGCGCTGCCCAGGAAGGCGAAGTAGGCGCCCAGCAGCCCGAAGGCCGGGCGTCCTCCCTCGATGCGAAGCCAGTTCAGGAGGAAGGCAAAGTGCCAGACCTGGACGGCCACGGTGGCCATCCATTCCATGTCGAGAAAGGAGACGTCCAGGCAAAGCGCCAGAAGTGCGGTGTGCAGGTCCTTTCCGTAGTGCCCCTGCAGCGGCTCTCCCAGAAAATTCACCGGCGGGTACCAGCCAGAAAGGATCAGGCCCATGTTCGAAGTGTGCAGGAAGAAACCGTCTTCCACCCCGAGCGAGACACTCATGATGAAAAGCGCGAAGATGCCGGTTCCGATCGCTCCAGGTAGTCCTGCCAGGTTCAGCGCCAGCGCGTCGGGCCGAGGCAGCAGGGCGGGCCAAGCGCGGCCTCGAGCGATACCCAGGCCGGCGGCAAGAGCGCTGGCTCCCAGCACCGACAGCGCGGCGGGCGGAGAGAGATAGGGGAGAAGCAGAGCGCCCCCCAGGACCAGCACGGCGTTGGCCCCGCCAAGCGATGCCAGCAGCAGGAGGACGGCGTCGGTCTCCCTGGCGTAGCGCCGCAGGGCGGTCGCGAAGACGGCGGTCAGGAGGACGAGCAGGAGCGATCCGAGGAGCAACGGCATGGAAGAAGAGGGGGTTAGGGACGGTCGAAATCGAGTCCTCCCTGAGCGACGACGGCCCCCACACGGAAAAAGGCCGGAACGCAGGGCGGCCGGCCTTTCCTCAGAGGTCGAAGAGGTTAGGTGGGAGGACGACGGGAGCTGAAAACGGTGCCGCCACTGAAGCCGGCGTCAGGGCCTTGAGAACCGACATGCTGACCGTTCTGCACTCCGTGGACCTGGTTGACCGAGGTGTTTTCGGCTCCTTGAATCTGAAGCTGGCCAGCGCCAACTCCAGCAGCCGAGGGCGCAGAGCCCCAGGCGGCAAAGATCACGGAGGCGCGGGCTTCACCCGCCTGAGTGTCCTGCTTGGACTCGCCGGCCTCGCTGGTAGGAGAGAACGCTTCGCCGGCCGAGGCAGCCGAGGCGGGATTGGCATCACCCCCAGGTGCGGTGGCCTCCCCTTTGGCGGCTGCTCCGGTGGGTCTGGGCGCACCTACACCGTAGGCGGATGGGCCACGTGAACCTAGTCCGTTGATAAAATCGCTCATAAGAGTCTCCTTGATACTGTCCCTACTGTAGTGGGTAGGCGAGATTCATGGAAGGATGCGAATGTTAACGGGATGTTGCAAATGTTGACAGGTGTGAACAAGGTGTTAACGTTTTCTGTCGTAGCGCGGTTGCTCTTTCGCGCAGGAGCGCTCATGAAGGAGGGTTAACCTGGAAAGGTGCGTCGTATTATTCCCATTTTGCTCCTGGTTACCGCGATTATGGTCGGGGGCTTTCTTCTCTCTGATCCGACCTTTCGGTATCCCCGGTTAGGGGTGACTCTGGAACGAGACCTCCCGAAGCTCGAAGGCAAAGACCTGATCACCATGCAGATGAGCCTGGATACAGGTACCGAGTTGCTGGGGGAGGACCAGCTTGACGAAGAGCCTGCCATCCAGGATAGCTTCACCCTTCTCCTGATCCTTTCCGAAGAGCTGCAGCCTCGCTCCGAGAGCGGCGAGGTGCTTTACAAGGTGGAAGAGATGCAGTCCGAGCAGTGGGCCTGGAAAAAAGCCGAGCTCAACAAGCTACAGGCCCGCAGTCAGGTGTTCCCCCGCGCGCTGCCGACGGCTCCGGCCATTACCGTGCCCAAGCCGCACGAGCTCGCTGAAGCGGACGTCTGGACTCCGCTGGTCATGGCCCTCTGGCCCAAGCTGCCGGAGGGGATGCAGAAAGCTGGGAAGTCCAGTTGGGTCGACCAGTTCACCTACACCGAGAAGAACCCGCTCGGCGGGGACCCCGTCAAGATCAACTGTCAACTGGTCTACCGGATGGACAAGTTCTTGAACACCAACTACGGCGTCTACGCCAACCTGGTGGTCCTGGGAACACTTCAGCCGGCCAGCGGTCAGGACCCCAGCATCAAAGTGACGGGAACTATCAAGGGCTTCAGTATGGTCGATCCCGAGACCGGCCGGGTAGCGGGTGGCGAGTACCGAGTCGAGCAGCGGGTGATGGTCGCCCAGCCGAACCTGCCGGTGGCCAGAACGACGACCTATCAGGGCGTGCGATACTGGCGTCCTAAGTTCCACCAGGGCATGCAGGGCGGACCGAAAGCGATCCCCGCCGCCACTCCAGGCGCAGAGCCCTCGAACGGGTAACCCGCGCCGACCTACACTCGGGTTGGTTCCTGGTCTCATTGGGCTACGGGTAGCCTGCCCGAAGCGGTACCGCTTCGGTCATCATCTTCACGGGCTTGAAAAAAAGCGGTCTCGCGTTGGCGAGACCGCTTTTTCGTGGGAAGCTTTACCTTGCAAGCCTAGTGCTCTGTCAGGCCTAAATGATGGGATAATGATGGACCGAAGCGGTAACGCCTTCGGCTTGGAGGCGCGATTCTGAGGAAGTTGTTTTGAAGGCGCACCTCGGTCCCGCTTGCAAGCGGAGCGTTACCGCCCCGGTCGGGATACCGAGTTGTACGTAACTGAAAAACAACAATGTCAGAATCGATGGTGTCCGGTAGGAACGCCTACGGCTTTCGCCGTCAGGATCCCGTGATTTAGGTTTGACGGAGCACTAGAGCTGGCCGCGGCTCTCGGCGCGCTTGTGGCGCTCTTCGTAGTAGACGGCGTAGCTCAGGATAGAGTCTCGTTCGTCGATTCCGATCTCCTCGAACTGCACTTCCGAGATGTGCTTGCGGTTGTCCGCAGGGTCTTTTTCGCTGCCCTTGGCTCGGGCCGTAACGTCGATGTGATCGGCGTTGGGGATCTCGAGGACCACACGAAGCGGGGTCTCCGGCGGAATCGCCAGATTCGTTTTCAAGAAAAGGCTGTTGGTGGTTACCGCGTGAGTATTGGCCACCTGGGAATGGACCGAGCGCAGGGCGTGGTACTTGACCGGAATGGCGACTT
The DNA here is from genome assembly GCA_023447635.1 of Vulcanimicrobiota bacterium. Lineage (GTDB taxonomy): Bacteria > Vulcanimicrobiota > Xenobia > Xenobiales > JADMJV01 > JAEXNA01. Next base: position 21,222 of record JAEXNA010000219.1, on the reverse strand, counting down.
CTTTGCGGAAGTTCTCATCGCGATCGGGCACGTCCTGAGACTGGATCTCCTTGGGGAGATCGATGTCGAACTCCGAATCCCGAGAGTCCCTCACCTGGGCCGCGAAGGAGAAGAATGCACTCTTCCCCGGATCGAAGAAGGAGATGGTGACGGGTTGACCAGGGCCGATGTTCACCGCGTTGATGTCGTTCCCGGGAATAGCCAGGGTGAGACGTTTCTTGGGCGTGTCCAGAATTTCTACAAAGTAGTTCTGGAAGTTGCCTTCCACATCTTCAACTTCAATCTCCACGGTCTGGTGGGGCGCTGGCTTAAAAACCTTTTTCTTAGGTCCAAAAAAGTCAAACAAGCCCATGAATCGTCACTCCTTTACCTCGGGCCAAGCCTTTCGATCTCTCCAAGGGGATCCCTTTTGTAAACATCTTGGAAACAGCTTGACGGCGGCTACTCTGGAAGCTTCCAGAATGGCGGCGGTTTGGTCGGAGCCCGGGGAAAGCCCTGCCCCTCCGGGCGGTTTTTTTGAAGTTTTTCCCCCGACACCTTCTGAACCGCATCTGTAGGATGCGGCTGCGGGGCTGGCAAAGGAGGCCGCATGTCTGAACACGATGGATGGGCGCACCTGCGCGATATCGAAGGTACCGAATCGGACCACCTGAGGGGCAAAACAATAGTCATCGCCGTTTCGGGAAGCGTAGCGGCGCTGGAGTCGCACCGCCTCTCCCGTTCCTTGATTCGGCACGGCGCCAGAATTCAGTTCTTTCTGACAGCGGCCGCCGCCACCCTGGTTTCGCCGATGGCTTTGGAGTGGTGTACGGGGTCCCCCGTGGTAACCGAACTCAGTGGACGTTGTGAGCACCTGGAGTTCTTTGGCGAGCACGGCAAGGCCGACTTGCTGCTGCTGGCCCCAGCCACGGCTAACACGATAGGGAAGGTCGCGTTGGGACTCGACGACAACGCGGTGACCACGGCAGTAACCACCGCGCTGGGCTCGAAGATACCCATCTTGTGCTGTCCCGGCATGCACCAACCGATGCTAGAGAACCCGGCCGTAGCGCGCAACCTGCGCGCTCTCGACGAGATGGGCATTGAACTGCTGGCTCCGAAGATTAGTGAAGGCAAGGCAAAGATGATGGAGGTTCCCGAGATCGTGGCTCGGGTTCTGCGACGCCTGGGCGGGGGCGATCTGCGCGGGAAGCGAGTGCTGCTGACCGGGGGGCCGACCAGGGAGTTTCTCGATCCCGCGCGCTGTTTGACCAATCCGTCCTCCGGCGCCTCGGCCTGTGCCCTGGCCGAAGAGGCTTACCGCAGGGGCGCTGAGGTTCACCTTGTCTACGGGCCTGGACAAGCGACTCCGGCACCCTGGCTGCCGGTGAGTCGAGTCGATAGCACCGAAGAGATGGCCGACGCCGTGGCAGAGCAACTTCAGGGCGAACCCGTGGATATTTTGGTCGCCGTGGCGGCCGTGGCGGATTTTCGACCCCTCAAGACGGCCGTAGAAAAGCTGCCGACCCGGACTGACGGGGTTTTTTCTCTGGAACTTACGGCGACGCCAAAGGTCATCGATCGGGCCAGGAAGCTGTCGCCCTCCACCCGACTGGTTGCCTTCAAAGCCTCCAGCCATCGGGAAGATGACAGGATGGCCGAACAGGCGCAGCGGTATCTCGAGGCGGGACGGGCCGACCTGGTGGTGGCGAACTCTATCGTCGCCTCAGGGTTGGGTTTCGAATCTGCTCGGAATCGCTACCTCCTCTGTTCGAAGGAGAGGCCGCCACAGGTCCTGGGCCCCGACTCGAAAACGCGCTTAGCCGGGCTGCTGTGGGCGGCGATCAGCGAGGAGTTTTCTCGATAGACCGGCGGCTTCCGGGCATGTTCATATTTTGCTCACCTTTTGGCTACAACCCGTTCACGCGCCGGTAACGAGAACGTCGCATCTGTGCTTTATTCTGAGGGGGCGAGAACGCCATGGCGTGCGCCTCGCTGCAGCCCAACGTGAAGGAGAACCCCTCATGTTTCATTTCTCGTCCCCCACTCAGCACCCCTCGGAACTCTCGACCTCGAAGCAGAGCGTTTTGCGCGCCCTGGTCGATTTCGAAAGCGAGAACGGCTACGCTCCTACCGTCCGAGAGCTCTCGCGGCAGGTTGGTAGCGCGGTTTCCACCGTCCACGCTCACCTGGAGAGTTTAGAGCGAAAGGGTTTGGCCTTCCGTTCCTACCGCTCGGCCCGAGGTTGGAGGGCGGCCGCGTCCTACCCCCGGGCAGCCTGACCGCGTAGAGGTAGACCGATATTGTAGAAGATCGGTCTACCTCTCCTGTTTCCCACCAGGGATCTGTTCTCGACTTCCGAACTCCTGGCACGAAACCGAGGTCGCCTTTCGTGATAGAACGTCCCAAGTATCTAGAGTATCGCCATCAGCGAGACCGTATCGCTTCCTTCGAGGTCAAGCGTACTGTCGAGGTTCGTGTCGAAAAGCCAGCAGCAGCTTTGCTGCGCCTGGTCGGTAAGAAGACGAACAAGCAAGCCGAGAAGTATCAGGAAGAATGGACTCTCGAGCTGCGTACAACCGACGTGATGCCTGACCGCAGCGCGCTGGTCAAGACGCAGGTGACCGAGGCGCGCCGACTTCTGAAGGGCGAGACCGTGCCTTTTCCGGACCGGGAGAACCCCACCACGGAATTTCTCAACGAGGTCGTCGACCTCACCGGGACGTTGAGCGGACACCAGGGCTCTCTGCCCAGCCCTCACCTTCTGCTCTTCCCGGAAGAGCCGGTCAAGCAGGGCCAGGAGTGGCAGCGGACCCGCCAGGAGCTTCTTCCCGTAGCCGGGCCGGACGGTTCGATAAAGGGGTTCCAGCCTCGCGGCGTGACCTACTCGTGTCGCCTGGAAGCCTTTGGCGAACAGGGAAGCATCGAGTACGCCGACGTCGATGTCAGCGCTCACGGTCAGTTCGAGGAGCCGGGCGGGGTACAGCAGACCTACACGGTCAGCGGTACGGTCCGGTTCGCTCTGCGCGACGGACACACCCTCAGCGCACGCGTCCAGCGCAGTATGGCGTACGCCTTAGGAGGCGCCGTGCTGACCCGTTTAACGGACGAAGAGTTCGCTTTTATGTCTCGGGGCACGGAGCAGACGGTCGGCGGGATGCGCATCTAAGCTCTTCTCCGCCCTGGCCTGGGCCGGCGTCGCTTCAGGTCGGCCCGGTCGCTCTGAGCAGCAGAAGGTCGCGGTCCACCAGAGAGTTCAGGCCGCCCATGCCGTCGGGTTCACAGTACGGGTTGTGCCGGTCTTCTTCCCACTCTTTGCCGTCATAGAGGAATTTGTAGGCCCGTTTTTCCGCATCTCCCAACGGAAGCTCGATGGTGTAACTCCAGAGCCCATCGCCTTCTTCTGTCATCGGCTGGGCCTTCCACTGGGTGAAGTCGCCCGCGATCTGGACTTTCTTCGCGGTGGTGTGGTAAAGGCGGATCACCAGGCTATCTTCCACTCGCTCCGGTCCAAGGACGCAAGAGAGAAGCTTGTGGTCGGGCGTAGCGACCACAGCATAGGCGTCTGAGGCGCGAAGGACCCCCCGGCCCTGTCGTTCCCGTGACGCGTTTGGCAGGCGGCGGCTGGTCTGCAGTAAGATGCGACGGACCTGAGCCGGCGTCAGTTCGGGGCGCAGTTCCAGGAGTTGGGCGATGGTCCCGGCCACCAGCGGGGCAGCCACGGACGTTCCGTCAGCGTGCTCGTAGTAGGTGCCCACGACCTTTTGACCGGCCGCTTGTCCCAGCAGTTCGTTGGAGCGGTCTTCCGGGCTCGAGGCCAGGTAGGATTCTGGAAGCTGGGCTTCGGCTACCAGGCGTTCGTCCTCGCATTCCGGGTGGGCCAGCAGATAGGCGATAGCCCCCGCCCGCTTCTGCTGAGGCGTTCCGGGTAAGATCGGCGAGGCGACCAGGGCGGAAGGTGCGATCAGGTCGGGCTTCAGGATACGGTCCGGGGTGAAGCCGAAGTCAGAGTGGAACATCTCGTCGCAGTGGTCGAAGTAGCCGCCCACCGTGATAGCGTCACGGCACTTGGCGGGACTTCCGATCTGACCGCCGGAGTTACCTGCGGCCACCACCACGCAGAGCCCCTCTTCGGTAGCCCGGGTGATCCAGTAGTCGACCAACGAGTCCTCGCTCTTGCGATTCTCTTCGCCGACACCCAAAGAGATGTTGATGATCCGGATGCCGAGCTTGTCCTTATGTTCAAGCACCCAGCGGATCGCTTTCGCGATGTTGTGGGGCCGAATGGAAAAAGTCTCGCCGACCTTCAGCAGCACGACGTTGGAAAGATAAGCGGGGCCGCGATAGAGCCCCTGGCTCAAGTAGCCATTGCCTGCGGCAATGACCGAGGTCATGGTGCCGTGCCAGTTCCCGATGTCGGTACGGCCGTCCAGCGGCTCCTGGTCCAGGGTCAGGTCGTGATGGGCGAGAATTCGGCAGGTTGGGAAGACCAGGTCGGGATGAGGATAAAATCCCGCGTCGATGATCGCAATGGTGACTCCGCGTCCGGCGGCTTGCCGCGGCGAATCGAGTCGGACCAGTGAGGGGGCGACCCAGTCTCGCACGTAGGTCCAGCGAGAGGGTTGACGGATCAAGGGGGCGACGATACTGCCGTAGCTCTGGTTCACCTGGCTTGAATACCCCGCCGGGACGATCGTAAACCCATGTTTGGGCTACGGCGAACTACTCTGCGCCGGTAAAGACCGTGTTGTCTACGCCTTCGTTGACCTGCTGGTCGCTGAAGCTCAAACCGGCCGTTCCCTTCAGCTTGTAGGACGGAATATCGAGCTTCCCGGACACTTGCTGCAGTAGCGGAAGCCCTTTCTGCTCGGTGTAGCCAAAGCTCAGTAGAACGCTACCTCCATCCTTGTATCGAGTATCTTGACGGGCGATGCGCCACTTCAGCGCGTCCACCGCGACGGTGATGCTGCTGGTTTTGGAATCCGGGTTCTTCGAGGTGAACAGCAGGTTGTACAGCGGGCCTTGCCCCGGCGTCTTTAGCGGCCCCTGGACCTGGCAGTCGTACTTTTCCGAAGACGGTAGCTTCCAACTGAACATCGAGGGCACGCTCTTGAGATAGGAGGGAGCGTCGGGGAAGTCCAGTCGGTGGCGGTCGGGCTTCTTGAAATAGTAGGTGCCGAGCAGGCTATCGCTGTAGGGCAAAATCCCCACGGTGAGGCGGAAATCGAACTTCGCTTTCGCGGTGATGTCGTCGACCCGCGAGCGAGCGGCTTCCATTTTGTCCGTGATCTGCTTCAGGCTCAGGCTCTGAGCCGTTCCGGGCACACCGAGAAGGAGAAGGGCGAGGAGTAGAGCGGGCAGTTTGGGCAGACGAGTCATGCGGGGTCAAACCTCTTAGGGAGTGATCAAGTTGCCTGGTCTCTTGGTACCAGGTTTTCGTCGGCCCAGTTCAGAGCTCCGTCCACCAGTTCCTCGTAAGAGCCCCGCCGAGCGTGCCCCCCGGGCAGGTGACGCGCCAGCGTCCGCCCATACGAGCGGCGCCCGATCCGAGGATCGAGAAGAAGAAACACACCCCGGTCCTGCGAGGACCGGAGCAGGCGTCCAAAACCCTGTTTCAGTTTGAGGGCCGCCAGCGGCAGGCTCAGTTCGTCGAAGGCGCTTCCGCCGGCGTCGTCGATTCGCTGACAGCGGGCCGAGAAGAGAGGGTCCGTGGGGACCGGGAACGGCAGCCGGGTCAGGACGACGCAGGAGAGACGCTCACCGGGTATGTCGACTCCTTCCCAGAAAGTGTCGACTCCCAGCAGCAGGTGAGCCCCAGGTGAGGCGAAGCGGCTTAGCAGGCGTCCCGGCGGCGCCTGTCCCTGCACCAGCAACTCGATGCCCTCTTCGGCCAGCGGAGAGGCCAGGAGTCCGGCAAACTCGAGCATGCTGCGGTGGCTGGTGGTCAGCAGAAAGGTTCGTCCGCCTAAGCCGCTGGCCAGGCGGACGAGATGGGGGGCCAGGCTGCTGGCGAAGTCGGCCTCGTTAGGGTCCGGGCCGCGGTCGGCCAGCCCGACGAAGGTGGCCTTGTCGGGTTGAAACGGAGAGGGCAGACTCAGCTCTCGGACGGAATCGAGGCCGAAGCCGGAGCGCTGCAGAAAAAAGTGGAAAGAGTCGTTGACCTTGAGCGTCGCCGAGGTGACCACGACGCTGGAGTATCCTCCAAACAGTTCGCTGTCCAGGGTGTGGGCGTTATCGACAGGTCGTGCCAGAAGGGCCGGCGGATGCAGATCGCAGAGAAAGACCCAGTCGGGATCTTCGCCGGCCAGCAGAAAATCCAGATCGCGGGCCAGATGGCGCAGCCCTCGGGCTAGCCGCTTCAGCTCAGGGGGCGATTCCAGGGGGGTAAGCTCGCCGAACTCTTCGGCCAGGCTCAGCAGGGCGATGTCCAGGGTCTCCAGTCCGAAGGCGAGCTCCGAAGCCAGGTTGGCAGCGTTCTCGCCGGCCGGGGTTCGCAAGAGCGAGTGGGGAAGGGTCGAGGTTCCGGGAAAAGCCTGGCGTAGGGCCGCAAGTTCAGCCAGCAGGTCGGCTCCCAGCCGTTCCAGGTCGCCCAGCGCCAGCACGACCTGCAGGTCGAAGCGACCGCTCCAGTCTAGCAGGTGGGCCTCGGGAAGATGCGCCAGCATGGCGAAACGCACGGCTTCTAGCCATCCCTGGCGAGGCGAGGTCAGCATCGAGGTCAGGCGATCGGCATCGACCCGTATGGCCAGATGGTCGGTGGCGGCGTCGTCCAGGCGATGCGCTTCGTCGAGAACGAGAACGTCGCAGGAGGGCAGCAGGCCGCCTCCGTCCCGCCGGACCTTGAGGTCCGAGAGAAGAAAGGCGTGATTGGTCAGGATCAGGTCCGCGTTCTCTAACTCACGACGCTCGGCGAAAAGCCCACAGCGCCCAAAGTGAGGGCAGTGCTGCTTTTGGCAGTCCAGGGGGTCGGCTTGGACACGGGCCCACTGGGCAGCCGGGGTGTTGACTTCCTGACGGGTGAGCTTGCCCCGACCCTGCTGGGCCAGCTGCCGTAGCCTTGGTAGCTCCTGGCCCAGCTCTCGGACGGTCTCTTCGACGGGCGTCTCGACTTTGCGCAAGCACAGATAGTTGTTCCAACCGCGGGCCTGCACGACGGTGCGAGGAGCGGGCAAAAGTTTCTGAAGCAGAGGCAGCTCTTTCTGCATCAACTGCTCCTGGAGCTGCAAGGTCTTGGTCGCCACGATCACGGGTAGGCCGTCCTGAGCCTCATGGAGGAGCAAGGGGACCAGGTAGGCCAGCGACTTGCCGGTTCCAGTCTCGGCTTCGACCGCCAGTCGTCCACCCTCGACCAGCACCTCAGCGACGGCGCGGGCCATGGCTCGCTGGGCTGGTCGGGCTTCAAAACCGTTGAGCCCGGCCAGCGCTTCGTCGAAGAACTGCTCGACAGAGTCGAGCAGGTTCGGTGCGTGAGGTGAGGGGGATGGCACCTCGGGATCTAGGCCCCGCGCCCCTCGGAATCCTTCCCGGGCCGGGAGACGAAAAGGCCGCCTCTCGCGAGGCGGCCTTTAGCTTGGAAGGAGCAGAAGAGGACTAGTCTTCTTCGCGGGTTTCCGGAGGGCGACGCTGGCGCAGGGCGCGGCGACGAGGAGCGCCGTCGTCGTCGCTACGCTTCTCTCCACCACCGTTGCTGCCGCCGTTCTCCGAGCGAGGGCGCTCCCGACGGGGAGGGCGTTCGCCTCCCGCTTCAGGGCGGTCACCGCCGGTGCGTTCGGGGCGGTCGCCACGAGGACGGTCGCCGCCGCGGTCGCGTCCACCACGGTCGCCACCACGGTCACCGCCGCGGCCCCCGCGATCGCCGCGGTCACGTCCGCCACGGTCGCCGCCGCGATCTCCGCGTTCGCCACGTTCACCGCGCTCGGGGCGCTCGGAGCGTTCGCCGCCGCGGGCTTCGGCTTCGGCCATCTCTTCTTCGCTGAACAGACCGCGACGGGTCAGGTTGATACGACCCATGGAGTCGATCTCTTCGACCTTGACTTCGACTTCGTCGCCGACGTTGATCACGTCTTCGACCTTATCGACGCGGAAAGGCTTGATTTTCGAGATATGCAGCAGGCCTTCTTTGCCGGGGAGAATCTCGACGAAAGCGCCGAAATTCATCAGGCGCATGACTTTGCCCTTATACTGCTCGCCGACTTCACAGTCTTTGAGCTGATCCTCGATCATCTTGATCGCCTGGTCGACCGAGTCGGACTTGATGCAGGCGATGAAGACGCGGCCGTCGTTTTCGATGTCGATCTTGACACCGGTCTCGGCGATGATTCGGTTGATGTTCTTGCCACCCGGTCCGATGATGTCCTTGATCTTCTCGGGGTCGATGGTGATCGAGGTGATACGAGGCGCGTGCTTCGATAGCTTTTCCCGAGGGGCGGGAATGCAATCTTCGATGACATCGATGATGGTCATGCGGGCGTCTTTGGCCTGGTCGAGAGCCTTGCGAAGGATCTCGATCGTAATACCTTTGAGCTTGATGTCCATCTGTAGGGCGGTCACGCCGTCGCGGGTACCGGTCACCTTGAAGTCCATCTCGCCCAGGTGGTCTTCCAGGCCCTGGATGTCGGTGAGCACAGCGTACTCATCGCCACGAGCCACCAGGCCCATGGCGATTCCGCCAACGGGAGCCTTGATCGGCACGCCGGCATCCATCAGCGCGAGGGTACTACCGCAGGTCGAAGCCATCGAAGTCGAGCCGTTCGACTCGAGGCACTCGCTGGAGATACGGATGGTGTAGGGGAACTCTTGTTCGTCAGGGATGACGGGCAGAAGGGCCCGTTCGGCCAGGGCGCCATGTCCGATTTCACGGCGACCAGGGCCGCGCATGAAGCGAGCTTCACCGACCGAGAAGGGAGGGAAGTTGTAGTGGTGGATGTAGCGGCGCGACGTTTCCCCGATGATGTTGTCGAAGGACTGCTCTTCGGCCAGGGTGCCGAGGGTCAGGATCGACATCACCTGAGTCTGTCCACGGGTGAACAGTCCGGTGCCGTGGGTGCGGGGCAGCATTCCCACCTGCGCGTCCAGTTTGCGGATCTGGGTGGTGTTACGTCCGTCGACGCGAACACCGTCGTCGAGGATCATGTTGACCATCTCCCGCCCCTTCATCTCTTTCAAGATGTCGTCGAAGTCGGGCTTGTTGCTGTCGAGCACCATGGCGATCAGCTCTTCTTTGTCTGCGATGTCCTGGGTTTCCAGGGTGGCAGCAAAGCTGGCGCGACTGATGGCGTCGAAGGCCGCACGCTGGGTCAGCTTATCCACGATGCGAATCGCTTTGGCCACATCGACCGACAGGTGATCATCCATCTGCTCGACCAGGCGAGCGTCCGAAACGAAGAGGGGGAACTCGGCTTTGGCTTTGCCGCACTGTTCGACCATTTCGTCGATCATATCGATGATCTGGCGGATCGCTTCGTGGGCCTCCTCGAAGGCGTCCAGTAGCAGGTCTTCGGTGACTTCGTTGGCTCCGCACTCGACCATCATGATGTTGTCGCGGGTTCCGGCGACCACCAGGTCCAGGCTGCTCTGCTCGAGCTGGCTCATGGTAGGGTTGATCAGGAACTCACCGTCGACGTAGCCGACGCGGACGCCGGCCAGGGGGCCTTCAAAGGGGATTTCGGAGAGCGACAGGGCGGCGCCGGCGCCAGACAGAGCCAGCACATCGGGATCATTGTCCTCGTCCACGGACAGCGTCATGCCGACGACGTGAACGTCGTTGCGGAAGCCGTCGGGGAAAAGCGGGCGGAGAGGACGATCGATCAGGCGGCAGGTCAGGGTGACACGTTCGGGAGGACGTCCTTCACGTTTGATCCAGCCACCGGGAATCTTGCCCGCAGCATACATCTTCTCGTCATAATCGACGGTCAGGGGGAAGAAGCTCGCGCCGGGGCGGGGCTGGGCGTTAGCGGTGGCGGTAACCAGGACGACGGTGTCTCCGTAGGTCACCAGGACGGCGCCGCCGGCCTGCTTGGCCAGTTCGCCAGTCTCCATGCGCATTACGGTTCCACCGATTTTGCGCTCGACCACGACTTTGCCAGTTTTTTCTAGGGTCGCTGTTTTGCTCATTGTTCTCTTACACTTCCTATCGAGACCAGCGGTCTCGTTTTTCCAGGGAAACCAGCCGTGTCCATAGCGGAGAGGCGGTTGGAGGTGCTGCCGCTCTGATGGCCTTCGACGCTTTTGATGGGCGTTGGGGGCGATGTTTGGCGCAACACGAAAAAAGGGCCCATGCCCTCTGGCCCCACCCGCGAAAACCGCGGATGGGTCGAGAGCTAGGGCCCCTGAGGCGCGGTTCGGTTGCCCGAGCGCGCCTGGGAGTAATCTCTGCGAGGTGCGAAGTTCAGCGCCGTATTCCGAGCTTAGCGATCAGCTCACGGTAACGCTTGAGGTGGTTGACTCTCAGGTACTTCAGCAGTCGGCGTCTTTTACCAACCATCATCAGCAGTCCACGGCGGGAGTGATGGTCCTTGGCGTGCACCTTCAGGTGCTCGGTCAGGTGGTTGATACGGCTGGTGAGGATGGCGATCTGCACATCCGCCGAGCCAGAGTCTTTGTCATGGAGACGATGCTCTCCGATGACTTCGGTCTTGTCCATTGTGTCCTCCGACGGGGTCTGTGAAAGAGACCCCCTATTTCTGTTCTCGGGCCGACGAGGGGGGTGGAGGTCCCCGTCTCTTCCGCTCGAGAATCCCGGGAAGCATATCACTGTTGCCCGAGGCTGTAAAGAAAAAAGCCCCCGACTTCTCGGGGGCTTTTGACCGCTAGGCAAGGACTCTAGTTCGAGCCCTGGCGCAGGTAGGCGGTGATCGGGATGGTGATGCTCAACACCGGGCTGCTGCCATCCTCGGAGGCGCTGGGCTTCAGGCTGATCTCGTTGATGGTCACCAGGCGGTCCAGTTCCAGGGCGCCGAGCTGGTAGAGGAACTCTACCAGGGTCTGGTAGCGTCCGGTCATCTCCATCGCAAAGACGCGGGTCGGGAAGCCTTGCAGGGTTTCCGACTCCGTGGCGGCGGGAGCGGGGGCAGCCTTGGCTCCACCGTCCTTACCGTCGGACTTGGCGCCACCTTCAGCCGACTCTTCGTCGCCGCCACCGGCCACCTCCGCCATCTGTTCACCACGGGGGGTGATGGAGCGGATCGAGAAGCTCTCGTCGCCGGTCACTTCCTGCTGGTCGGCGACCAGGCGCTCGATTTCGGCGATGTAGTTGGCTACGAACAGCTCGGGCTCTTCTTTGGTGAACTTGGACTGAACCAGCGAGAGAAGCTCTTTCTCCAGGCCGGCGGCCTCTTCGCGGAACTTAGGCAGTTGAGCCACGTCCTGCTCGAGACGTTCTTTCTGAGCGATCCGCTCTACTTTTTGAGCCTCCAGGCTCTCGATCTCTTTGTACTTTTCCGACCAGCTGACGACGTAGAAACCCACAGCCATCAGAACGATGATGAGGCCGGCGACAGCAATTTTCATAGGTGTATTCATGATTGTTGCTCTTTCCTCTACTCTTCCTTAGGGGGCCGGGGTGGCCGGGGCGCCCGGGGTTGGCGTGCCCGTGGCAGACTCTTCCTCATCGGAAGAGGTGCTGTTGGTCTGCCCCTTGGCTTCGGGAGCCGTAGGGACGGCGCCGTCGCCCATTCCGGTAGGAGGGGTGGTGGCAGCCTTCTCGGGGTCATAGCTGATGGACAGGCTGAAGGAGAAGACAGATTCCTCTCCCGGTTTCCCGGTTTCACTCGTCGAGGCGAGAGTAGAGTTGGTGAAGTACTCCGAGTCGTTGAAATTGCGCATCATGTCGGCGATGGTCGCCAGCGGCTTGCGCTCGCCAGGGACTTCTGCGGCCGAACCTGCGAAGCTAACCTTGTTCGAACGGGGATCGATGGAAAGATCATCGAGCCACACGTTGTCAGGCAGCAAAATTGCCACTTCCTGCAGCAAGTTAGCGTAGCGAAGCGGGTCGTGGACCAGGCTCTTGATCATCTTGATCTCGCGCTTGAGGCTGGCGATCCGGTTCTTGGTTTCCTCAATCAGGGGCAGTTGGGTTTCAATCTGCTTGATCTCCTGGTTGATGGCTTCAATCTCTTCTTTTTGGCCTTCGATTTTGCTGGTCAGCGAGTTGCTGTACAACAGCATGGCCACTGCGGACCCGATGATCAACATAAACATGAGGATCATCGCGGGGTCGATTCCGAACTGCTTCTTCTCTGTGGGAAGAAGGTCTACCTTAATGGTCATCCTAGTCTCCGTTTTCGGCTGTCGGTTGCAGCCGACAGGCATTCCCCCCAACCGGGGTCGCCGCTCCCGGGTTGGGGCAGGCTGTGTTCGGGGTTATGACACCCGAGGGAGAGGCTTTGTTCCCGGGTTACGAAAAAAAGTTTCGGAATTTCCCCCTTTTTTTTTACAGGCCTGGTTTGCTAGCTAGAGGTTGTACCCGCGGCGACGGCAGCGAACAGTTTGACAAGAACATCTTTGATTTTTGCCTCGATCTCTGCGGCGTTGTGCTTCGAAGGCTGATAGGTCGCTCCCCGCAAGACAAGGCCTTTGTTGTCGCCACTGGTGGGGAAAGACTTGAGCTCGAGGTAGCCGTCGATCTCCTTCCAGGACCAGAGGACTTCGTGGTGGGTGATGGCCATGATTCGTCCGGTCATGGTCTCACCGTTGTCGAGGATATAGCGGAACGTCTGGTCGGGTTCGGTGGCGGGTTCGCCGTCGTTGATCAGCCACTCCTGGAGGCCTTCTTTGGTCGAATACAGTCGACGGAGCGTCTCGTACTCGAACTGGGCTGGCAGCATCGCGAAGAAGCGCTCTCGGGTCTTGCCGTAGTACTCTTCGACATAGAGTTTGAGGAGCCCCAGCGTCATCGCCCAGCCGGAGTCGACCCCGCTAATGTAGGGGTCGGATTTGTGGTTTTCGGGACCGGCCTCGCTGACGGTCACAATCGTGCGGGGGGCCCGACGAGCCAGGTTCACGGTAAGTACCTGAGTCCCCACCCCGGGAAGCCGAGTCTTGTAGACGACCTTTTCGTCAGGTCGAAGTTCGGCAATTTTGTAGTTGACGGAGAACCCGAAGTTCTTCCAGGTAAAGGCGAGGTCGCTTCCTACCCCGGGCCAACCCTTCACGTCGTCGGTGAACCATTTCGTGAGATGATCGGGTTCGGTCCACGCCAGGTAAACTTTGGTGGGGGGAACCGGGATCGAAATCTCTTTGGTCACCACATTGGTTTCGTGAAACATAGGCCGCTCCGTTCGTGCGTGGGGTGGCCCCAACCTTTGCCGGGTCCGTGTCTCAGGGGGATGGGGAAGGCTTTCCGGTGGGGGAGGGGGACGGGGAGGGCTTTCCGTTGGGGGACGGGGAGGGGAAGAGTTCCTGACCCGCTCTCTCCCACTGAGTCGTCGAAAGAAGCCCGCGCGTGTTAGCGAGATCGGTTCGTGCCCTCTCGGTCTCTCCCGACTTGAGCCAGAGGCGAGCCCGCAGAAGGTAGGGGGCGGGAGCTCTCGGGTCGTCGGCCACGGCCAGGTTGGCTTGCTCCAAGGCCTGGGACAGCTTCCCCGCCTGCTCGAGGCGCTGGGCTTCGGCCAGGTGGTCCTCTTTCAGCCAGTTCGGCACGATAAAGCTTGCCAGCAGGAGCAGGACGGCCACCACCATGGGCACCATAGGCACGGTTGATGGCTCCGGGCGCTTGACTTTCTTCGCCGAGGCGCCTACCACCGGCCGAGAGGGGGGAGGCTGTGTCGGCGTCACGGCGGCCACAGCCGTGCTCGTCACAGCGGCAGGGCGAGGGGAAGGCGGCCGATACTCTCCGGACAAGATCTGGCGCTGAGCTTCGTTCAGGCGGGCCATCTTTTGCTCTGCGGCAGCCTTGCTCGTGGCCTCGCTGTAGCTGTCAGGGTGATATTTCTTGGCCAGCGCCTTGAAGGCGGCTCGTACCAGTTCGGGTTCATCGGCCGCTTCTGGAGAAAGCCCTAACTCGCGGTAGGGATCGAAGTCGTCCGACACGGTTTTCTAGGAGCCTGTAGCCAGCCAGCTGGCGATCATATAGGTGCTGGCGAACATGCCGATACTGACGGCAAGGTTGACGGCGATCACGACCAGCAGGACCCGGGTGACCCTATTGGTCCAGAAGAGTTTGGCGCTCAGCGGCTCATCTTGCAGCTCTTCGAAGTCGGCGACGTTAGGCTTTCGCAAGCTGGCTTCGACCAGGCCGGCCATCCAGCCGCTGGCGATCAGCGGATGGGCAGCGCCGATCGGAGAGGCCACCATCGCCGACAGAATGGTGAGCGGATGAGCCCAGGCTACCAGGGCGCCGATGCCGCCAGAGATGGCGGTAGTGAGGATGAAGTTCAGCACCATCTTGGCGCCCAGGCTGGGTCCGGCGCTCCAGAAGCCATAGACCACCAGGGCCAGGACGGCCAGCGGGATGATCCAGGCGGCGACTTTGCCCCAGGGGGAGGGAGGCGGGATCTGTTCCAGGGGCGAGATGTCGATCTCGTCGTAAAGGTAACGGGAAATCCCCGGGACGTGCCCGGCGCCGACCACGGCGACGACCTTTTGCCCGGGCGCCTGAGCAATTTTGCTGGCCAGGTAGCGGTCGCGTTCGTCGATAAGGCTGTTGCGAACCTGAGGCAGTGCGCGAGCGAAGTCTTGCATCGCCTCTTCCAGGACATCGGCGGTCTTGAGTCGCTCGATCTCTTCCTCGCCCAGCTCTTCGCCTTCCGAGAGGCCTTCCAGGAGCAGAGACCAGAGAACTTTCAGGCCGCCCCAGAAGCCCAGCGACGACCAGGTGCGACGCAGGGTGATGGTGACTTCGCGATCGGCGAGAACGGTGGTGGCCCCCAGTTCGTCGGCGACCTCGACAGCGCGCAGCATCTCCGCGCCGGGTTTGACCCCCAGCTTCTTGCCGACTTTCTTTTGGAACCCGCCCAGCATCAGCTGAGCCAGGAGTAGAAATGTCTTCCCCTGTTTGATGACCTGGACGATATCGAGCTTTTTCCACTCTTCGGGGTTGCGCAGCGCGCGATAGCGGCCCTCGCACAGCTCGACCGCTACGCTGTCGGGGCGCAGGTCGCGCAGAACCGTCTCTACCAGTTCGGCGCTCTTGGCCGAAACGTGAGCCGTCCCGATCACGTAGATCTGACGACCGTCCTTCTCGAAGAGATGGACGTTGTCGGGGAGCTCGTCTTTTGAGAGGAGGGTGCTGCCCTCGGCGTCGGTCATGAGTGGCGCGATCTTATCTGATCTGTAGTACCGGTGTAAAGGCGGGCGGTTTCTCGCCCGAAATTCCTCGTCAAAAGAAGTCGTCGACCAGGGGCGCGCGCGGATTTGGTAAAGGAAGGCGGGCATGAAAATTCGCAAGTTTCACCACCACAGTCACTTCCTGGGACGTTCTATGCCCACCGCTATCTACGGCCATTTCGGCATGCCGCTGTTGGCGTTCCCCACTGCCGCCGCCGACTTTGAAGAGTTCGAGCGGCAGGGGATGGTCGAAGCGCTGGCCCCGTTCATCGAGGGCGGCATCATCAAGCTGATCACCATCGACAGCATCAACGGCGAGAGCTGGAGCAATAAGTCGGTTTCCATCCCCGAGGCTGCGCGGCGCCACCAGGCCTACGATGACTACGTGTACCACGAAGTCTCTCAGCTGATCTTCGAAGACTGCCAGAGCCGCCTACCGATCGCCACGATGGGCGCTTCGTTCGGCGCCTACCATGCGGCGAACACCTTCCTGAAGCATCCTGATGTCTTCCGGAGCTGCTACGGGCTTTCTGGGATTTACGACATCACCGAGAGCTTTGGCGACGAGTTCGACGCCAACTGCTACAACAACAGCCCTCGTCACTATCTCCCGAATCTCCGGGGTACCGATCAGTGGGACGCGATCTGCTCGGGTCGAATGGTCCTTATCGTGGGCCAGGGGCCCTGGGAACGCGTGCATTGGACCACCTGGTTCGACGACTTCCTCAACGGCCTGGGCGTCCCGCACGAACTCGACCTGTGGGGCCACGACGTCGCGCACGACTGGCCCTGGTGGTTCAAGCAGATGAACCTCTACCTGGGACGCGACTTCGGGCAGCCGGGTTAGCGACGGTGGCGCAGCAGCAGGAGAATGAGCTCAAGTACGAGCTGGAAGAAGAGTCCTATCATCGTTTGCTTGGCCTGCTTCGGCCGCTGAGCGAAGCTTCGGATTTTTCTAATATCTACTTCCAGGCGGCCACGGAGACGGGTCGTCGGGACTGGGTCCTGAGGTTGCGCCGCTTCGGCAGGGAGCTGGGCGGAGAGTTGACCCTGAAAATCGGGCGTCAGCTCTCACCCGGCGCCTTCACCTCGGTAGAGTATACGGAACGGGTCGGTTCGGCTGACCCTCTGCAGTGGGAGGGGACCGAGCCGCTTCGGGTCTTCCGAGAAGAGATTTCGAGCGGGCCGGTTCTACTTCAGGGTGAAGCTAGAAATCAGCGACGCTTGATGGCAGCGCCGGTCGGCCCGGTCGAGGGCTGGGAGGTCGACCGCACGGAGCTTCCTAACGGCGTGATCTGTCACGAGCTCGAGATCGAGTATCCGCCGGAGGCCCGCCCTACTCCAGAAGAGCTTCAGGGGTTCCGCATGCTGGTCGAAGAGTGGCTCTTCGAGCAAGATATCGTTCCGCGAGCCAGTGACCGGACCAAATATCGGCGGTTCTTGGAATCGCTAGGGCTGCGATAGCCCTCGAGTTTAGCGTCCGGTTAGTCCGGAAAAGGCGGTTTTGGTGGCCAGGCTGACCTTCTCCAGCTTGGACAGCTGGGCCCGCTCTTTGAAGACCCTGGTTCCCATGCTCTCGACCTTGCCCAGTAGTGCGCGGTAGATCGACGTCATGCCCTCCAGCGAGGCGCGGCTTTCCTTTTCGACCCGTTCTCCCAAGGAGGCCGAGGCCTCGTAGTAGCCTTTGGCTCGCTCTATCTCGAAGGTCAGAAGGGCTTGCAGGCCCGGCGTGGGTTCGCCTTTGAGAAACTCTTCCTCGCTGACCTCGAAGCGTTGCAGGTCCTCGAGCGGCAGATAGATACGTCCGCGCTCGGCGTCTTCGGCGACGTCTCGCAGGATGTTGGTCAACTGGAAGGCGATGCCTCGAGATTCCGCCATAGCCAGCGCCTCGGGGCTGTGGTCGAAGCCAAAGACGTGGAGGCAGACGAGCCCTACCGTGCTGGCAACCTGATAGCAGTAGCGGTAGGTGTCGGCAAAGACGGGGTAGCGCTGAACGGTAAGGTCCGAGGTCGTACCCTCCAAACATTCCTCAAAGTACTGATGAGGGATACTGTATTTCTCCAGCGCGTGATAGAACGCCGGCAGAATTGGGTGCTGAGCGGCGTTTTCGGGACTCTCCTGGATCAGCGCCTTCCAGCGCTCCAAGCGCTGGTCTTTGTCGGTGATGTTCTCGTCATCGGAGAGGTCGTCCGAGATACGAAAGAAGGCGTAGGCCGCGCAAAGAGCGTCGCGACGCTCTTCTGGCAGCAGTTTGATGCCGTAGTAGAAGTTTTTGGCTCGCTCTTTGGTGATGGCGCGGCAGGCCGCGTAGGACTCTTGCAAGGACACGGCGGCCCTATTCTCGCGCCGGGGCTCGTTTCCCGCTTGTCGCTGGGGCGATACTCTAGTCGATCAGGCCCAGACGGACCCCTCGAAGGGCCGCTTGCGTCCGGTCTCTCACGCCCATTTTGCTCATAATGGACTGGACGTGCTTTTTGATGGTGACCTCGGCCAGGTTCAGCTCTTTGCAGATGGAGCGGTTGGTCATCCCCTTGGCAACCAATCGAAGCACATCCAATTCGCGGGGCGTTAGTTCGACGATCGGGGGCAGTTCGCCCTCGACGTCAGGCTTGCCCAGGTTGACGGCGGCTCGCGCGATGGCGCCAAAGGCCTTTTGGACCAGGCTTTCCGAGAGGGTGCAGCCGCCCCGCATCGCACCGCGGATGGCGTCGCCGATCAGGTCGCGAGACGAGCCTTTGGTCAGGTAGCCGTTAGCCCCCCAGCGAAGCGCTTCGACCAGATAAAGGTCGCTGTCGGAGACGGTAATGAAGACGACCTTGGCTTCGGGCATCTTTTCCCGCAGGCGGCGCATGGCTTCGAGTCCGTTGAGTTCGGGCAGGCGAACATCCATCAAGAGGACATCGGGCTTGACCTGCAGGGCGCGCTCGATCGCTTCTTGCCCGCTGTGGGCTTCGCCCACCACTTCGATGTCTGGTAGGCTGCTGAGCATGCCCTGGAGACCTTGCAGAATTACGGGGTGGTCGTCGACCACCAGGACCTTGATAGCCATAAGCCGAGAATGTTTCCTCGGGCTATTGGGGATACCTTCCAGGGTACACTATCCGAGCTCTAAATCTGACCTTGGGCCCGGCTGGCCAGGCGAGGGTATCCGGTGTGTATCCTATTGGATGCCGATAGCGGATGCGAGCGAGGCGAGCAAGGCTCCCCCCCCGATCTCCTATTCTCGGTAACAAGAAGGAAGATGTTAATGGAAACTTATAATCGCGAACAGGCCTTGAGATGCTTCGGTGACGAGTCGATTTTTCAAGAGGCGGTGAGTACGTTTTTGATCGAGATCGACGCCATGCTCGAGAAGGTGGCCCAGTGTGTTCACAACCATCATTTTGATGACGTGAAAGAGAAGGCCCATTGGGTCAAGGGCGGCCTCGTCTACCTGCATGCCACGCCGAGTGCAGACGCGGCCAAAGACCTCGAGGTCGCTGCCGAAAAGCGCGAGGCCAAAGCTCTGCAGCCCTGCTACGAGAAGCTTCGAGACGAAGTCGAGCGCCTCAAGAAAAGCCTGACCTCCGCCGCCGTTTAGGGCGGCCCCCTTCGTTTTTCTTCGCGATAGCGGCAGAACCTGATAACCACGGGCTTTTGCCAGGACTCGGCGAGGGCGGGGAAGAAGATGACAGCTATGTCACAGGCTGGACCGGCTCTTCCGATGGCTCCCATCAGGGGGGTTCGCTTCGACTCCATTCTTGTTCTAGGATGCGTGGTTCTGGCGTTCCTCTTCGGGTTCATTGCGAAGGCGAACCCCATCAATCCCTACGTTTTCATGGTGCTGCTGTATGCGGACATCTATCTGCTGGGCAGTCACCACATCGTAGCCATGTACACTCGTCTCTGCTTTGACAAGGAGAGCGCGAAGGAGAATCGGTTTTTCCTGACCTGGCTGCCGCTCATGGTCGTCCTGGGCATCGTAGCCGCCATGTGGTGGGCCGGTGGAACCGAGATCATCACCACGGTGTATCTCTATTGGCAGTGGTTCCACTACACGCGCCAGAGCTATGGCATAACGCGCATCTACGCCCGTAAAGAGCCGCCTCAGACCTTATTTGACACTCGGCTCACCAACTTCATGCTCTACGCCGTGCCGCTGTGGGGCATCCTTTACATCTCGCGACTGCACAATCTGAACCCCAATATGAAGTTCCTCTTTTCGAACTTCTGGTCGATCCCCGTCCCCGCCTGGCTTCTCGCCGGCGTCGGTTATGTCGCGCTGACCGCCACCGTCCTTTGGGTCGTCCGGCTTCCCATGCGTTACGTCGAGGGGCGCCTGGCGTTGCTGCCGACTCTCTACATCCTCAGTCATCTGCTCATCTTCATGACCGGCTACTACTGGCTGGGCGGGCTGATCCATATCAATCTGGGTTGGCTGGTTATCAATATCTGGCACAACTGCCAGTACATCCTTATCGTCTGGCTCTACAACAACACCCGATTCCGTGGCGGGCTTGACGCTCAGCATCCGTTTTTGAGTAAGATTTCTCAGGCTAAGTTCCTCTGGACCTACCTGGGAACGTGTCTGGGGATTACCATCGTTCTCGCGCTTGGTATTCGGCTCTTTGCCGGCTACATCGCGCCCAACTATCTTCCCGACATGGTGGTGGAAGGCGGTTGGGCGGTACTGATCTATCAGGCTCTGAACTTCCATCACTACATCGTGGACAGCTACATCTGGAAGGTCCGCAAAAAAGAGGTTCGGGAGCGACTCGGTGTGGTTGATGAAGCGATCGCCGACGTAGCTCATTAAGTTCGCGTGAATCGAGAGAGCGGTCGCGATGTCCGCTGGGCGCCGCTGATTGCGTTGCCGGTCGTGCTCTGGTTGCTGGCTGGCTATGGGGCAAACAGTTTCTGGTTGGCTGCTGACGAAGGCGCCTACGCCGACTGCGCGTGGCGGGTGCTTCAGGGTCAGATGCCACATCGGGATTTCTTGCTCAATCGCCCTGGGGCTGACCTATGGGTTAACGCTCTGGCTTTCCAGGTGGCAGGCGCCAAGCTCTCCTCGCTACGCTGGCCGGTCCTGATCCTTGCTGTATTGCAGACAATGTTTGTAGCACGCCTGTTGCGTCCTCTGGGTCTGGCCGTCACCGTGCTCGGAATTTTCTGGGTCACGGCCCTGGGTTTGCCGGCCGTGCCCAGCCCCTCGTCGAGTTTGTATTCAAATTTTTTCGTTTTGGCCGCTTTGGCGGTGGCGTCCATCGAGCGCCCCTGGAAGAGGCCTCGCTGGCTGCTTCTGTTGGGAGCGCTTTGGGGCCTGGCGTTCTGCTGCCGACAGCTGGCCGCCGTATTCTTGGGGTGCGGTTTGCTTGGTTGGGCGCTTTCTCAGCGAGAACTGGAAGACCGCGAGGACCCTTCGTGGGTGGCGCGAGGGTTTTTACTGCTCTCGGCGCTGGTTCTGACCTGGTACGGCACGGGGCGAAGCGATCTTTATGGCATTCTCTTCTTCGGGCTGCCGCCTGCGCTTCTGGCTTGGAGGGCGTTCTGGTTGGCGCGGCCCAGTCGGGCGCTCTGTGGTCCCATCCTGGCCTGGACCGCTCTGGGGTTCGTCGGTGCTGCGGTACCGCTGGCGCTGTTCTATGCCTGGCAGGGAGTCCTGGTCGCCTGGCTGCGAGATATCGTGGTCACGTCCGGTAGCTTTCTCAAGCTCGGGTTCGCGGCGAATTTTCTGCTCTCGGATATCCTGCGCGATGTCCTTCGGGCCGTCCCGCTGATCAGGACGCCGCTCTCGCTGCTTCAGTTGGCGACCTGGCTGGCTCTCCTGTTCCTGCCGGCAGTCTTGGCTGGGTACTGTTGGAAGAAGGGAGCTGACGTTCCCGTGTACGTTTACTCTGGCCCGTTCCTGGCCCTGGCCGCTCTTCATCTCGAGATCGCGATCTATCTGTTCTGGGCGCTTCCGGTGGCCGCTCTGGGGGGGGTCTACCTTTTGACCCGAGT
>JAEXNA010000213.1 GCA_023447635.1 Vulcanimicrobiota bacterium | reverse complement strand
GCCCCATCCCCTCCAACGGAACCCAACGGTAGGGCTACCCTGCGTGACGATCAAAAAAGGCGCCGAGGTGCCCCACCAGCGCCGCCATGCGCCCGTAGTCCAGGGTCTCTGCGGTGTCGGTCGGCTGGTGATAGTTGGGGTTGCGGAAGTTGGCCGAGTCGGTCAGCATCAGGCAGGGGCGCTGCTGCTCCCAGAACGCCAGATGATCCGAGCGACCGAAGTCGTACAGCGCCGGAGCGGCTGGTCCGCCCAGAATCTCGCTCGAGATGCTCAAGCGCAGCGCCGTCCCGCACAGCGAGCGCTCCAACCCCTCGGCCAGGCCAGTGTCCGCCTGCAGGTGTAGCAAGGCCAGGAAGTCGCCTCGGAACTCGCGCTCCTGCAACTGCTGATAGACGGTCGGGAAGCCCAACGGCAGCACGGCGGGATGCTTTTGACTGCCGGGCTCGTCGCTCCAGTAGCCGATGCTTTCCAGCACCAGGGTCGGTAGCGATGGCCGGTTGTCGTTGGCCACGAAGTGGCGGGCTCCAAGGAGCCCTGTCTCCTCCAGATCCGGCAGCAGCACCTCGATATGCGGACAGCGCGACGCCACCTCTAAGGCGACTGCTACCGCCGATCCGTTGTCGTCCGCGCCGGGCGATCCGGTGACCGTGTCGTAGTGCGCCACCAGCAGATGGGTCGGACTCGCGCCTTCCTCGACCGGATAGCCCAGGATGTTCGACCCCTCGCCGTAGTCGGCGGTCGAAAAAGTCTGTTCGACGACCACTCGGCCTTGCTTCTGAAGCGCCTCACGCAGGTAGGCGCGCGCCTGGTCATGAGCTTCGCTGTGCTGATAGGGGTTGCGCGGCCGGCTCAAGGCCTGAAGGTGGGCGCGCAGGCGCTGCTCCAACCCGTCCGTCATCGTCCCAACTCCACCACCAGGGCATCGACCAGGCGAGCGTAAGTTTCGAGGCTTTCCAGATTCAACTGCTCGTCATCGGCGTGCATCCCCGCTCCCGAGGGGCCCCAGCACAGCGAAGGAATGCCGCGCGCGCTGTAGTGGCGAGCGTCCGAGGCGAAGTGTTCGGCGAACAGCCCGGGGGCTCGACCCAGCACCTTCTCTCCCACCGCCCGGGCCTGAACCAGTTTGGGGTGATCGTCAGGGGTATGCAGCACCCCGGAAAGCTGGACCACTTCGAGTTCGCTGTCCGGCATCACCGCCTTGAACCAGCGAATCAGCTCCTGCGGGTCGTCCTGCGGCACGAAGCGGCAGTCGATTTTGCAGGTCGCCTGATCGGGCACGCGGTTGTAAGAGTTCTCGCCGACATCGATGCCGGTCACCGTGGCTGTGGTGGCCCATTCGGCTTCGACCGGCACGGGGAAGCGGCCGTAGATGTGGTGTAGACCGCGGGCCAAGCCGGCCAGAGGGTTGCGGCAGAGCCAGGGGCGGGCGGCGTGGCCGGGTTCGCCTTTCAGCTTGTAGCGCACCCAGAGCACGCCTTTGGCCTGGTTACAGATGTCCAGATTGGTGGGCTCGCCGGCCAGGAACAGGTCGGTGGTGAAGCCGTCGTCGACCATGCGCTCGGCGCCGTGGTGCCCCCCGATCTCCTCGTCGCTGACGAATTGCACCTGAACGTGCGGTCGCTGTTCGACGGGAACGTTGGCTAGCTTTTTGAGTAGCTCGACGTAGACGGCGACCGCGCCCTTCATGTCGTAGACGCCGCGTCCCCACAGGGTGCCGTTGTCGTCGAGCCTGGGGTCGAACTGATGGTCGTGAGCGGTCACCACGTCGACATGGCCGTTGAGGATCAGTGGAGCAGAGCGGCCGGGCCGGGTGCCCACGATCAGGTTGCGATAGCCTTCGTGCTCGTACACTTCGCTGTGAAAGCTGTCCCAGTTAGGGACGGAGGCGCGGATCAGGTCGAGCACTTCGTGGCAGCGCGCGCGGTCGTGAGAGACCGAGGGGATGCGGACCAGCGCTTCGGTCGTTTGGCGCAGGTCCAGGAGGGAGGTGGCGGTCAGCATAGCTTCGCCTTCGGGTGAGGCGGGGCGCCTTCCCTCTCACAGGATGGAGGTAGAGGGGGTGGAGGGGGCTTTACCGCATAGGGGAGGGATGGACATTGGAGATTTCGCGACCCTGAAGGTCGCATCATTGGAAGAGCAAGGCGCCTACCTCGACTGGGGCAAGCCGAAGCAGTTGCTACTGCCTAAGACGGAGCAGCGAGGGCGCCCTGGAGTGGGCGACACCGTGGTGGTCTTCATCACTCAGGATCGCAGCGAGCGTCCGATGGCCTCGATGCGGCTGGACAACTTTTTGGAACACGACCCGTCGCAGCTCGAAGAGGGGCAGCGGGTCGACCTGATTATCATCGACGAGACGGACCTGGGCTACAAGGCGATGATCGACTCCGAGCACCTCGGGATGTTGTATTTCAGCGAGGTGTTTCGCTCGCTGAAGTACGGTCAGAGGGTTACGGGCTACATCAAGAAGATCCGCTCGGACGGTAAGGTCGACTTGATCCTCACGCCCATCGGCACGCAGGGGACGGCGGCGCTGGCCGACCG
The DNA here is from genome assembly GCA_023447635.1 of Vulcanimicrobiota bacterium. Taxonomy (GTDB): domain Bacteria; phylum Vulcanimicrobiota; class Xenobia; order Xenobiales; family JADMJV01; genus JAEXNA01. The sequence continues at coordinate 36,437 of JAEXNA010000213.1, read as the reverse complement.
GATTCTGCACGAGGTCGAGATCCGCGGCGGCTTTCTGGACCTGTCCGAGAAGGGCGACCCCGAGGAGATCTACGAGATGTTCGGGGTGAGCAAGAAAAAGTACAAGATGGCGCTTGGCGATCTGTACAAGCGTCGTTTGGTGACACTGCATGACGACGGCGTTCGCCTGGTCAAAGAGTAGCGGCTTTCGGCTCACGGGAAAGCGAGCTCAAGCTCACCGGGCAACGAGCCGGCTCACGGGAAAGTGAGCTCAAGCTCACCGGGCAACGAGCCGGCTCACGGGAGAGCGAGCTCAAGCTCACCGGACGACGAGCCGGCTCACGGGAGAGTGAGCTCGAATCTACAGAATGTTCAGGGTGCGGGCTTTGTCCAGCGCTTCGATCTGGTTGCGGCAGTCCAGCCGCTTCAGGATCTCGCCGCGGTACTTCTCGATGGTCTTGGGCGAGAGCATCATGATCTCGGCGATCTCGTTGGTCTTTTTGCCCTTCTCGATCAGGCGCAGCGTCTCGATCTGGCGCGGCGACAGCCCCGGGTCGGCTAGCCCCAGCTTGCCGCTATCCCGCACGCCGGACACCAGCGCCGTGGCCGCCTTGGCCGAGAAGTAGACCTCGCCTTCGAGGATCGTTTCGGCCGCGCGCACCAACTCTTCGGCGCGCACGTCCTTGGGCAGGTAGCCGTGCACGCCGGCACTGACCAGTTCGCGCACCTCGCCCGAGTCGAGTCGGCCCGAGATGATCAGGATGCGCGCGTTCGGGGTGGCGTCGCGAATCGCCCCCACCGCCTCGACGCCGGACATCCCCGGCATCTGCAGATCGAGCGTCACCAGGTCGGGCTGCAGTCCGCCGATTTCGGCCAGAGCCTCCTCGACCGTGTTGGCCCCGCCCAGCACGCGTAACACTCCCGACGTTTCCAGGATCTTACCAAGGCCCCCCCGGACCAGGCTGTGGTCATCGATCAGGTAAATCCCCTTCATGTTCCCCCACCCGCAAGTTGGTCGATCAGTTCGCGCACCGAGGTGGTCGCCTCTTGAACGAGCTGACGCGCCATTTCAAAATCTTCCATCCCGTCGGCCCCGGACATCAAGCCCAGTTCCAGCTGAAGATGGGCCGCCGTCAAACTTTGACAGACGGTCGAGTGTAGCCGCTCGGACAGGGCCGGCGGCCCGGTGGGGGCGAGATCGGCGATCAAAGCGTGCGCCTTTTCCAAAGAGTAACCGTCCCCCAGCCACTGCAGCTCGGACCGCCCACGCGATTCCATTTTGACCGCCGTGCTACGATGTCCTTCGTAGGGTGCCCCTGTTTCTAGAATCAACCCTTCGCCTCCGCGAAGGGGAACGAACAAATAAGCAAGGTAGTCTAACCCTTGCTCTTTCGCTTCTTGCTCCAGGCGATCGTGAGACCGCGAATGATGGAGTGGCCCAATCATCAACACCCTAGTATGACATTCCCCCGCCGTTCCGTTTACGAGTCTACGAAGCCGAGTCCCTGCTTTCACCGCTGGTAGAACTCTCTCGAGCCTCAGCCTCGTCCGCCGATACCGTCTTCAACGCTTCCCGCTCACCTAAGCCCAGCAGACCGATGGCTGCCAGAGACGGTAAGGTCCCCAGAATCAGCCAGGTCGGCATCGGTTCGGCGAAGATCACCGGCGCCACCAGCATCGGGAACAGCACCGCGATAGCCGTGTTCGAAGGCACGACCTGCAGCGCGGTACTGCGCACATAGGCCAATTGTAGCAGAAAAAAGTTCGCGGTGGACAAAACCAGCCAAAGTCCCGCGGTCGCCCAGGGGGCAGAGAACACCGCTCCCAGCTTGATCACCAGCAGGTTCAACCCTCCCACCAGACCAGTCAATACGCCCAGGGCAAACCCCACGTAGGGCGACCGGCGCCACAGCGCCAGACCGCTCCAACCGATCACCGCTCCAAAGCTCACCACCAGGATACCCAGCAGGCGGTCCGAGGAAAAGTGCGCCGCCGGTAACTCTAGCCCCAGGCTTTTGAAAGCCAGGAATAGCGTGCCCGTGACGATCAGCGCCAGCGCCGCCGCGTGGTAGCGGGTGATCCGCTCCTTCAGCACCAGCGCCGCATACAGATAGAGCGGCACCAGTCCGAACACGCCCAGGGCGGCCGCGATGGTAGCCGGTCCCCTGGCCAGAGCGAAACTCAGCACGAAAGGCGCCGAGATGCACATCAAAATCCCGCTTACCCAGGTAAAAAAGGCGGGCCACCCCTGGCCTTTGAGCAGCCCTTTCGGGCCGCTCTCGAACCAGCGGCTGCCGCCTTTTTGTAACCCATTGCCGAGGTTGTCCAGACTCGCCGTCAGCACGGCGAAAAAGAGAAATAGCGCAGTATTCGTCACTTATAGCTACGTCTTATCCCTATTTGCCGACCACCGTCAGGCGTCCCGTGGCGTTGCGACCGAACACCTCGGGCGAATACATCTCTTCGGCCTTGGTGGGCGGCAGCACGTACTCTCCGGGCGTGGTGGCCAGCGCCGTGTACTTGTAGGTGTAAACGCCGGGGTAGAGCAGCGAGGCGAACACTTCGGCCCGTTCGTCGCGCAGGTTCTCGTGCTCGTACCAACGCCACCAGCGCCACCAACTCTGGCTACCATCGACGTCGCCGCCGGTCGAGACAGGCGGGGTCCCCAGCAGGGCCGGATTCAGCGGCTCAAGACCGGCGGGCAGCGGGTCGACCAGGGCCACATGATAGCGCCGTTCGGGCACCACCATCGAGACCTCGACTTCGACCTTGGCGCCAGACTTGATGGTCCAGTCGCCCTGCTCGTTCTGGCTCACGTCGGCCGCGTTGTCGAGTCCGCGATACTTGCGTTCGACCGTGAAGCCGCGATCTTCGGCAGGCAGGCGCAGGCTCTTCGGCGCGTAGGTCATGCCGACGCGGTAGTACAGCCGACCAGGGCCGGTTTTGCCGATGACCAGGTCGGTCGCCTTCTCGGGCACGGAGGCCATCGGAACCGCGATCTGCGCCTCCTTGGCTTGACGTCCCTTGAACGCTTCCTCTCCCAGGTAGGTGCCGCCCATCCAGGCGCGAGCGATAAAGTCGGGCGCCTCGCTTTCGAAGGTGCGGAAGTACTTCTGCAGCGCCAGCAGCACCCAGACGTTCTCTTGCGTGCTCTCCCAGCGACCCTTCTTGCGCTGGGCCAGCAGGCCGCGCACCAGTTTGGTGTTCAGCGCGTTGCCGGGCTCGTTGCCCAGCAGCGCGTAAAGCAGAATGGCGTCGGTGCGGGGGTTGCTGTGAAGCAGCAGATACTGACCGTCGCCTTCGCCGTAGCTCATGGTGAACTGGGCTTTGTCGGCGGTCTCGGTGGCCCGGTTCAAGACCAGACGCTTGAGTTCGGTGACCTCGGGGCCGCCCTTGGCTTTGGCGTCGAGCACGGGCCAGATCCAGCCCAGCGCCTCGAGGTTGGGCGACTTCTCACCCTTCAGTTCGGCGAACAGCGATTTGGCGCGAGCCAGGTCGCTGTCGCCGTTCAGATGGCGCACGTAGAGCGCGTAGGCAGCGCAACTCCGAACGATCTCTTCCGAATACTTCAGAGCGCGGCATTTCGCCTCGATCTCTTTGAGGTAGCTCATGGCGCGAGCCAGAGAGTTCTCGTCGACCTTGTAGCCGCTGATCTTGGCGCGCACGATAGCGTGGCTCACGTGCAGCGAGACGAACGGGACCGACTTTTCTTCACGGCGCCAGTACTCCCAGCCGCCGTCGTTGTTCTGCAGGCGGGCCAGGAAGCTCAGGTCGTCGCCCATGCGGGCCACGATGGTCTTGTCGTCGGGAAGGCCATCGGCGTTGAACGCCGCCAGCACGTCGCGCAGCGCCGCGACGGACAGGATGCGCGACGCCTTCTGCTCGGAGCATTCGAACGGGTAGACGTACAGATACAGGAAGGCGTCGGTCAGTTCGGAGAGCGCCGTCGAGGAGAGGCTGACCTGCAGCCCTCCGAACTGGCTCCACACGTCCGAGGGGCGCTGCACCGGTTGGCTGATCGCGCTCTCTTTGTCCGCGATCGATCCGTAGGTGGCAAACGCCTCTCCGCTGGCGGGGGTGTAGACGGGCAGTTCCAGGGTGGCCGCATCCGAGCGCCCTCCCGGAGCCAGGGCGCCAAAGCGGAAGTGAGCCGTGCCCACCTGGTCGGCCTGGCACTCGAAGGTCACTTCGACGCGGTCGTTGGCGGGCACGGTGACCTTCTGGCCCACCGGTCCCACCCAGGCCACGCCGGTGGCCTGTCCGACCACTTCCACCTCCAGCGGTTTGTCGGTCTGGTTCTGCAGCACCACCGGAAGTTTGGCCTTGTCGCCAAAGTTCAGGAAGCGAGGCAGCGACGGACGCACCATCACGGGTAGGCGGGCGGTCAGCACCTCATCTCCGCCACCGAACTGGGTCTCGCCTTTGATGGCGACGGAGAAGATGCGGTAGCGGGTGAGGTTGTCGGGCAGTTTCACCTTGACGGTGGTCTTGCCAGAGGCGTCGGTGGCCAGGGCGCCCTTGTAGACGGCCAGGGCGTCGAAGTTCTTGCGTACGGTGAAGGTGGAGGACGGCTCGGCGGGGGCCGCTGCGTCGAGTTCGGCCATCATCGCGGGAGCGGCCTGAGCTATGGGGGAGGGGGGAGGCGGAGGGGAGCCGGGAGGGCTCGACTTCATCATAGCTCCGCCCGCACGGCGGTCGGCCATCATCTCGCGCGCGGGTGCTGCGGATTGAGCCGTCGCCGTCAGGTCGGGATCCCCCAGCGCCACAGCCGTGCGCAGATGGTACCCCTGGAAGCCCGAAGGGCGGAAGCCGTAGAAGGCAGACATTGGGTCAGGCAGGTCGTAGCCGACCAGACCCAGCACCGCCTCGTCGGCCATCCACACGGTGACCTCCGCTCCGGAAACAGGCTTGCCAGCGCTATCTTTCACCTGCGCCACCACGTCGACCTGAGCGCCAGGCTCGAGTTTGGCGTCGACGGGCAAAATCTCGACCGCCAGGGTGCGCGTCGCTTTCGAAATCGGCAGATTCAGCTCACCAGCGGCCACCGCAGGACGATCCCGCTTGCCGTAAGGCGCCTTGCCGACCACGGTGACCCGGGCCTGCAGGTTGGGGATCATCTCTTCGGTCAGAGGATGCTCGATGGTCGCACTGCCGTTTTGCAGGGTGAACCGCTCTTCCTTGACCAGGCCGTCCCGGCTCCACACCACCATCCCCTCGCCTTCAGCAAAGGGCGCCATCACCAGGATGTTGGCGGTCTGACCGGGAGCGTATTCCTTGCGGTCGGGAACCATGGTCACCGCTTCCAATTCGACCTTGTTCTTGCTGGGCAGCAGGCCGCCCGCCTTCCACATGGTGTAGTCGGTGCGGTTCAGGCGCCCCTGCTCGTCGGCCACTTCGGCCCGGATCCGGTAGGTGCCGCCCTTAGGAGGCGACAGCGTCACTTTCACCGGAGCCTCGGCCGAGGTGATCGTCACCTGCTGAACCACGGTCTCCAGTTCGCGATACTCGCCGTTGGCATCGTAGTCGTAGGTTACCGCGAGCAGGGTTGCCTGCACCGGCACCCCGATCTGCAGGTTGCCGTCGATGTCGCTGACGATGGTGTCGAGCACGAAGTCGCTTTTCTCGTCCACGAACGCCTTCTCGGACTTCAAGCCCACGTAGCGCGCGCTGGGGTGAACCAGCACGGTGCTGCTCGAAGAGCGCTGCTGGCGGTTCACGTCAGCGATCGAGGCGGTCGCGGTGACGCTGGTGGGAGCCGGCGGGTAGACTTTCACGAAGTCCATCTGCAGGCGATGCTTGCCTTCGGCGTCGGTGCGTCCGGCAAAGCTCTGATAACTTCCGGCTGTGCTGGGCGTCCTCCACCAGGGGCCCATATCCCACCAGGGGGTCCAGCGACCGAAGGTATAGTCGCTGCGTCCGGGCGGAGTGTAAGAGGTGCTGTTCGATGTCACCTGCCAACTCACTTCCGAACCGCCCAGGTTGCCGCCGGCGTAGTAGACGGCGGCGGCTTCCACGGTGGCCGAGCCCTGCAGCATGTGCGGGCCGTCCGTGGTCAGCGACGACGTCACTTCGAACTCGGGTCGGCGGAACTCCTGAACGTTCAGGCTGTGGCCGCCGGTAGGGAACCCTTCGGGTCCGTTCAGGCGCAGGTAGTGAGAGCCCAGGTTGGTGTCCTTGGGCAGGGTCACGGTAAAGTCGACGGTGCCGAAAGCGCTCAGTTCAACCTTACCCTCAGCGACCTTGTTGCCGCGCGAATCGTCAAGGCTCCAGGTCAGGGGCGTTCCGGCCTTGCCGACCTGGCTCAGTTGGCCCTGCGGACCGCGCGTCCAGCGGCGGGCGTAGCCCTTGATATGAGCGGTCTCTCCCGGCTTGTACAGCCCGCGATCGTCGAACAAGAACCAGCGGGCTTCGTCGCGAAGAGTGCGCTTGACCCAGGCCGCGCCGTAGCCGTACGGGGTAAGCGAACGGGGTAGGAACGCTTGCGCCGCGCCGCTTTTGACCACCGCGTACTCGGCGTTCTGCACCGGCATGGTCAGGGTCGCGGTGCCGTCGGACTCGGAGGTCGCGCTGGCGTCGCCCACGCTGATTTTGGCGCCGCCGACCGGTTTGCCGTCCTGCAGATTGGTAACCAGCGCTACCGCCTGCTCTTCTCCCACCTCGAGATCCAGGCCCAGAGAGGTGCCCTGAACCCAGGTGAGGATCTCCTGGCGACGATAGCGCTCTTTGTCTTCGGCGGGGTCGGTGATCCAGACCAGCAGGTTGCCCTGGCCGCCGCTAAGATACTCGGAGAGGTCGAGGGAGCTCTCGTTGAGCTGGTCGGGTTGGCCTTTGATCGCGATATCGCTGGTTTTCAGAGGACTTCCGGGAAGTTTGGGACGCTGCCCGTCGTCGGCGCCGCGATAGCGGTTCTGCAAATAGGCCTGGTAGGCGGGCCAGTCCTTGGGCTCGACCTTGTGAACGGTGAGACGAAGTTTGCTCAGGTTGGTGGTGAAGATCGGGAGGGTGGCCGAGACGGTGGGGTCGACCACGGTCATGACGTCGAACCCCGAGAAGAGCGCCTTGGGAGCGCTCCCGGTTTCGAGGTTGGCGGTGGCCGGTTTGCCCAGCGTCTGGGCGAAGGTGTCTTTCAGATCGCCGGCCACGGTGACCTGATACTTGGTGCGACCCTTCTTGCGTCCGTCGATGGTCAGACTGTTGCCATCGACGCGAACCTTCATCTCTTCGATGGCGGGCTTCACGGTCACCCACTCGGGCTTGAAGCTGCTGCGGTCGAGGCTGTTGTTGAAGCTCAGAGTGAAGGGGAGCAGGGGAGAGGCCTCGTCGTCGGCCTCGGGCCAGTAGCTCTCCAGCCGCAGAGGGTCGTAGGTAGAGAAGGAGGCGGTGTAGGGCTGTTCGCTGGTCAGCGGCCCTTCCTGGCTCTCGACTCCGGCGTCGACCTGAAGGGTGTAAGAGGTGCCGGGAACGAGCTTCGCCTCGTTGGCAAAGAAGAAAACGGTGTCCTTTCGGGCGTCTTTATACTGGGCCTGAACCCCGCTCTGTCGTACCTCGGCCTCGGCCAGGCTCAGTTCGCGAAGTTTGACGGAGTCGCCCTTCTGCAGCAGTTTGATCTTGCTCAGAGCGCTGGCTCGGACCACGGGCTGGTCGAAGGTCACGCTGATCAGCGGCTCCAATCCGTTGCCGCTGCCGCCGGGCTCGCTAGAGACGGCTTTGGGTCGGGGCAGGCTGAAGCTGTTGACGGCGTCCTGGCCCAGGGCGTTGCCTTTGACATCTTTGGTCGAGGCCGGGACGGTGACTTTGTACTCGGTGGCGCGTGGGAACTCTCCGCCTTCGGGCTCGAAAATGACCGTCTGAGTTCCCAGCCAGCGCCAGGCTCCCTTGGGGCGCGGCTCGATGGTGATGCCCAGCGGGTCTCCGGCTTCTGCGGCCGCCGGGTCGCTGACGGCGATCATCGGGTTGTTGAAGGAGATGGCCAGCCGGGGGGCGCGCTCGGTGGCGCCCTGGGGGCTGATCGACAGCATCTTCAGCGCGTCTGCCTTCACGGCGGGGGCGTCCGGACCGGTGGCCGGGGCGGGGAAGGGGAGTTTGATGGGAGTGGCCGAGCGCGGCGCCGGCTGGGAGGCGGGGCGCTTGAAGAACTCGGGCCGGTCCTTCATGGTGGCCAGCGGTTCGCTGAACATCTTCAGGATCTCGCCGCTTCGTGCCTGGGCCAGAGCTACGCCGGTGGCGCGTTTCACCGTCTCGCCGTCGGGCTGCGCCGGGCTGCCGTCCTTGAGCACGATCTCTAGCGGGATCGGGGTGGGCTCGGCCAGCACCTCGCCGGGTTCGAGCGCGTCCAGATGATGTCCGAGGACCCCGCCCAGGACGGCTAACAGCGCCCAGAGCAAAATCCAACGTCGATTTCGCATAGTCTTCTACCTCTCACACAAAGGCTCGCTCCGAAGAGAAGCCACGGTCATCTTGCCGTGGACCTTCGTAGCGTCCTGCTCTTGGGCCTACCCGTCGCCGCTCGCGCCGGTCTATTTCAAGAAAGGTGAAGCTATTTTGGTCTGGTTTTTTAGGGCGTGGGATCGGCCGAGGGCGTTTCGGTGGGAGTCGGCGTGGGGCTTTCGCCAGGCGCAGCGCCGTTGACCGAGTCGTAGATGCGAGTGACCAACGATTCTGCTCCGACCGCCTTCCAGGCCAGCGCGTTGCCGTCGCCGCCGGTCGCCCGATAGAACACCGTACCCCAGGGCTGCACGGTGACCTCGCTCTCGAAGGTGCCGGGCAGGGTCAGGTCGCTGATCCCCTGCAGGCCGTTCATGACGAACTCGTCGCCGTCTCGGTCCAGATAGGTCTGGTTCAGGTCCACGCCGTCGAAGGAGAACTCTGCGGGCAGGCCGCTCTCGCCGTTCAGCGCCACGGCCTGCACGAAGTCGGCGAAGACGGCGCCAAACGGCAACTGCACGACGCTGGCGATGTTCTCCCGACCGACCGCCGTCGAAGTGGTGATCTGCCGTATCGTCTCGGGGCCGAAACGGTCGTGCAGGTAGCGGTTCAAGAGGTAGCCGGCGCCGTAGTCGTCCAGGCCGCCGCCGAACTGGAAGAAGGGGCGGTTCAGGCCGTCTTCGAGCAGCGCTTCCACGGCGGCCAGCAGGAAGAAGTTGCCGCCCTGATCGCCGCTGAAGGAAAAGCCGGAGAGATCTTCGTTGAGCACGGCCATGCCCTCGTCGATGGTCACGTTTTCGGACGGCGCGCCTTCGGGCAGGGCGCCGTTCTGGCCCACCTTCTGATTCCACATGATCAGGTGGGTGAACTCGTGGCTGACCGTGGATAGGGCGTCGTAAAGGTCATCGTTGGTTCGGTCGGCGTTCAGGAACAGCATCTCGCCCTCGTTCGAGTTGGCGACCTGCGAGCGGGGCAGTTCATCCTGGGGACGGAAGAAGCCGAAGAACCCTTCGCCGCCGATCGAGCCCGAGGACAGGAAGACAAAGATCACGCGCTCGTCGCCGTCGCGACCGCCCAGCGGGTTGCTGTTCCACTCCGAGCCGAAACGGGCTCGGGTCGACTCGTAGATCCCGCTGTCGCCTTCCTGATAGGGGTTGTCGTTATCAAATGCGGCGGCTACTTCCAGCGCGCGCGCTTCATTCACCACCGGTTGGCCGTCGACCACTTCGGCAAAGACCAGGCAGTGTTCGGTCTGCGAATCGTCCAGCAGGCGGGCCGCCTCGACCGTGCGGAAGGTGGTGGCGACGTAGAACGAGGCGGTCTCGCCGGGCGCCAGGCTGCCGTAGTCGGTCGCCGGGTCGGGGGTCGGAGTGGGCGTTGGCGTGGTTTGCTGTAGGATGCCCGACTCTCGCTCGGCTTTCTCCTGAGCGATCAGCCAGGCGGTGGCGCAGCCCTGAACTTTGTCGGCGCCGGTTTTGGCCAGCGCCGTTTGGGTGGCTACCGCGTCGACCTCTTCCTCCACCTCTCCGGGGCCGTTGGCGGCCGTTACGGTGACGGATGCTGCGGGCACCGAGTCGATGCCGGGGCCGTAGAAGGCGGTCAGCAGAGCGCTGCCGTCGGGACCGAACGAGGGTAGTTCGGTGTCGCTTTCCGGCAAGGCGTCTCCGGGCAGTCCGGGCAGGTAGGTGCCGGCCGTGAAGGTGGTTACCTGATCGGCCCGCACTTCGATCTTGCCGATGTAGTGGCCAATGGTGGTGTTGTCGCCGTTCTGGGCCTGCACCAGGACGGACCAGCGCCCTTCCTGGATCTCGCTGAAGGTGGCCGTACTCTGGTTGACGACCGACTGGCCCTCGACCACCTCTAATCCGGGCTGGTCGGCATAGAGATCCACCCGATAGGCCGCCGCCAGCGGCGCCTGCCCCACGTTCACCTCCACCGTCCCTTCCGGGTTACTGCAGCCAAGGCTGAACAGTCCCAGAGCAAGGATGGCGCCGGCTCGGGCGCCGTGACGTTGAAGGGAGAAGGCAAGCTTCCGGCCGATTTTCATGGCGGCTACTTCGCAGGTCGTTCGGGCTTTCCTCGGCATGGCCCGGTCACGGATCCTGCAAGAGTTTCAGGCGGGTTTGACGACCACCAGCACCGCGATGGCGGTCAGCCCGACCACCAGGAGCGAAGGGGCGAAGCGATGCCAGCGCGGCTGGGGGCGCTCGGGCTGCTCCTGCAGGCGCCTCAACCCGGCGGCCAGGCTGCCGTGCAGGCCGGCCATTCCCATGACCAGGACGAATTCTGGGCACGCTTCAGGCGCTTGAGGACCCACCAGGTGCCGGCGGGGACAAAGCTGGCCAGGCTAGCCCGCAGCGGCCAGCCGGTTGGGAGTTCGCCGTCCTGGTAGAGGCGGAAAAGAGAGTACTGGTAGGCCAGAAACGCTATTCCGTGCAGTGGGCCCAGCAGGCGCACGGCTTCGGGGTGGCCGTAAAGGTGTTTCAGGGGGACGGCCACCAGCAGGAGCAGCAGCAGGGTCAGCCCTTCGAATCGGGCGGCCCAGGTGAAGACGGTTCTCATGCCCCGAGTCTAAGGGCGGCTAGAACGCTGAGACCATCCCTCGAAGGGGTAAATCGCTAGCGTCGGGCTGCGTGCAGCGCCAGTTCCGTGCGCGAGCGCAGCCCCAGTTTACGGAAGACCGACTTCAGGTTCTGTTTGACCGTGTGTTCGGACAGCGACAGGCGGTCGGCGATCTCGGTGTTGCGTAGCCCTTGCCGCACGTAGCCCGCGACGTCCCTTTCCCGGGGCGACAGGTCGCTCCAGGGCAGCGCCTCGGCTTCCCCCTCCCCCGGGATCTGGGCCAGGCGGTTCGAGGCGTACAGAGCGATGCGGTTCATCAGGCGCAGTTCGGTCGGGCCAAAGGGCGCCTGGGTATCCTGGCGAGTGACGGCCAGGATGCCGTAAAGTTCGCCGCCCTGCAGCAGTGGACCAACCAGCACGTGGCCGTGATCGGCGCGCGGGCACAGGCGACGCCAGGTCGCGTTATCGACCACCTGGGCTTCGTGCAGGGCCGCCTCTTCCTGCAGGAAGGTGCGCATCACCGGGTTCGCCTCCATCGGTTCGGTGGCGAAGCGACGCAGGTCGGCCATCAGGAAGACCCGCGCTTTCTCTCCCCCCAGCAGGGGCGCCAGGGCCTCCTCCAACGCCGTCTGCACGGCCTGGGCGGACAGGCTCGCAGCCAGGCGAGCCTTGAGTTCGGGGAACACGGGTCGGGTTTACCCTTCGGAGAGCGGCTGGCCCAGGGCAGCCTGAACCAGGTGAGGCACCTGCTGGGTCGTGATGGAGGCTTCCAGGATCCGCTCCAGGGTGGTGAGCGGTTCCCGCAGATGGCCACCAGCGGCCAGCACGTGACGGAAGATGGTCCACACCACGGCTTTTTCCAGCCCTAGCGAGCTAAGCTCTTTGGCGACCAGTTTGCAGCCGGGCTGGCGCAGCATGGTCGCGAAGTCGCTGAAGGTGAACAGGGCGTCGGCCCGCTCGGTCAGCAGCGTCTCGACGCTGCGGGTCAGGGCGGGATAGCCAAAGCCTTCCTCGACCGGCTCACCGCGCAGAAACAGACGCCAGGCGCTGGGCGCCAGGGTCTTGTCGACGGCGACGCCGGCCCCGCTCAACTCCCATCCCAGGTGCTGGCTTAGTCGGCGGCGCGCTTTGCTAAGGTCTTGCCGTAAGACCAGGGTGCCGTGGCGGTCAGCCGCCAGGGTGGGGGAAAGGTCCAGCCGTAGCAGGCGGACGGGGGCTTTGGGCTCCTTTTCGGCCGGGTTACGCGGGGGGCGGGCCTCGCCGTGCCAGCCGGCCATTCTTCCCACCATCTGAGCCATCTGCGAGCCCAGTCCGACGCCCAGACCGCGCAGCGCCTCGCGCTGCAGTTCGGGCAGCATCGGCGCGCTACTGACATCGTCGAACCCCAGTTCTCGCATCTTCTGACGTAAGAAGTTCTCGAAGTCCGGAGGCGCTTGAGCCCCGTCGGGTCCGGCCTGACGCAACTCTTGGAAGCGCTCGCGGAACTCCTCTAACACCTTCTGGACCTCCAGTGGAGAGGGTCCCGCCTGGGGCTCCCCGCCTGGAGTTGGGGCCTCTTTCAGGCCCGCGCCGACATCGAGCAGCAGCCACAGAGGCTGGCCCGGGGCCGCCGCCCCTAGCTCCTGATGCAGGGCCTGGCAAAGGTTCAGCAGAGCCTCGCGCAGTTGGGGCGAGGGCGGGCCGTTCAATGGTAGCGATCCTTGCGGATCGGGAGCGCCGCCATGGTCGGGGCGTTCGAGCAGGGCTAACAGCGGATACCAGAGTTCGGAGGTCACGTTGATTGGGGTTTATACCGTGGTTTTGCGTTGAGATTGCGGTCGGGAGGCCTTGGGCCGGGACGAGGAGCGCTCGGAGCGCCCTCCCCCCCGACCCAGAAAGGCCGAAGCCGCGCCGATGAAGGCGGCGACCGCGAAGGCCGCCATGGTCGACAGCGCCCCAACCCCCATCAAGATGAGGGCGGGGTAAGACGTCCAACCGTCGATCTGCGTCCAGGTCGCGGAGTTCCAGCCGAAAAAGCGGACGCCCGCAGCGATCCCCGCCGCGCTCAGGGCGGACAGGGCGAGCGCACTGAGGATCCAGCTTTTGACAAACAGCCCCAGGCAGGAGGAGCCTTTCTTGACCTGACTCATCGCGACGATCCTTTCCCTGGTTAGTGGTAGACGGGGCTCTGCTTGATCTTCGAGGCGACGCCGACGGTGATGCCGAACATGATTCCCCAGTAGACCAGGCCGCTGAACGGCAGCATCACGCCGACGGTCCAGCCGACGCAGGTCAGCAGATTCCAGGCCATAGCCGGGCCCAGGGCGTAGCAAGCGAGTCGCAGGTGGGTGGAAAAGCCCGGGCGGCTTTTGTTGACCAGGGTGACCACGCCGGCCACCATCAGCACCTGCAGCGCCTTCCAGAAAAACTGCCAGGCGGCGATGGCGCCGAACAGCACGGGCAAGGTCCAGGAGCCGACCAGGTCCAGCCAGCCTTGAACTTTAGCGGCGTCGAGGTCGAAATTGCCTTCCAGGGGGAAGCTTTCGACTTTGCCGTGGCTATCTTTGGTGGTGAAGGCGGTGGCGGACAGCACCGTGATGGTAGGGAACTCGTCTAAGTAGACCTGGGGGTCGCGGGTGGTGTCGATGACGAACACGGGGGTGTCTTCGACCTTCACGAAGTGAGGCTGCTCCATCGAGGTCGAGGCCACACCGTCGGCGATGTGGATCTCGGGGACCTGCCCGATAGCGTCTTGTAGGTAGGGCTGCACATTCTGGTTCAGCCACCAGGCGGAAAGTCCGGCGTAGAGGCTGCAGACCAGGGTCAGCACCAGGGCGGCGTGTCCCAGGGCGCTGCCCAGCGAGCGGGCCACGTACTTCGGATACTCGTTGAAAGCAACGAATGAGCCGAAGAAGGCCTGTAAGAAAGAGCGTTCAGGGCGAAGAGAGTCCTTTTCCATATTGTCATGCTTCGCCGCCCTCTCCATATCTCCCTGAGGATTTTCAGGGAAATTCCTGAGGAGTTTTAGCCTGGTTTGGATGGCGCTTCGAGGCAAGGAGTGTCCCCGATGGGGCCGAACTGGCCCTATCTTGAATCGTAAGCATGAAGAACTGGTGCAGGGGCTGTTTCAGCTGGTCTGGGCCGACGACGTGGTGAGCCCCAACGAAGTACAGGCGCTGACCACGGTGTTGCTCCGGCTTGGCTTTTCCTTGCCCGAGGTGATCGAACTGCTGGACAGCCGCCTGGCCGCGCCGCCGGCTCAGCGAACGAATCTGCCGCTGGACCAGCTTTTTGCCCATCATCGTCCGAGCGAGGACGAACTCAAGCTGCTGTTGGCGATCTGTTTTTCGGAAGGCTCCATCCAGCCCGAACAGGTGGGCTACATCGAAGGGCTGATCCTACGTCTCGGACTGGGCGCCGACGAGTTAGAGCGGTTGCGTCTGGAAGCGTTGGAGACGCTGCAGCGATGAAGTCTCAGCGGGCCCAGCCCCGACAGAGCGCCCGTCTGCGGGTGCGTTCGCGACATCTCCCCGGTTTTCGGGCGATGACGCTGGATATGTCCCAGACCGGGCTACAGTTGGAGACGGACGCTCCGATGGAGATCGGCCAGGAGCTGGACCTGGATCTGGAGTTCGATAGCGAGGACTTGCGCAATTTTTCCGTGGGAGCGCGGGTTGTCTGGTCGTCTCCCGACGACAGCGGGCGCTCGGATCGATTTCGCACGGGTCTGGTGTTCGTGCCCGGGAGCGACGAAGAGCGGACGTCGCTGGCTCGGACGGCCACGGTGCTGCAGGCGCGCTCCGAGGCCGACCTGGAGACGCTGCTGGAAGAGGCCAAACGGATAGACCCCGAGCGGGCCGAGACCTTCGAGCGCGTGCGGGCCCAGAGCAAGCCGGTTCCCGGCAAGCCCAAGCCGAAGCGAGTGCTGCCGCTGCTGGGGGTCTACATCCCTCTGCAGATCGTGATGGACGCTTACCACTGGGACCGTCAGGCCCAGCTTCTGGTGGTGAAGTTTTTCGACGGCTCGGGCGAGCATCGCCTGTATTTTCCCTACTGCCGCTTGCTGACCGACTACGGCTGCGCCACGCAGGCGACGGTGCACGGGCTGTTCTGTACGCCGCATTCCGACGTGATCAAGCGGCTGCCTCAGCCGGCGCCTCCAGGCGGCTGGAAGCACTACCGGTTCCTACAGGCGGACCGTCAGCCGCTACTGGAACTGGTGTCCGCGCCTTGTCGGGCGCATCTGCCGACGGACTAGGGCGGATGCTGGCGCGCTGGCTCTGGCCTCACAAGGTCGTTCCGTCCTATCTGTCGTCCCAGCAGTTGGCGGCGTTGCGTGCGGCGGTGCTCGATTCGCCTTACCTGGCGGCCACCGATCTGAACGAGGGGTTTGAAGGCACCTCGGGCTTCACCTTACTGTTCGACCGCTCCGAACTCGATCGGGTGGTGCGGCTAATGCCCGAACTCGAGCCGTTCCTGAGCAAGGCGATCCACCCGAAGGCCAACGTGTTTTTCCTGAATCCGCTGGTCATTCATGCGGGGGGCAGCGGGGTGGCGCCCCACGCCGATAAGACGCTGGTCTCGTTCGTGGCCGAAGGCGAGCCGCCGTTCCCCTTTGCGGTGTCGGTGCTGTATCTAAGCCTGCCGGCCGAAAAACAGGGGGGAGAGTTGGTTTTTCACCGTCTTCTCGGGAAGCTGCGGCGGCGCCCGGAAGAGAATATGCTGATCGAGTTCCCCGGCTGGATGCTGCACGAGGTGACGCCGCTGTCCTCGCTGGACGGCAGTCCGCCTCGAGTGTCGCTGGTGTTAGAGCAGTACCATGTCACGGAACAGATGAGGGCGGGGATCCCCAACTGGAGTTTGGAGACCACCCGCCCTTTCAGCGAATTCTTGGATGAGGCCTCGGACGAAGAGCCCTTGTCCAAGGATCTGCTGGAGGCCGAGGAGGGGTTGGAGGTCGACGAGCCGGCCGTTGAAGCCGACTCTTCGGCCTCTACCGCCTAGCGGGCCAGGAACAGTTCGGGCACGTAGGTGGCGAGTTCGTCCGGCTCGGGCTGGAACTCGGGCTCGCCGGGCTCGGGGATGTCGCCGGTCACCGGCTGGGTGAAGTAATCCTTGACGCCTTCAGCCATCGCCGTGGCGGCCCGTTTCAGGAAGGTGGGGTCGGCCATCTTGGCCTCTTCTTCGCTGTTCGAGATGTAGGCGATCTCCATCAGCATGCCGGGCATACGGGTGTTTTTGATGACGAAGAAGTCGGATTTCAGGACGCGACGGTCGGGCAGGCCCAGGTCGTCGACCATGTGTTTGTGCATGGCGGTGGCCAGCTTGCGAGAAGCTTCGCTGGAGTCGCGCGAGACGTAGGCTTCGGTGCCTTTGATGTCGCGGTTGTTGTTGGCGTTGGCGTGCATGCTGATGAAGATGTCGGCGGGCCAGTTGTTGGCCATGTCCACGCGGGCCTGGAGGTCTTCCCGTTTAGGAGCGTCGGGGCCGGCCACCTGGCGGTCGGTCTCGCGGGTCAGACGCACCTCGGCGCCCCACTCTTTCAGCTGGCGGGCCAGTTCCAGGGAGACGTCGAGCACCACGGCTTTTTCCTGCAGGCCGGTCTGGCCGATGGCGCCGGGGTCGCGACCGCCGTGACCGGGATCGATCATCACCTTCTGACCCTGCAAGGGGCGAGCGTTTTTGGCTTTGAGGCTGGATGCGATGGCGGTGTTGGCGCTGGAAATGAACATCGGGGCTCCTGAATTCTCTAGAATCTTGAGCCTAGATTATTCGATGTCCGTCACAAAGTCGTTAACGGTGGATTGCCAGTGCGACGAGGGAACGGGATGCGCTTACCGTGGGCGCACGCGGGGGCCGAGACCCTTGGCTTTAGCCTTCCAGGACTTCGCTGACTTTGCGGGCCAGGTCGCTCGGAGTGAACGGCTTGGGCAAGAACGGCACTTCGTCGCGCAGCACGCCGCGCCGGATCACGTCATCGTCGGTGTAGCCAGACATGTACAGAACTCGGGTCGAAGGGTCGCGCTGCAAGGCCGCTTCCGCTACCTGAGGTCCGTTGGCGCCAGGCATCACGACGTCGGTCAGGAGCAGGTCGATGCGCCCCTTGAAGCCGTCCAGAAAGGCCAGCCCCTCGCCACCGTCGGCGGCCTGATGAACGGCGTATCCGGCCCGATGCAGCACCCGAAGGACCAGCGAGCGCAGCCCGTTCTCGTCCTCGACCACCAGCACCGTGCGCTTGCCGGAATTCGCCGGTTCGTTGGCGGGCTGGGGTTCCAAGGCAAGCTCGGGTTCCAGGGCGGGAAGGGTGATGTGGAAGGTCGTCCCGACTTCGAGCTCACTTTCAACCGTGATCTGCCCGCCCGACTGGGAGATAATCCCGTGCACGGTGGACAGCCCCAGGCCGGTGCCGTGTCCCTGACGTTTGGTGGTGAAAAACGGTTCGAACAGTCGGTCGCGATGCTCATCGCGGATGCCGCAGCCCGAGTCGGTGATCGTCAACAGCACCTGGCGACCGTTGTCGCCCTGGTGGTTCGTGGTCTGCAGGCGCAGGGTGCCGCCGCGGGGCATGGCGTCACGAGCGTTGACGGCCAGGTTCATCAGCACCTGCTCGAGCTGAGCAGGATCGGCCATTACGGGCCAGAGGCCTTCGGACAGTTCGCTCTCTAGCATGATATCCTGGGCGAGCAGGCGGCGAAGCAAGGCGGCGGCCTTGCGGACCACGCTGTTGAGGTCCAGCTTGCGAGGGGTCAGCACCTGACGCCGGCTCGAGGCCAGCAGCTGCTGGGTCAGCTCAGCCGAGCGTTGTCCGGCGCGGCGGATCTCTTCGAGCATGGGGATCAGGGGAGAGTCCGAGGCCAGGCCTTCCTTGATCATATCGCTGTAGCCGTTGATCACGGTCAGCAGACTGTTGAAGTCGTGGGCGACTCCGCCGGCCAGGTGGCCCAGCGCCTCTAGCTTTTGAGACTGCAAGAACTGCTCTTCGATGCGCCGGCGCTGGCTAACGTCGGTATGGACGCCAACGACCTGGGTGAGCTCTCCTGAGGAGTCGTGGAGGGGAAAAAGGGAGATCTCGTTCCAGAACGAGGTGCCGTCTTTGCGGTAGGTCAGCACTTCCGTGACCAATTCCGATCCGGTCTTCATGGCCTGTCGAACCTGACTGTGGAAGTCGGGATCGGTGCCCGGTCCGCGCAAAAATTCGCAGCCCTGGCCCAGGACCTCGGCCTGCGAGTATCCGGTCAGCTTCTCGAAACCGGGGCTGGCGTGAATGATCACCGGGGTGCCCGGGTTGGTGACGTCGGTGACGAGCAAGCCTTGAGTTCGCTCCGGGCTACCTGCAGAGTAGGCCTGGGTCGCGCCGGGGGCGGCTTCGTCCTGTCCCCTTTCGACATTCCAGGGAGCGGGGGGCATAGATTCGGTCAAGGTCCTCTCTGAGCTGTCGGGTTCAACGATGTAACCTTGAGAAGACTTTTCGCTTGGCCTGCCCTGTCCCTCTAACGGGAAGGGCTGTTGTCCAAGTCTGGTCTAGGCTACTTGCCGATTTGTGCTATCACGTCATTAGCCGCAAACGTCAAGAGGACTTCCCTCGAAAGCCGAAGATATCTCCATCTTTCCCCTGCTCTGAGGTCGCTGGTGGCTCGTGGGCTTGGGTCGGGTATGGTCAGTTTTTGGTATGTCGTGGAGCTTCCGTCTAGGAAACCCGCGCCCGGACCTGGCACAAAGGCCCGGCTAAACTGGTCCTTCGCTCGCCTGGTACGCCTCATCCAGGAACACGACCGGATGCTCGGCTCGGGCGGTACAGCCGCGCTGGCGCAGGCCGTACTGGATCTGCAGCAGGCAGCCGGGGTTGGCCACTCCCACCAGTTCGGCCCCGGTGCTGGCGATCTCGTCGATCTTTTTCTCCAACAGCTCCATCGAGGTCTCGAAATGAGTAAGGTTATAGGTTCCCGCACTCCCGCAGCAGCGGTCGGACTGGGGAAGTTCGCGATAGTCTTCGGTCACCGATTGGCAGACCTTGCGCGGAGGCACGCGGACACCCTGACCGTGAGCGAGGTGGCAGGCGTCGTGATAGGTCAGCGATTGGGGTAGCGGTCGGCTCGGAGGTTGAAACCCGACTTGAGCCAGCACTTCGTGCACGTCTTTGACCTTGGCCGAGAAGACGGCGGCGCGGGCCGCATAGTCGGGATCGTCGTGCAAGAGGTGGCCGTAGCCTTTCAGGCAGTTACCGCAGCCCGCCGAGTTGGTGGCGATCACGTCGACCTCCAACCCCTCGAACTGGTCGATGGTGCGCCGAGCCAGTTCGCGGGCGCCGTCCAGCCGTCCCGAGTGCGCGTGCAGGGCGCCACAGCAGCCCTGGGAGGGTGGAGTGAGCACCTGGCAGCCGTTGTGTTGCAAAACTCTGGCCGTGGCTTCGTTCTCTTTGGCAAGCATCACGTCCATGACGCAGCCCAGCGGCAGCGCGACGCGCGCCTTGACGGGGCCGACCGGGTGCAGTTCGGGGGCGATGGTCTGGGAAGAGAACTTTCGCGGGAGTCGGGGCAGCAGGCCGTGCAGTTTGCCCAAATTGAACGGCAGCGGTCTCAGCACGCCGCTCCTCTCCAACAGGTCCGACAGCCCGCTCTGCTGGTACAGATACAGCAGGCGAGCCAGAATCTTTAGCAGCAGCGGGTGCTCGAAAGGCAGGTAGGCTGCGTCTTCCAGTGTCCGCCTCCACACCGGCAGCCCTTCCCGGCGCTTGCGCTGAAGCTGGTCGCGCGAGGCCTCCAACAGCTCCCCGTACTGCACTCCAGCCGGACAGGCCGAGACGCAGGCCATACAACCCAGGCAGAAGTCCATCTCTTCGGCAAAGGTAGGGCTTTCCAGTGGGATCTGCTCTTCGTCCACGGCGCGCATCAGGGCGATGCGCCCGCGCGGGGAACTGCGCTCTCGCCCCGTCAGCTGGAAGGTGGGGCAGCCGGGGATACACAGCCCGCAACGCATGCAGTTCAGCAACTGGTCCTGACTGGGGGCGTCTTTCTCTTCGAATCCGCTCAAGGCTTCAGCCCCTCCAGCACCTTCTCGCCGTGCTCCTGCGAACGCGGCAGCTGGCCTTCGCGGCGGGGCGCTCGGTGGAACATCTTGCCTGGATTGAGCACCCCGTTGGGGTCCATGGACTGGCGAAAGTTGCGCATCATGTCGAGCGCGGCGGTGGGGAAGTAGCGCTCCATGAAGTCGCGCTTCAAGAGGCCCACGCCGTGTTCGCCGGTCAGGGTGCCTCCCAGATCCAGCGCGGCTTCACAGATGGCGTCGAAGCCCCGATGCATGCGGGCGACTTCGTCCGCGTCGCGCTCGTCCATCAGGATGGTGGGGTGCAGGTTACCGTCGCCGGCATGCCCGAAGGTGCCGATCATCAGATTCTCCCTCGCCGCGATGGCTCGTACTCTCGACACCATTTCGACCAGGCGGCTGCGCGGGACGCTGACGTCTTCGAGCACGGTGGTCGGGCGCATTCTGGCCAGCGCGGGGAACGCCATACGGCGGGCCGAGGACAGGCGGATTGCCTCTTCCTCGTCCCTGGCCACCTGCACCTGGGTTGCGCCGTTGGCCCGGGCCAGCTTCTCCATCGTCTCGGCCTGTTCGGCGGCCACGGCGGGGTGGCCGTCGCTTTCCATCAGCAAGATGGCGCCCGCGTCGGTGGGTAGGCCGATTTTCACGTAGCCTTCTACGCAATTGATGGTGATCTGGTCCAGGAACTCCATGGTGGCGGGGATGATCCTGGCCGCGATGATCGAGGCCACGGTGGCGGCGGCGCTTTCCATGCTCGGGAAGACGGCCAGCAGCGTCTTCTTGGCGGCCGGCTTGGGGACCAGCTTGACCAGAATTTTGGTGAAGACGCCCAGGGTGCCTTCCGAGCCGACCAGGATCTGGCGCAGGTCGTAGCCGGCTACGTCTTTGGGGCATTTGCCGCCGGTCCACATGGTTTCGCCGTTGGGCAATACGACTTCGAGCCCCATCACGTAGTCGCGGGTGACCCCGTATTTCAGGCCGCGCAGCCCACCGGCGTTTTCGGCCACGTTGCCCCCGACCGTACAGACCTTCATGCTGCCCGGGTCGGGCGGGTAGAACAGGCCGCGGGCTTCGACGGCGGTGTGCAGGTTGGCGGTGATAACGCCGGGCTCGACGGTGGCGGTCAGGTTCTCTTCGTCGATCTCTAAGATACGGTTCATCTTCAGGGTCGACATGACGATGCTCTGGTCCAGCGCCACTGATCCGCCGGAGAGGCCGGTGCCCGAGCCGCGCGGGACGATGGCCAGGCCGGCCTGGTTGGCAAAGCTGATGACCCTGGCGATCTGCTCGCCGTCCTGGGGGATGATCACGGCCCCGGGCGTGGCCCGCATCATGGCCGTTCCATCATAGCTGTAGGAGAGGCGATCCTCGAGTTCGGTCAGGACCCCGGCGGGGCCAACGATGGAACGCAACGCGTCGAGCTGCGATGGGCTAGGCATGGCTCGCCCTTCGCTCATGGCCCGATCCCGCCTTCCTGCCCGGGTTCAGAGCCCGGGGATGCTTTCCCGGTCCGGCCACGGGTGGCCGTTGAGCAGGTTGAACCAGTACAGCTGAAGCTTGGTGCCGAAGCTGTAGGGTCTCCTTTCCGGGGTGGAGGGGTAGGGATCGCCCTTACGGGCGGGCAGGAAGCGGAGGGTTGGGTTGGAGGTGTCCACACAGAAGGCGTGGCCCATCTCGAGTTCGCCTTTCCAGTCGGCTTCCAGGATGGGGGTGGGAGCGCCGCAACGTTCGACCAGGAAGTTCCAGAGATGCTCGCCGGCCGTCCAGCGGGTGACCGGGTGGAACCGTTCGCCGTCCCAGTCGAAGACGTGAGGTTTTTGCTGGTAGAGGTAGCCGACCGCGCAGCAGGCGCCGTTGACGAAGGTCGTGCCGTCCTGCTCTCGCACCCCGTAGCCTTCATGGATGTGGCCGAACAGGTGCAGCAGCGGACGCACCTGGCGGACTCGTTCCGTCAGCGCCTCGCAGCCCGCCTGGACCGCCTGAAGGGTCAGGTCGCCGATGCCGGCGGGCGGGCCGTGAGTGAGCAGGACCTGCGTGTCGTCGGGGATGTTAGCCCAGATTTTCGCCGCCTTTTCCCCTCGCGGCATCTGGAACGGCCAGCGTCCGAACTCGGGAGTCCAGGGGCTGCCGTAGAGGCGCAGCCCTTCGATTTCGACCGCCTGATCTTGCAGGTAGTGCAGGC
The DNA here is from genome assembly GCA_023447635.1 of Vulcanimicrobiota bacterium. Classification (GTDB taxonomy): domain Bacteria; phylum Vulcanimicrobiota; class Xenobia; order Xenobiales; family JADMJV01; genus JAEXNA01. The sequence continues at coordinate 14,269 of JAEXNA010000213.1, read as the reverse complement.
CGTCGAAGAGGTCGGAGTGGTCCTCTTCGGCCAGGCAGAAGTCGTGGTTCCCGCCGATCACGACCTTGTGCCGGTGAGGCAGCGAGCGCAGCCAGTCCGCGGTGGCCCGCACCTCGGCAGCCGTCCCGTGGTGGCTCAGATCGCCCGCGTGTAGCAGCAGGTCGCCGTCGGGCACCTGGACCTTGCGGAAGAGGTGATGGGTATCGCTAAGACAGACCACTCGCATGGATGGCCGCCTTCTCGCTCTTCGGACCGATCTCCGGCCCGGGATGGTTCGCGGTGCTCAGGCCGGGGTGCGTGGTTCGCGGTGCTCAGTTTGGACACCGTGGTGTCCAAATGAAGCACCAAGGCTTTCGAGCTGGGGGTGCGTGGTTTGCGGTGCTCTGTTTGGACACCGTGGTGTCCAAATGGAGCACCAAGGCTTTCGAGCTGGGGGTGCGAGGCCCAGGGCTGATCCTGGCGGAGGGAGAAACGGCCGCGATGCGCGTCGTGCTGTCTCTGCACCCCATCTTTTCTCCATGCCGAGTGTCGCTGGTTTTGGCGGCGCTGCTGGCCCTGCTCCTGACGGCGCCTTCCGTTTCGGCGGCGCCGCTCCAGCCCGAGACGGTGGCTGTCGGTCATACTCGAGAGTTGCGTGGCGTGTGGGTGGCGAGTGTGCACAACATGCACTTTCCCAGCAAGCCGGGGCTAAGCAGGGAGCAGCAGCAGGCCGAACTGCGAGCGCTGGTCGCGCGGGCCAGGGAGTGTCGGCTCAACGCCATCTTTTTCCAGGTTCGGCCCGAGGGCGACGCGCTCTACGCCTCGACCCTGGAGCCTTGGAGCCGGTTCTTGACGGGGCAGCAGGGCCAGGACCCGGGCTACGACCCGCTGGCCTATCTGATTCCGCTGGCCCACGAGCACGGGATCGAGGTGCACGCCTGGCTCAACCCGTATCGCGCTTCGGCTTCCCCCTCCAACCAGACGACCATGGTGGCGCCTCACCTCGGGGCCGTCCATCCCGATAGGGTGGTGCCCTACGGCAGTTTTGTCTGGATGGAGCCGACCGCGCCCGAGGTGCAGCAGCGACTGGTCGAGGTCTGCACCGACCTGGCGCGGCGTTATGATCTGGACGGCCTGCACTTCGACGACTACTTCTATCCCTACCCCGAGAACGAGGTGGACTTCCCCGATGGGGACAGTTGGCGAGCCTATCAGGGGCCGCTGGGCAGGGACGATTGGAGGAGGAATAACCTCAACCGGGCCGTTGCCGAAGTTTCGAAAGCGGTGCACCGCGAAAAGCCGTACTTGCGGTTCGGCATCTCTCCCTTTGGGCTCCCGGCGCCGCAGCGTCCGCCCGGCATCGAGGGGTTTGATCAGTTCGCGAAGCTGTACGCCGATCCGCAACTGTGGTCCGACCACGGTTACGTCGACTATCTGGCGCCTCAGCTGTACTGGCCGACCACGCGGAAAGCGCAAGCGTTGGAGCCGCTGCTGGCCTGGTGGACTGACCACGCGAAGCAGGGCCGCTACACTTTTCCCGGGCTGAACTTGAACGCGCTGGATAGCAAGCCGGAATGGACTCTCGACGAGTATGCCGAGGAGTTGAGCCTGATTCGGAAACGGGCCGATTTCGGCTCGCGCGGAGCGATCTGGTGGAGCATCAAGCCGATGCTCGAAGGCAAGGTGACCTCGCTGTTCCAGCGCCTCTACCCCGAGCCAGCGTTGCCTCCGGCTCTAGCGCGCTTTCAGGCGCAGACCGTCGCGCCGCCGCGGGTCGAACTCAGTGGGCAAACGATCACTGTGGAAAATCGCGACAAACAGGCCGCTCATCGCTGGGCTGTCTATCGTCAACTAGGCCAGCGCTGGCGCCTGGACAGTTTGCACTTCGGCCATCAGAGCCGCCTGGAGCTCTCGCCGGGTCGCTACGCGGTGACGGCGGTGACGCGCTACGGCACGGAGAGCGACGGCCAGATCGTGACGATCCCGCGCTAAGGCCGCAAGTTTCGCAAGCCGACTCGGGGTGGGCTTTTTCGCCGACTCTGGCTCGGCTTTTGCGCAAGCCGGCCCCTCCACCCCGCCTACTCCCCTCCGGCCTCCGGGTCCAGCTGCGAAGACAGCTCCTTGCGATAGACTCTCCAGCCTGGCGCCGCTCCCGCCAGCCCTCCCAGCAGCAGTGCCAGCAGCAGCAGCCCCGGCGCCTCGCCCGACAGCCGCGTGACCTGCAAAGTCACCCCCGTAGCCGCCCGCACCCAGCCCGCCGCCGCCAGCGAGAACAGCAGCGTCAGCGGCACCGCCAGCACGGCGCCCAGCCCCACCGTCAGCGCCCCCTCCGTGACCAGCAGCGCGGCCAGCCTCCAGCGGGGCAGCCCCAGCGTTCGCAGCAGCGCATAGTCCCGCCGACGCAGCTCGCTGGCCACCGTCAGCGAGGCCAGAATCGCCCCCGCCGAAATGACCAGCATGGCCAGCGCGAACAGCGACAACAAGCGGTGCGCCCAGCCCAACTTTTCGAAAATCTCCGACACCTGCTGAGCCACCGGGAAGGCCAGCGTGGCCTCTTTCCCCTGCCGGTTCACCCGGCCCGCGAGATCCATCCCCCGCTGCGGAGAGTCCAGGTCCAGCAGCACCGCGCTGACCTCCATGTGCTCCTCCGGAATCGCCTGCCCCGGCTGGGCTCGAAACTCTGTCCCGCCCTGCCCCCGCAGCACGTGCCCCTCCATACGCAGCACGCCCTCTAAAGGAATATAGATAGCGCGGTCCATCGGGCTGTTGGTCGGCGCCAGCACTCCCACTACCAGATACTCTTCGCTGTGGGTATGACCGCCCTCGCTTAGCCCGTGCGTTGGCTGAAAACCGCTGCCCAGACCAAGCCCCGCCTTGCGAGCCGCCTCAGATCCCACCACCGCCTCGCGGCGCCTCACGTCAAAAATCTCGCCCTCGGCGAAACGATAAACCTCCACCCCCTTGGGCGGATCCGTGATCAGCCCCGGCACCGTCCCCACCACGCGAAAGCCGTGAAAACTGTCTCCCACCACCAGCGGGTAGGCCCGCAGCACGCCTCGCTCCCTGGCGATCGCCTGATACAGGCTCCAGGGGATATTCCCCGGCGAAGTCTCCAGGTGGTACAGGCTGTTCAAGACCAACTGCAAGGCGCTGCCGCGAGCGCCCAGCACCGCATCGTAACCTCCACTGCCGTTCAGGAACGCCTGGCGCGCCTGACTGCGCAACGACAGGGTCGATAGCGACAGGCCCAGGGAAAGCGCCGTCAACACCACCGTCACGATAGTGGTGAAGCGGGACGCCCGCATATTGCCCCACACCAAGTGCAGCAAGCTTCCCGGCTTCATGCCTTCACCCGCTGCAGATCTTCGAGTCGCAGGTGGGCCGGCAGCCGCGAGGTCAACGAAGGATCGTGCGAGACCAGCAGCAGCGTGCTACCCATTTCGCCCACCAACTCTTTGAGCAGATTCAATGCCGCTTCCCCGCTCTCCGGATCCAGATGCGCGGTCGGCTCATCGGCCAGTACCAGCGTTGGCCGATTGATCAGCGCCCGCACCAGGGCAGCCCGCTGGCGCTGACCTGCGGAAAGCTGCGAGGGCCGATGCCCCTGCCGATGCTCGAGCCCGACCCTTTTCAACAACTCCTGAGCACGGGACTTGTCGGACCGACCTGCCAGCCCCATCGGAATCAGCAGATTGTCCAGTAAGGAGAAGCCGCGCAGCAGCGGATAGTGCTGGAACACCACCCCGATCTGCGATCCCCGCAGACCGTCCCACTCCCGCTCGGACAGGCGCGAGACGTCGCGGCCGTCAAAGCTGTAGCGGCCCGAGTCGGGCCTGAGGAAACCGGCCAGCAGATGGATCAGGGTGCTCTTGCCGGTGCCCGAACCGCCGGTCAGCAGGGTCAGCGAGCCCTTCTCGAGCTGCAGCGAAGGCAGGTCCAGGATCACCTCGGCGCCGCGATGGAAGAGGATGTTTTCGAGAGCGATGACACTCATATTTGAGAAGTGGTTATCAAGTTCTTCCGGGAACCCTTCTGATGGGCGGAGTTTTTTTGGGGAGGTGGAGGCGGGTTGGAGTTTTCAGCGTCTTTTCCGGACCATCGCCTATCTTGAGTCTAAGACACCCCTCCGGAGGACCTAGAACGTGAAAGCCCAGTGGAGCCCCATCGCCTCGAGCGAACCCAGCATCAAGCGCTACAAGGCCGAGCATCGCCAGTCCAAAGCCTGGATCGAGCGCCACCCCGACGGCAGCGCCGACTCTGGCTCGAAAGACGGCTTCCTGGGCCTCGGGCTTCACACCGAAACCTTCCACGTCTCGCCCGCCCCCTCGGACGAGGCGATCCTGGCCAAGCTCGATGCTCGCCACAACCCTCCCCGTTTCGATAGCTGGGAAAAGCAAGACAAGACCTCGCCTGGCACCACTTACTACCAGGGCGAAGCCGATAACTTTTTCAACTCGACCGTCAACGCCTCGATCACCCGAGTGGGTGGGGCAGCGGACGTCAACGCTCAGGTCGGCTGGCTGCTCGGCGATAGAATCGAAGCTCACTTTTTCGCCCCCGCCCCGTCGGACGCCGAGATTCTCGCGCGCCTTTCCCAGCGCCATTGAGCGCTGACCTTCTCGAGGTCGCCCGCGACTACTGCGAAGCGTTCTGCCGAGGCGATTTCGAAAGGCTGGCCAGCCTGATCGACCCGCAGGACAGGGTCGATTTTCAGCAGGCCAACCTGGAAGCGCTGTCCTTTTTAGAGCGCGCCGGCTTTGCCACGGGGTTGAGCGAAAAGTTCGACAACCGCAGCGTCGAGGATCTCTCCCAACTGGCGCCCGAAGCGTTCCTGAAGCTGTTCCTGTCCCATCTTTTAGACGACGTCGAGGGGTTGGTCATGCGGCCGTTGGAAGCCCGGCGCCTGAGCCCCAGTGAAGCCGAGGTCGACTACCAGGTCGAATCGTTCACCAACTCCATGAGCCTGCGCCTGGCGCCCTACGGTTGGAGGGTTCGCCTGCGCGACGACATGTCGGTCTTCACCAACATCGTGCGCAAGGCCACGAGCGAGTTTCTGGCCCGGGCCGAAAAGGACCAACCGATAGCCGAAGACGAGCCGCTGATCCCCTATCAACTGTGTGGATTTCAGGACGTCGAGGGGAACACCGTGATCGAGGCCCGCTTCGAGCAGGTCGAACCGTTCTCGGGCGGGCGAGCGGCCGTTCGCATGATGGACCGCTGGGGCTACATTGACCATCGAGGTCGGATGGTCATCCCGGTTCGCTACCTGCAGGTCACGGGATTCCATGAAGAGCGCGCTTTCGTCTGCCAGACCGACGACGACTATCAGCGCAAATGGGCTTTGATCGACGGGGCTGGTCAGGCGCTGACCGGCTTTGTCTTCGACGAGGTCGGCGAGTTTTGGAACGGCCGCGCGGCCGCCAGCGACGCCAGCGGCCTGTGGGGCTACCTGGATCGCGAGGGACGCTGGGCCATCGCTCCGGCTTACCAGCAGGCGCTGGCCTTCTACGAGTCGTCGGCCTGGGTTCTCCACGCCGAACGAGGCCAGCTTTATCTGGACCGGGACGGCAACGAGGTCGCCCCGCCGGAGCGGACGACCTGGGACGAGGACGACGACCCTCTGGTCATCAACCTGGATTAGGAAGGCGTGCCGCCGAAGGGCGTGGGCCTACGCGGCCAGGGCGCCTTCGCCCAGCACCTGCAGGTTGGCCTGGAAGCGGCGCACCACGGCGGCGGGCAGAAGTTCCAGCAGTCGCTCGCGGCCGAACAGGCCGTCACGGCTGATGCCGAAACGCAGCGCCAGAGCGCGGTCCTGAGCCAGGTCGTTGCCGGCGTTGGTCAGGAAAGCCGCGCTGCCCAGGTCGCTCACGGTGGTGGTGACTCCACCAGCCTGAAGCTCTTTCACCAGGCCGCTCATGGCGACCTGAACGCGCTTCCAGTTGCCGGTGAAGTTGGCGATCTGATCGGCGAAGCGAAGGATCAGACCCAGCCGCAGAGCGTCCTCGCGCTGCTCGACAGGCAGCAGGTTCACGAAGTGGGCGGCGATGTCGACCGGCGACTTGCCGTGGAACGCTTCGCCCAGCAGACGCGGCTCGCCGTCGAACGGGAAGCAGGTGCGAGCGATCAGGGCGCAGGCCATGTGAAAGTTGTGCTTGGTCCAGCAGAAGTGACGGCAGATCGAGTCGCGGTTGGCCAGCAGCCAGTCCAGCGTAGTGTGCACCTGCGGAGGCGCCAGCGGAGTGCGCTCGCCAGTATTCACGCAGAGACGCTCGTCGGCGTTGTGCAGCAGTGCGACCTGGGCCAGGAAGCGCGACTCTTTGCGAGAGAAGCCGGCCTGCGTGGCCATTCCGGAAGCGAGTTTGCTGACGGTCTGGGCCTGCCAGGCGTCGTGATAAATCCCGCTGTGAAGTCGGTCGAACTGGGCGTAGGTGCTGAGCATTTTGTTGTGGCGTCCTCTCGTGGTCTCTTGAGGCTACCTTACCGCCCGCTACATAACCGCAGCTTTGTCCCAGGCTTCCAAATGTTAACTCTTGTTAACGAAATGCAACACTCTCGACATTTTTTACCGCCCGCCCGTTTTACGGTGAGCGGTAAGAGGTCTTTTCCGCCTCGCACGAGCCGAAGCGGATTTCCAGCACGTCGGCGCCCAAATGCTCGAGCAGAGCGGTCACCGAAGTGTCCTTGGTCAGGTCTCTGAGCAGAGCGCTCTGCTGGTAGGAGCAGCCGCCGTGCTTGGACAGGTCTAAGGTGACATTGACGATTGGAGTATTCATACGGGACAAAACTAGCCCGGAATTTGAAAGTTTCTCATCTCTAAGTTTCTTTACGTCTACCGGGAGAAGGAAGGCTTTCGGTGGGAGGGGTTCCGGTGGAGAGGGGAGGGGTCTCGGAGTTGGAGGGGGAGACGGCAAAAGAAAGAGGCGGACCGGTCGGCCCGCCTCTTTCTGAACTTCCAGGTTGGAAGGCTCGGGGTTACTCGGCGTATTTCACGCCGCAGCCGTACGACTTGGTGGTGGTCACGGCGATCTTTGTGCCGGTCGCCAGCGAGGTCAGCGCGGCGTCGACGTAGTTCGTGTCCTTCTGGTCATCAATGGCGCCCTGGTAGACGACCTTGCCCGTTTTGTCGATGACGAACATGTGCGGCGTGGTCTTGGCGCCGTAGGTCTTGCCGATCTTACCGTCGGTGTCGAGCACGAGATAGGCGGGAGCAGCCTTCTCCTTTTTCACGATCTCTTTCCACTCGGCGTTGGTGTGGTAGCCCTGCTTGCCCTGAGCCGAAGAGGCGATGGTCACCCAGGTGACGTTCTTGCCATACTTCTTTTGCAGCGCCTGCATCTTGCCCGAGTCGTACTGCTTACGTACGAAGGGGCACTCGGGGTTGATCCATTCCAGCACGACGGGCTTGCCTTGCAGGCTCTTCAGCTGCACGGTCTTGCCGTCCAGGCCTTTGACGGCGAAGTCGGGAGCGGCTTCGCCGGTCTTCACGTCGGCGATCGCGGCCATCGAGAGGGTGACCATGAGGGCTAAACTGATGTTAAGGAGTTTCTTGAGCTTACGCATTTGGCTACTAATCCGATTGTGGAGCGGGAGTTCCCGTTTTTTCCCGAGATCGCAAAATAGGCTTCATGTCTGCGCTAAGGCGTGATAGAATCGAACGTCACGCTTTACGATGGAATTACGTTCGCTCCATACCTTTCAACCGCTAGCCAAAGCCGCTGAAGCCAAAGCCCGTCCCTCCGTGGGCGTACCCGCTCCGGCTCTGCCAGCGGCGCCCGCTTTGCCCGGCGAAACGTTTGTTGCCTCCACGGCCGCCCCGGCCCTCCCCCCGGCCACTCCCCCTGCCCCCCCAGAGGCTCCGGCAGCCCCTGCCGCTGTGGCCTCTCCAACCTTGCTGTCCTGGGAGCAGTCCGGGGTCAGCTTCTCTAGTCAGGCGCCCAACGGCCCCGTGGTTTCTCTGCAGGAGACGCCGGCGGCCCCTGTCGCCTCGGGCCTGACCCTGAGCGAGATGCTCGCGAGCATGGCCAAACCGTCGGCCGCAGCGGCGATGAGCGAGCGCGAATCCGGCTACCTGCAAGTTTTCCCTTTCAAGAACGACGAGGCAGCGCTGAAAACCCGGGCCGCTCTGAACGCCCGCTACAACGACCCGACCACCTCGGCCGAATCGGCCACCCGCACGGTCAACGCCTTCGCGGCCGAGCGCGGGATCAGCGTGAACCAGGCCCCCGAAGGGCTGACGGGCTCCTTGAACGGGACCTCGCTGGACTCGGTCAAGAGCGCGGCCCAGGGCGTGGTGGACAAGCTGTTCCTGTCCCGCGAAGCCTCCTTCAACCCGGAAAAACACGCTACCGTCAGCGAGCAGACCAACCGCTTCCTGGACCTGGCTCTGCAGGCTGCTCCGAAAGACTTCAGTGCGGCCGACGCCTACAAGTTGGTAGCGGGCAACCTGGCCCTGGTCGCCTACCAGGACAAGGCCGCAGCCGAGAACATGCTGGGCGATCACGGCGTCCGCCACCTGCTGGGCCACAACATCAAAGCTTGCGAACAGCTCGCCGACGGGCTCGAAAAGCAGGGCGTCTCCGTGCCGGCCGTCGACCGACTGGTCATGCACCAGGCGATGATCGTGCACGACCTGGGTTACGCTATGGACAGCGTGCGCGACCCGATCAACCAGGAAGGGCTGAAGGGGCAAGACGCCGGCCACAACGTGCTAGCCGCCCGCTATCTGCGCGAGCGCGCTCAAAACCCCGACGACCCGCTGGCCAAGCTTTTCGGCTCCGACGATCTCGAGCGGATGCACCGCTGCGTGCTGTTCCACGATAAAGACGCCAACGGCGGTCCCGGCGTGCACTTTGCCATGACCGCCACCCCCAGCGCGGAAGAGCGTGCCTCGAACCTCGAGGCGATGACCCGGGTGGCCGACAATAGCCACGCCTTCGAAGACAAACTGCCCGAACTGCTCTACCGCAAGCCGCAAAGCCTGAAGGCGATGCGACTGATGAAGACGGCTGGCGAATTGGGCGACGGCGCCCTGGTCGACACGCTGAAGGGCGAACTGGCCGACCTGGTCAAGGCGGACAGCAGCCTGGCTCGCGACGACCAGGAAGCGCTGCTGCAGTCGGTCAGTTCGGTCAACGCCAAAAGCTATCAGTTCTCGGTCGGTCGTATCGCCGGCGGCAAACCGTCGTTCGACATCGACGAGCACGGCAAAGTCCAGCTTTCGGTGTCCGAATCGGGTACCCATCAAGAGACTTCGGCGCTGTTCGGGATGGACAAGTTCAAGCAGATGGAGAAGTTCATCAAGGACTGCTCTGGCCAGAAGGTTAGCCTGAGCGGCCAGTGCGAGCGGATCGAAGGCGACGACGTTTGCGTGATCGTCAACGGCCCTTCGGTGCCCGAGTCGGACGCTTTCAACACCGATCTGCATAAGGATTTGCTGGGCGACCGCGCCTTCGTGAAGTTTGCTCTCCTGGACTCTCAGCTGTCCCGCTGGCAGTCGACCCTGGAAGCCAACCAGAAACTGGGCACCCAGGGGCTGGAAGGCGAACTGGCCGAGATCAAGGCCAAACGACGCTCCATGCTCGACGACTATCGCGCGGGCGCCAGCGCTTGAGGCCGGCGTGACCCGGATCGAGCTGTGCCGCGAGCGGCTGAACGGCTGGCTTTCGGGGCTGTCGGCCGAATACAGCTCGCTCGATGACCCGCGGCGCGAGCTAGACCAGCTGGGGCTGGCCAGTCTACGCACCTTTTTCGCCCTGCTGTTGGCCAGCCGGCCCGAACCGCCGGAGTCGCCCCTGGAAGCGATGGAAAGCGCCAGCCTGCAGAATCTGCCTCTCTACCGTCGCCTCTTGAGCCTGCCGCTGCAAGGCTCGCCCAACGACATCGCCATGCAGCTTCGGCTGGGCGCGCCCTACGGCGAGCTGTTCATGCTGCAAGAGATGCTGACCGACTCGCTCGATGACGAAGGGCGCAAGATCGTGCTGGCGCTGTCGCCCTCGCTGTTCTGACCGCTTCGCATCTCTGAAGCGGGTCGTTGACCAGGATTCCGCCGGGCCAAGGGCCAAAGAGGAGGCCCATGATCAGGAAGCTTTGGGAGGGCTTGAAGTCGCTGCGGCGCGGCGGCGGCTCTTCTGGGTGGGACTTCGGGGAACGTCGGGAGCTGGTTCGGCTACGCTGCCATGTCGAGGTCAACTACACAGTGGGAAGCAAGCGCTACTTCGGCCAGGTGGTGGATATGAGCCTGGGCGGAATGATGCTGCGCTGCCTTCAGCCGCCCACCCTGGGCAGCCTGACCGACGTCACCTACGAAGTCGACACCCCCGGGGTCACCGAGAAAACGGTGCGCTGCCGGGTGCAGTGGTCCAAGCGACGCAAGCGCGACTTCACCCATTTTGTGGGGCTTTCGTATTCCTCCAGCGAGGACGTGTTGCGCCAGTCCTGGGTCAAGGCCACCCTGCGCGAACTGGGGTTCCGCCCCGAGCGGATTTTCCAGAAGCGTAAGCACGTGCGCGTCAACTGCTTTCTGCCCGGCCAGCTGACCACCGAGGCCGGCGTCACGGTCGAAGGCCGCGTCTACAACATGGGCGCCAACGGTATGCTGCTGGAGGCGGACGCCTCGCTGGAAGAAGGCCAGCGCGTCGAGCTGACGGTCGGGCCTCACGAACCGCTCGAAGCGATGACGCTCAAGGGGCGGGTGGTGTCGAACATGGAGGTCAACCGGCTGCGCTTTCTGGGGGTCGAGTTCGAGCCGCTGGCTCCCGCCCTGAACGGGAAGCTGGCCGAGTACCTGAAGGTCCTGTTAGAGGAAGGCGGAGGGATTTAGGGTGGAGGAGCTTTTCGTCACCTGCCCTCACTGCTGGGAGCAGATTTCCATTCTGGTCGACCTGACCATCTCTGGCCGCCAGGAGTTTGTCGAGGACTGCGAGGTCTGCTGCAACCCGCTGGCCTTCGTGCTGCGAGTCGACGGCGGCGAGATTCTGGAGACCCAGGTCGAGGCGGCCCAGTGAATCCGGCCTCGCCCCCGCCCATCCTCGACGGTCGCTACGAGCTGCTGCAACTGCTGGGCGAAGGCGGGATGGGGCAGGTCTATAAGGCCCGCCACACCCGGCTGGGCAAGATTTTCGCCATCAAAAGCCTGCGCCATCTATCGCCCGACCCGGCCGAGCAGGCCAAGTTTCTGGACGCCTTCGAGACCGAGGCGCGCACCCTGGCCGAGCTGGACCATCCGGCGTTAGCCCAGGTCAGCGACTTTTTCGAGGTCGAGGGCGTGCACTATCTGGTCATGGAGTTTGTCGACGGCAAGACCCTGAGCCGCGTAGTCGACCTGGCTCCCAAGCTGTTGTCCCAGCGCCGGGTGGTGCAGTGGGGCCTGGAGCTATGCGACGTTCTGGGCTACTTGCACACCCAGGCGTCGCCGGTGATCGTGCGCGACCTGAAGCCGGACAACGTGATGATCGACGAGAAGCGACGCCTGCGTCTGCTGGACTTCGGCATCGCCAAGCGGCTGCAGGCTGGCGTGGGGACGCGCGACATCATCAAAGGGATGGGAACAGCCGAGTACGCTCCGCTCGAGCAGTACGGCTCGGCCTCGACCGACCAGCGTTCGGATATCTACGCTTTTGGCGCTACGCTGTACTTTTTGTTGACCGAGGTGCCGCCGCCGCCGGCCTGGCGTCGCGCTTCTGAAGGGGTCGAACTGGTGCCGCCCTCGCAGGTCAACGAGACGGTGACGCCCGACATGGAGCGACTGCTGGGGCGCATGATGGCGCTGAAGCGGGAGGATCGACCGGGCTCGGTCGATGAGATCGCCGTTGAACTGCGGGCTATTGCCGAGTTGGGGGCGGCTCAGCCGTCGGCGCGCTTGTCCTCGACGCCGCTGGCGACTCCCCCTGTCGTTCCGATGCCTCCGCCCGCCCCTCCCGTGGCTCCACCCGTACCTCCTCGACCTGTGATTCCGCCTCCCCCGGCGCCTTCGGTTCAGGCTCCTCTGACGCCGCTCAGGGTCCCGCCGCCGCCTCCCGCTGTGGCCAGCGCCGGCTACGCCTCTCCCCAGGTGCCTCCGCCCCCGGACTACCGCGACCCCACCTCCCCTCCCGAGCCGACCCAGCGCTACGGAATGCCGGGAGCGTCGCTACCGCACTCGCGGGTCGAGGTGAACGCGCCGTCCTCGGTGACCGGGCGGATTCCGCGTATCAACGTGCTGGCGGTGCGTGGGGTTCGGCGCTACGCCACGCCTCCGCAGGCGGTCCGCTACTGCCCGGGACAGCCGCTGGTGGCGGTGGCGGGACGTTATCTGCAGGTGTGGAACGCGCACACCGGAGGCATCGTTTCCAAGCTCTGGACGGGCGAGCAAGAGCTGACGTCGGTCGACTTTTCCTTTGACGGGCGGTTCCTGACCGCGGCCGAGACGGAAGGCGAGATCCATCAGTACGACCTGGTGGCGGAAAAGCACACGGCTCAGCTTGGGCGGCGTAGCAACTGGGGGCTGTTCCCGGACCGAGTGCGCGACGTCTGCGCCTTGCACGGCCTGCAGCGGGTGGCGGTGGCGTCCGATACCAGCAATATTCGGATTTTCGACACCGTCAGCGCCGAAGTGGTGCAGCTGATAGACTGGCACCAGACGGGGCTGTTCTCGAAGCTCAGCAAGAAGACGCTATCGCTGGCCTCGTCGCGGACCGGCCTGCTGGCGGCGGGCGGGGCCGACGGGTCGCTGTCGCTGTTCGAGGCGGGCAAGTTCACCCTGCGCAAGCGGATCTCACTGGGCCCCGGCGAGATCGTGGCGGTCGAGTTCTCTGCGGACGGCAACTTCCTGGCGGCGGCCGGCGGGCGCAAAGTGGTGCTGCTTCGGGTGCCCGACCTGGAAGTGATGCACGAACTGCCCCACCCGTCGAACCCCTTGTCGGTGAGCTTTTCGCACGACCTGCGGGTGGTCGCCTCGGGCGCTTCGGACTGCTATATCCGGCTGTTCCATCTGAACACGGGCAAGGAGTTGCACCGGCTGACCCACCACTCGGGAGCGGTGCTGGATCTGGATTTTTCCTCGCTGGGGCCGTCGCTGGCTTCGGCCGGGAACGACCGCCGTCTGTTCGTGACCGACTTCGCCTGGTAGGCGCTAGAGAGTTAGCGTTTCGCCCCGGTCGTAGCGTCGTTTGTCGCCGCTGCGGTCGAACACGTAGACGCCGTCTTCCTGGCCCAGCGAGACGGCTTTGTGCTCGTCGTCTTGTTCCAGGAGCAGATAGCTGCCTTCGTTAAGTCCGACGCATCGCCGTTCGCCGAAGCGGTGGGCCAGGTAGGCCAGGTTGTCCGGGTCGTCGACCTGGATGCGGTCGTCGCAGTGGGGGAAGATCTGCAGGCTGCGCACCAGGCCGAAGCCGCGGTCGAAGAGATGGAACTCTTTGCCCTGGGCGAAATCGTCGTAGATGATGATCCGCTCGCACAGCAGCAGCGAGCCGGCCGAAACGGTGATGTAGGTGGTGCCGCGTCGTAGCGCTTCGACGAAGGCGCTGCGCAGGTCGAAGAAGGTCAGGCAGCGGTGCAGCGCTTCCAGGTTGCCGCCGAAGATCAGCACGGTTCCCGCCGATAGCAGCGTGCGGGCCAGGTTCTCTCGCAGCTCTTGCCAGGAGGCGTTGTAGCTTAGCCCCACGCCCTCGCGGAACTGCTGGTCCAGGTCGGTGATCAGGCGGGTCAGGCGGTTGTCGTTTTCCACCAGACGGTCGACGGTGTCGCCGAGGTCCTCGCTCAGGAAGTCCATCAGCAGTTCGTGACCCCGGAAGCGGCCGGGCATGCGGTGGCGTCCGGCGGGCGATTTGTGCAGCACTTCGCAGAGCGCTTTGTCCGGAGCGAACTGTTTCAGATGCTGGAACGCGCGGCGCATCTGGGCGGTGTAGAAGGCGTTCTTTTCCAGGTAGACCGCGCGGGTGCGCTGGATCAGTTCGTCGCGCTCGGCGTAGAGCGAGGCTAGATGCGGTTCGCGGCGCTGGAATTCGAGCATGGCGTGGTAGGCGGACAGATTGACCAGGCGCTGGTCGAACCCGCCCTCGTTGCGCGGCTGCATCCCGATGTCATAGAGCGCTTGCTTGATGTGACTCTCGCGGTGCTCGTTCTCCCTCCAGGCCGCCGTGACCAGCACGGTGGTGCGCTCTTGTCGCACTTCGGGGTTCTCGTGGCGAGGGTTCAGGATGGCATCGCGCGTGCCAAAAATCAGATCGGCCTCGGCGCGCGCGTTGCCGTTGACGATGATGCGTCCGCTCATGGAGGTGGCCATTCTCGTCGGGAGGGCTCTGTCCTAGGAGGG
>JAEXNA010000173.1 GCA_023447635.1 Vulcanimicrobiota bacterium | reverse complement strand
GGACACCGTGGTGTCCAAACGAAGCACCAAACCAAACCCCACCCCCTCAAACTCTCCAACCTCTCGCCCCAGCTCACCAAAACGGCGAGCTATAGCCCTCCCTTTCGCGAGCTAGCCGCCCACCGCTGGAGCTCAGTCCGCGGACGCCTCGGCCGGGCCCCCTCCTGCAGGCCAGGGCCAACTCTCCGTCGCCAGCAGCCAATCCACACGCTGCAAGAGCACGCTCTTCTTCTTCTCGTCCGGCACCTGGGGCTGGAAGGGATAAGCGTGCCGGTAGACTCCCCACGCGCCCAACGTCAAAGCTCCAATCGTCCATCCCACCGGCTCGGCGGAGCAGAAGAGCAGCCAGAGCAAACAACAGCCCGGCCCCTTCTCGGGCTGCGTGCGCTCCTGCAGCGGACCCGGCGCCCTCTCCAGCAGAGGCCTCATCTCTTGCAGCATCCCGCTCCAAACCCGCCCCGCCGTCCGCATCGCCTCGTCCAACTTCTCGTCCCGCACCACCTCGAAGCCGGAGATATCAAAGTTGACCAGACTCGCATCGAGCAGCGCCAGCCCTCCGGCGCCCGTCTTCGTCACCTTCACCCTGGCCACGATCACACCGTGGCGCACGAACGCGACCGTGTCCGCCCCGGTCAGGTCCTCGGGCAGAAGGTAGACCGCGCGGCAGAGAGCGGGGTTCTCGTCGTAGCCCCCCTTGGTGCGCTGCCACAGCGTCAGCCCTCCAAACATCCGCTGGCGCAGCCAGCCCGCCTTGATCTCCGACCCCCCCGGCTGACGGTCCGGCGGCTCCACCAGCATTGAGGATGCTCCCACCTCGTGCCGCTCGACCAGCCAGTGCCGCCCTTCCATCGGCTCGGCCGCGCCAGACCGCTCCGGACGGGCGTACAATTGATGCCCTCGAATCTTGAAGTCGATCGGCATGAAGGTGCAGCGACTGTGCAGCCAGGACATCTCGGCCTCGACCGGGCTGCGCAGAAAGTGATAGCCCGGCTTCTGCAGGGAGAACAGCCAGAGCGGGCCCTCTTCGGGCAGTTGGTCAGGACGGGCCGGGGCCGGCCCCGAGGCTAACTCCTCGCCTCGGAAGGAAAGCGCCCACCCCTCCCCGTCTCCGCTCCAGTGATGCAAAGCCAGGGCGGCCGGCTCCAGAAAGAGGGCGACGTTCATCCCCTCGCCCAACAGGCGCAGCCCCTCGTCCCCGACCGCCTCTCCGCTCAACGCCCTCAACACCCCGTCCGGCGTGGGCGCCGAAGGCGCGTCGAACCACAGAGTCAGGCCGTTGCGGAACCCGTCGACCCGCATCCGAGTGGCGCCCAGCGCCACCCCGGCCTGCACCAGCTTCAGGATGTACAGCTGAGGGATCTTCAGCGCGGACCGGGCCAGCTTCTCCCGCGCCTGGGCCGCCGCCAGGGTAAAGACGCCCTGAGAATCCCACTGACCCTGCGCGCGGTGATCGCCCAGGAACGCTTCCAGATCCATGCTAGCCCCGCCAGTCCTGTCGAAGCTCGGCGGTACGACAGCGAACCTGGGCCTTCAGCGCGGAATGGCGATCGACAGGATTTCTCCGCCTGGACCAGACGGAGAAACCAAGAAACGCCAGGGACGCCGTAAGATACCCCGTGCCCTCCCATAAAAGCTCCGGCAGCTGAAAGGCAAGGAGCGCTCCCACGATGTAGCTGACGCAAGACCAGCCGCAAGTGTCGTAAGCAGAACTCATTTCAGCCCTCCGCTCGGCCCCGGTGACCGTCGTAGTGAGCCGCTCGAGGTCTGGCTCTATCGAGTCGATCATGTCCAGCCAGACCTCTCGGACGGCTACCAGGGCAGCTTCGAACTTCTCGTTCCGTAGGACGTCCCGTCCCGACAGGTCGAAGGAAAGACCGCTGGACGGAATGACCGCGATAGCGCCCGCGCCAAGGATGGGAAGCCTGATCGTAGCGACACTTACGCCGTGATGAACGAACGTCACCTGATCGTCACCGCTTAGCTCCCAACCCATCGAATAAGCACCAGAGCAGCAGAGATGTTCCACCGGCGGCAAGTCCAGCGGCTGAAGAGAAAACGTCTCGGGCTTGCGATGACTCCGCAACCACCCCGTCACGCCTCGAACCCGTCCGGCCACCCGAGGAAGCGCCACCTCCATCGGCCCATGGATGTCAGGCACAACGCGATCGACCAGCGGAAACGGAACCGTCTGTCCGTCCTCGCGCCGCGTCACCGAGGGATAAGGAAGGTCGCCCGGGCGCAACGGAATGCCGCCGACCCAGATACCTATCGGGCAATGACCGCAATACTGCTCGACCGCCTGGAACTCTTCGGACACCGCGCTACGGAACCAACCGGCGGAAGGCTTCACCACCGAAAACAGATAAGCGTCCGACTCGCCTGACTCGCCTTGCCGACGTTTCGGCGCCTTGCTGCTGCTCAACTCGTCGCCGGCCCCGGTAAGTAGGTACGACCTTTCGGCGCCCCAGCAGACCAGGCTGACCCGCCTGGCTCCAGAGAACATCCCCGCATTGAACCCCAGCGCCAGCATCTGCAGCGGACTCTCGGTCATGTCCAGCGGATTCCGCAAGGCCGCCCAGACCTCGTCCAAAGTTCCGATGGAAGCCGAAGTCGCAAAGGACAGCGTCAACCCGTTGCGATTCTCCTCGATGTCGATCCGCGTCGCCCCGCCCCAAACCGCCGCCTGAACCACCTTGAGCAGGTAAAAGCCCGGATGCTCCAGCTGGAACTTGCCCAACTTCTGTCGAGCCTTTTCGACCGCGACCGTAAACCCACCCTCGGATTCCACCTGGCCGCTCTCCTGTTGGGCGGCCAGAAACTCCTCGATGTCCAAGGGTCGGACCCTACATATCGAACGTAGCGGTCAGCGGAAAGTGGTCAGAGGCGATATACGCCGCCGGCGTGCGGTGCACGGAGACCGAGGTCAGCCGATCGGCCATCTCGGGAGAAGTCAGGATAAAGTCGATCCGCTTGCTGCCCCACTTAGCCGCATCCTCGGCCGAGGTGGGATAGGTCGGGGTATGGTTTCCAGCATAGGCGGCCACGTCGACCAGACCCCAGCCGTCGGAATCCTGCGCCGTTAGCGCGCGGGCCGTGCCAGAGTCGGGCGTGTCGTTGAAATCGCCCATCACCACGTAGTTCTTGTGGGGCAGGTCGCGCACCGCTTCCTTGATCAACTTGCGCGCCTCGCGAGCTTCGCCCTCGCGCAAAATGTCCGAGGCTTCGCCGCCGCGCTTGGACTTGAAGTGCACGGTGAAAACCTTCAGCGGCACGTTACCCGGCAGCACCACGTCGGTCTCTAGCAGGTCGCGGCGGAACTTCTGCTCCTCCGGGTTGCCGGGCAAGGTGTAGCGGTGGTCCTTGTAAGAGCGCACGCCCACCACCCGGTGTTTGGAGGCAAACGCCACGTCGCTGGACCGCTCGTCGTTGCCGTCGACGTGAATCACGCCGTAGCGCCTACCCGTCTCCCGGTCGAGTTCGGCCTGCAGCAGGCTGCCCTTTTCAATCTCCTGGAACGAGACCACGTCGGAATCCAGTTCGCGAAGCACCTGACCGCCTGCCTGGCGCTGCTCCAAAGGCTTTTCTCCAGTGCCCTCGTCCTTCACGCCCGGATCATCGATCCGGTCATAAAGATTGAGGTAGTTATAGCTTGTAACGCGAATCTGCACGCCGACCATGATCTCCCAAGAAACTCTGTCCCGCTTACCATATCCTGTCGCCCTGAAAGAAAGCTTATCGGATTGCTCATGGAAAGCTCATCTTGACAGCCAACATTCTAGGCCAACCTAGCAAGGAGCCCTGGGGGAGGGGTGAGAATGGGAGGGCCGCGTGTGTTCCGCGGCCTGTACCCCGTGCCGCGCGCTAAAAGAAGCACGGCGCTCCACGCTGATAGAGCGCCCAATATCATTAGGATTGGAAAAAGATGAAAGACACTATGCCCGGCCAGAAATGTACCATCGAGAATGGAAAGCTGATCGTCCCCGATCGTCCCACCCTGCCCTTCGTTATCGGCGACGGCACCGGACCCGACATCTGGCACTCGTCGGTCCGCGTGATCGACGCTGCCGTCGAGAAGGCGTACAAAGGCGAGAAGAAGATCGACTGGCTGGAAGTCTACGCCGGTGAACTGGCCTTCCAGAAGTTCGACAACTGGCTGCCCGACGACACCGTCAACGCCTTCAAAGAGTACCTGATCGGCATCAAAGGCCCGCTGACCACCCCCGTCGGCGGCGGCATCCGCTCACTGAACGTGGCCCTGCGCCAGATGCTGGACCTGTACGTCTGCCTGCGCCCCGTGCGCTACTTCACCGGCGTGCCCTCGCCCGTGAAAGCCCCCGAAGCCGTGGACATGGTGATCTTCCGTGAAAACACCGAGGACATCTACGCCGGGATCGACTTCGAAGCCGGCAGCGAGCCCGCCACCAAGATGCTCGAGTTCATCAAGAGCAGCCTGCCCAAGGAGTTCTCCAAGATCCGCTTCGGCGCCGAGACCCTGAACGAAGTCGGCATCGGCATCAAGCCCGTCTCCAAGTCCGGCAGCCAGCGCCTGATCCGCGCCGCTCTGGAATACTGTGTCGAGCACAACCGCAAGAGCGTGACGTTCGTGCACAAGGGCAACATCATGAAGTACACCGAAGGCGCCTTCCGCGACTGGGGTTACGAACTGGCCAAGGAAGAGTTCGGCGCGGTCGAAATCGACGGCGGACCCTGGTGCAAACTGCCTAACGGCGCCATCGTCAAGGACGCCATCGCCGACATCACGCTGCAGCAGGTGCTGACCCGCCCCAGCGAGTTCGACGTGATCGCCACCCTGAACCTGAACGGCGACTACCTGTCCGACGCTCTGGCCGCTCAGGTTGGAGGCATCGGCATCGCTCCCGGCGGTAACATCAACTACAAGACCGGCCACGCCATCTTCGAGGCCACCCACGGCACCGCTCCCAAGTACGCCGACCAGGACAAGGTGAACCCCGGTTCCGTCGTCCTCTCGGCCGAAATGATGCTGCGCTACATGGGCTGGACCGAAGCCGCCGACCTGATCATCAAGGGCCTCGACGGCGCCATCGCCTCGAAGAAAGTCACCTACGACTTCGCTCGCCTGATGGACGGCGCCACCGAAGTCAAATGCTCCGAGTTCGGCGACAACATCATCGCCCACATGTAGTCTCCCGCTTCTAGCGACGAGATTCCCAAGAAGGCCGCTCCGAAAGGAGTGGCCTTTTTTGTTGGAGCCGTATTTCGGAGACGTGTTCACCTTGTCGATTTTTTCGCCCATGTGCTAAGGTGAGAAGGTGGAATCCAGATCTTCTCACCGCAGGCGTGAGACCAATCGGACTCCACGAGGTGACGATATGAGTGAAGAGCAACGACTTCTCGAAATCCTGGAAACCAATTTCAAGTTGTCCATACTGCACACCCGGCAGGTCGCAGACCGAATCGGTCAGCGAATGCAACAGATGGGCGAGGAGATGCGGGAAGACATCCACGGTCTCGCCGATCGCCAAGCCGAGACCCTCGACGTGCTACGAAAGATGGGCGACTCCAGCGTGGACCTTCGCAAGGAAGTCCTCGAACTGAAGCGCCGCGTCGGCGAACTCGAAGATAGAGCGAGTTAGTCCTCATGAACGAAGAGCAAAAGCTGCGTGAGGTCATCGAGACCAACTTTCAGCTAAGCATCTTGCACACCCGCCAGGTCGGAGACCGACTCGGCCGTCGAATCGATGGCATTGTGCGAGGAATGCAAGAATTAGCGTCAGCGACGAGAGAAGAGTTCGAAGGCCTGGCTGACCGCCAGGCTGAGACTCTCGAGGTGTTGCGCAAGATTGGCGACTCCAGTGTGGATATCCACAAAGAGATCCTCGAACTTAAGCGACGGGTTAGCGAACTCGAGAACCGAGCCAGCTAAAGAACCAGGCGAAAGCCGCTCCCAAAGGGGCGGCTTTTTTCATGCCCTCGCCCGCCAACTCGCCGCGAAGGGAGATGTCTTTCCAGAGCAAAACATCGACGATGAAAGCGTTCTCGATCGCCCTGACCTGCCTGCTCCTCCTCCTTCTCGGCTCCACCGCCGGGGCCGGGCCCGGCGAGCAAACCATCGAGGGGTTGACCCTGCCGATCAAAGACAAACTCGAAAGCGCCGCCAAAGGCGTCTACCTGGGAGCTAAGCCCAACCCGTTCCAACCGGACCTAAAATACGCCGTCTATCGACTCGAAGTGATCGAGAACAGCACCCCCGCCGGGGAAAAGTTCGATCAGATGCTCCCCGCGCTCAAGCGCTTCCCTTTCTCCGTGGTCCAGGTCAGAGCCACCCCGGCGAAAATGGGGAAATGGTCCGCCCTGGTGGTCGACGGCGCCGCCGCCGCCGAAAACGCCACCATGATGCA
Organism: Vulcanimicrobiota bacterium; assembly: GCA_023447635.1. Taxonomy (GTDB): domain Bacteria; phylum Vulcanimicrobiota; class Xenobia; order Xenobiales; family JADMJV01; genus JAEXNA01. The sequence continues at coordinate 1,386 of JAEXNA010000173.1, read as the reverse complement.
CCTTCTCTCCGTCAGCGTCTGCACCGACGAGAAAATCTATCGCTTCTTTCAAGTCTCCAAGCAAGACACCGAGTTCAACGACAGCTTCGCGAAACTAGCGCAGTTCCAACTCGATGGCGCCGCTCTCACCGAATTCCCCACCGACTTCAGCGGAGAGTATCGCCTGCAAAACGGTCCGTTCGCCGTGCTCAGATGACCCGCACCCTGCTCGACCCCACCGCCTCGGCCGAGGGCAAAAGCCCCGTCCTGAAAAACGCCACCGAGGAAGCGTTCAAACTCGGCGACCGCACCCTGCTGCTTCACCTTTTTGGAGGCGCCGTCGGCGCCCCCGCCACCCTGGGCGTCTACCTCGGCCACTTCTCCTTCGGCACCGCCGAAGTCGTCAAAGACGAATTCACCGACGAGAACCGGTTCGACGTCGAATACAAACAGGTGTACGCTCACAACCGCAGCGGCGTCACCTCGGGCAGCCAGAAGTGGCACGCCTATATGGGCGACACCGAGCGCGGCTATCTTTACGACCGCCCGATCTCCGACAGCATCGTACAACTCCCCGAACTGTTCGATGACAGCAAAGGCGTCGCGCCGTTCAGCGCCCTGGAGCAGCGGTTGGAGGAAGTCATGGCTCGCTACCGCTCGGGTCAGGGAGAGGGCGCCTCGATCGTGACCGCCGCCCAGAACTGCTCGCAGGATAGCTCGCAAGCGCTGTACGCCGCTATGTCCGACTGGAAAAAAACTATCGCCAACGGCACCATGAGCGCCACCGTCACCGCCGTCGCCGAAGACCTCGCCTCCCACCTGACCCCCATGTTCGGCTGGGCTCCCAAAGAGTGGCGCCAGACCGCCAATAACGAAAAAGTCGGAGCCCACGAACTGCGCTGGCTCCCCGCCCTGAAATCGCCCAACACCATCCTGCCCCGCAAAAACCTCGAAGCGCTGACCGAACTCGCGCTCGACAACCAGAAGCCCGTGCTGCTGGTCAAGACCGATGTGCTCGGCGCCGACAACCCGCAAGCCGTCCCCCTCGAACCGTTCGGCTAACCGCCCTCCCGCGCCAAACCCACCGACGCGGCGTCAAACCCACAAATCCCGACATCAAACCCGCGAATACCGGCCTCCAAATCCGAATATCCAGGCGTCAAACCGAAAATCGCCGGCGTCACGCCGCCCAACTCGGTTTGACCCCACTCCGCCCCAGCCCGACCCCCACTCCCCCCAGGTAACGTTCTTGTGACGCCCGTAAAGCATCCTACTTAAAACCTCACCCGGAGATCGCGAAAATGAACGTCCTCAGCGCCCACAGCCCCAATCGCACTCTCACCGCCCGCGCCCCCCAGCCCCGCGCAGAAGTCGCAGCTCACGACGAGGACACGTTCACCCCCTCCC